>JBBSKS010000148.1:0-6524 GCA_038256095.1 Actinomycetales bacterium | reverse complement strand
CACGAGGTGCGGCGGCAGCGCGAAACGGCTCATGACCTCGAGCGCCCCGGCGGCGTTGTCTTCGTGCACGCTCACTCGGCCATGGTGGCCGGTGTCGATCACGCGTCTGCCGACCACGTCATCGAGGTTGAGCTGGCTCCCGTCGGTCCGGTCAGACGCACTGGACGGAACCGGCTCGGGGAGCGGCTTCACCGGCTCGTACCAAACCTGCTCAGCCGGGACCGAGACGATCTCGCGCTCGGGATACCTCATTGCGGACAGGTGTCCGCCGAAGACACATCCGGTGTCCAGGCACAGCGTGTTGTTGACCCATTCGGTCTCAGGGACCAGCGTGTGCCCGTACAGCACCATGGCCTTGCCCCGGTAGTCGTTGGCCCAGGGATAGCGAACGGGAAGGCCAAACTCATCGGTCTCCCCCGTCGAGTCGCCATACAAAGCGAAACTGCGCACTCGCCCCGAAGCCCGCCCGTGATACGCCTCCTTAGGACCAGCGTGGGCGACCACCAATGCCCCGTCGTCCAGCACCAGGTGCGCGACTAACGAATCGCAGAAGTCCCGGACCTCGTCGCGGAACTCGGGCGTCGCCATACTCAACTCGGCCAGGGTCGTTTCGAGGCCGTGCGTGGCCCGCACCGCCGCCCCGTTGAGCGCCCGCACGAGTTTGTGCTCGTGGTTGCCAGGCACACGCATGGCGTGACCCGCCGCAACCATGCCCATCGCCAAACGCAGCACGCCGGCCGAATCGGGCCCCCGGTCAACAGCAGGGCACCCTCGCCGCAGCCGACATCGACGACGCGGGCGGCGCTTCAGCCCGCAGCGCCGCGACCACAGCCTCAGCGCGCGCGGCTCCCAACCGCGGCCTTGGCGCAGCCTCGGTCTCGCCAGGGCGCTCAACCTCAACCTCAGGGGCGTCGGCCGCACTGTGCTCGGGCGCGAGGCGCGCCAGAGCGGAATCGGTGAGGTCGCGCTGACACGCCAAATAGCCCCGAGCGATCTCGGCACGCAGCGGGTGATCAGGAAGCCACGTCGAACTCGCGCGCACCGCTTGTCGACCTCCTGCTCGTCGACCCAGTAGTGCATCACGCCATCGAGCACCGGCAGCAGAACGTACAGGTGCGATAGAGCAGTAGCCAGCACCTGGGTGCCGGTCAGCCGAAGGTCGACATACCGAGACATGCCCCACGCCGGCATCGATTCGTCGAGCGCAATCTGGTCGGCGTCGACCGTCCACCCCAGCGGCTCGAACAGCTCCGCGACCTGGGCTACTCCCCCACTGGTCGGCACCACAGGCACGCGGATCTCTCACGGCAACGCCGCCGTCACCAGGTCCAGGTGACTGCGGCAGGTGCCGCTCAGCGCCGTGCGAAAAACCTTGCCGAGCGCAACCGACAGGAGCGAGGAGGCGGCATACGGCCGGTCGTTGACGTATTGGCCCAACGCAAAGTCGCTGATCACACCGCTGCGTCGACGGATGAGCGCGATCGGATCAACCTCCAACAACGACGTGACGGTGCATCGCTGCGATGATGACTCCGGATAGAACACGTGCGCCACGCCGCCGGATATGTCGAAGGTCTGGGCGCGGTCAGGGTGTTTTTGCAGGAGGTACCCCAGATTGCTCGCATCCGGTGCGGTCGAGGTGATCGTCAGGTACACAAAGGTCGTTATTAGCGCATTGCAGCCCAGTGCGGTCGAGGAGACATCGTTGAGTAATCGGTTGGCGCGTTCCACCTCCCCCTACCTGCTTCAACACAGCGATAATCCGGTCGATTGGTGGCCGTGGACCGACGAGGCATTTGCTCAAGCCCGCGAGCGCAACGTGCCCGTGCTGTTGTCGGTGGGGTATGCCGCGTGCCACTGGTGCCACGTCATGGCCCACGAATCGTTCGAAGACGGAGGGGTGGCGGCTGCCGTCAACGCCAATTTCGTCGCCATCAAGGTCGATCGAGAAGAGCGCCCTGACGTCGACGCCGTCTACATGCAAGCCACCACCGCAATGACCGGGCACGGCGGGTGGCCGATGACTGCGCTGTTGACCCCCGATGGGGAGCCGTTCTGGTGCGGCACCTACCTGCCCAAAGAGCGGTTCTTGCATCTGTTGAACTCAGCCGCCACGACGTGGGCCAACCGCGAAGAGGAGGTTCGCGCAGGCGGAGCGAACATTGTGGCCACCCTGAGCGAGGCCGCACTCGCCGCCGAATCGAGCGAGGCCATCACCGTTGACGCGCTGGACGCGGCAGTCGCGACGCTGCAGACAGAGTTCGACGACCGCAATGGCGGCTTTGGCGGGGCGCCGAAGTTCCCGCCGTCGATGGTGCTGTCGTTCTTGATGCGGCATGCGCAGCGCACCGGTGATGCGCGCAGTGACGAGATGGCACGGGCCACCTGCCGCGCGATGGCTCGCTCAGGCACCTACGACCAGATATCTGGCGGCTTCGCGAGGTATGCCGTGGACGCAGCATGGGTGGTGCCGCACTTCGAGAAGATGCTCTACGACAACGCCCTGCTGCTGGGGGTCTACACCGATCTCGCCCGGGTCAGCCAGGGTGACAACGACAAGGGTGATTTTGCCCTGGCCTCACGGGTGGTGCGCGAATGTATCGACTGGCTGGTGCGAGAGATGTGGACCGAGCAAGAGGGCTTTGCTTCGTCCCTGGACGCCGACACCGATGGGGTCGAGGGCCTGACCTACGTGTGGACCCCTGAGCAGCTGCGTCGGGTGCTGGGTGATGATGATGGCGAGCGGGCAGCCGAGTTCTTCGTGGTCACCGAGGTCGGCACGTTCGAGCACGGCGCGTCCACGCTGCAACGCCCCCACGATCCGGACGACGAGCGTTGGTTTACCGACATCCGCGAGCGGATGGACTTGCACCGCACCCTGCGTCCCCAACCCGGCCGCGACGACAAGGTGGTGACCGCCTGGAACGGATGGCTGATTGCTTCGTTAGCCCGCGCCGGATGGTTCTTTGATGAGCCTGACTGGATTGATCTCGCAGCCCGTTGCGCCGACCTGCTGCTCGACGTTCACGTGGTCGAGAGGCGGGTGCGACGCAGCTCGCGCGACGGCGTCGCCGGCGAGGCCGCCGGGGTGTCCGAGGACTACGGCGCCCTAGCCGAGGGGCTACTGGCGCTGCACGCGGCGACCGCCGAGCCACGCTGGCTGGACTCAGCGCGCTGGGTGCTTGCTGTAGCGATCGAGGTGTTTGCCGACTCCCCTAGTCGTGGCGAGAACGACGATGAGGTCGCGAGTCTTGCTTTCAGTGACAGCGCTAACGACGTGAACGACCTCGTGATGCGTCCGCGCTCGCGCGGCGACAACGCCGAGCCGTGTGGGCAGGCGGCACTCGCCGGAGCCCTCTTACGCTATGGCGCGTTGGCGGCCTCCGCTCATCATCTGGCCCTGGGGCGGGCGGCCATTGCACCGATGGGAACCATTGCGGCGCGAGCACCGCGCTTCGCCGGATGGGCGTTAACGGCAGCCGAGGATGCGATCGCGGGCCCGACCGTGCTCGCTATCGCCCGCGCAGACAGCAGTCTGCAGTCTGCTTCGCGCGCCGCCGGCCCGGGGGTCATGGTGCTCAGCGCCTACTTGGATGACGCTGGCGGCGTGCCCGTTTTGCAGCAACGACCCGCCCTCGGGGGTGTCGACACCGCATACCTCTGCTCGGGGACGGTGTGTCAGCAGCCCACGAACGATCCTGGGGCTCTCTCGGCAATGCTGCGCCTTAAGGACTAGCCTTCATGCATGAGGCAGTCTTCCCGTGCCAGAGCCCGAGTTGTCACTTCTGCGGCTGTATCGCTCAGTCTGATAGTCGCCGCCTGCGGTGGGGGCGATGAAGGCGCAGCCTCCTCCGACATCGACGACTCTAGAACCTCCGCGAGCCCCGTAGCCGCAGATGAAGACGCCACCACAGCAGCACAGCCAGAAGAAGAAGCTGTCGCGACCGCGCAGATTCCTGCGGATCGCATCATCACCATCGCGGGCACCGGTGATGTGTTGCCCCACGCTTCGGTGGTGGCAAACGCAAAGGCCAACGCGGGCTCGGGTGAGGCCTACGACTTTGGCCCCATGTTTGCCGAAATCGAGCCACTGATCTCGTCCGCAGATTTGGCGCTGTGTCATATGGAGACGCCGATATCGGCCGACAACAGCACGATCACTCAGCCGAGAGTGCTCATCTTCTCCAGCCCTACCGAGCTCGCGGCTAACCTCGCATCAGCGGGGTACGACGGCTGCGATTTCGCCTCGAATCACACGATTGACCAAGGGCTGCGCGGGTTGAAAGAGACGGAAGACGTCATCACGGACGCAGGGCTGGGGTATGCCGGGCCGACGGGCTACGAAGACCGCGTCGAAGAGCAACAGGTCTTCGACGTCGAGGGCATCAAGGTCGCTCACCTCGCCTACACCTACACGTTCCCTAATGCCTCGGCGCCTAACACCGATGTCCCTTCCTTCGCAGACTGGATGGCCCCGTCGCTGTGGCCCCTTGCAGGCAGCGCAGGGATCCTGGAGGACGCCGCCCGAGCCCGGGGCGATGGAGCCGAGTTAGTGGTGGTCAGCATGCACTGGGGTCAGGAATACAACCGGACCCCCACGCAGGATCAGACATCCCTTGCCGAAAAGTTGCTGGAGTCCGGAGAGGTTGACCTCATCCTGGGCACCCACGTTCACCTACCCCAGGCATGCGAGGAGATTAACGACCGGTTCGTGCTCTATGGGCTCGGTAACAGCCTGTCCAACCAGTCCCCCGATGTCGATTCTCGCCTGAAGGTGGCGACGCAAGATGGCATGGTCGCTGCGGTCACGTTGACACTCAGTGGCGACGGCGAGGTGACATCGTCGCTGGCCGTCCAGCCCACCCGGGTCAACCTCAACGGTCACGTCATCGAGCCGGTCGGCCCTGACAATTTCCCCGAATCGGCAAACCGCACCGAAGAGACCCTGAGGTCGATGGGGAACTGCGAGCCGGAGATTTTGGTGCCCTAGTCGTCCGGGTAGGTTGTCGACTACACGAGTTGCATCAGCGTGTCGTAGCCGATCTTCACGATGAAGGCCCCGACGACGACCACAAAGACCACGCGCACGAACCCGCTGCCCTTGGCGACCGCGGTCCGTGCCCCCACGTAGCCACCGGCCACGTTCGCCGCCCCCATCAGCAAGCCGATCTGCCACATCACCGCTCCCTGCGGGATAAAGACCACGAGCGCCGCGAGATTGGTCGCGAAGTTCGCGATCTTGGCCTTCGCGCTGGCCTGCAGGAAGCCGTATCCCAGTAGTCCCACCAGCGCAAACACCAAGAACGAACCCGTCCCCGGCCCTAGTGCGCCGTCGTAGATCCCAATGAAGAAGCCCACCGCTGCCGCGACGGCATAGTGGGCACGCCCGGTGAAACGCAATGACGGGATCGAGCCCACGGTGGGTTTCGCCAGCGTGTAGGCCCCCACCCCGATGAGCACGACCAAAATGATCGGGTTGAAGGCAGCCTTCGGGATCTGGCTCGCCAACAGGGCCCCACAGACACTGCCCGCAAAGGCCGCTGCCGCCAGCGGGAGCGCCGTCTTGAGGTCGGGTCGCACCCTACGGAAGTAGGTGATCGAACTGGTCGTGGTGCCACAGATCGAGGCCAGTTTGTTGGTCGCCAGAATCTGGACTGGGCTCACCCCGGGGAAGCCCAGCAGCAAAGCGGGCAACTGAATCAGGCCACCGCCGCCAACCACCGCATCGATCCAACCGGCGGTGAACCCGGCGAGCACGAGGAAGATCAGCAGGGTGATCGACAGCTCAGTGATCACCGAGCATCAGCGGAACTGGGAGCGTGAGCTTGAGTGCCGATCCATCCCGTCACGATGCCCGCGACGTCTGCTAGGTCATGCGCTACTGCGTCGGGAATGACGTCCGTCGCGACAACGTGGGCGGCGGGGATGGCGCTGTGGGGGATGTGGATGGTCCTCATGCCCACCTGCTGCGGTCCCCAAACGTCCTCGTACAGACGGTCGCGGGCGAAAAGCCCACGGTGGTAGCCGCGTGACCAGATGGTGTTAGACAGCACACCGACGGCTATTCCACGTTCTCGCAGCCACGTCCAGAGCGGCAGAACGGAGGGGTCTGTGTTGGTGTGCGGAGCCCACGCCTCCTCGTACGCCGTGCGGGCAGCCACCGAGTCGAGCTGCCCCAAGGAAAGACCCGCTTGACGCGCAGAGGTCGCCAGAATGTCCTCGAGCCGGGCGCTTCGGTGCTCGATGCGCCCCGACGCCCACGCAGCCGCATCGACCTCGGTCAAGATTTGCGCCAGTGCACTGGCCGCCACGTCGTCATCGGGATAAGTGAGGTCGGCATACGTCTGGCGCCAGAGAGTTGGGACGTCCACCGTGTGCCACGTGGTGAGCGTGCCGCCCCAGTCGAAGATGACCGCACGCACGGGCTGGGTCAACTGGTGGCCAGCCCGTTCACCTCGGCTTGGACCTGCGCTGCCGCCAATTCCACCGCAACTTCTCGACGTTCTCCGGTGCGCCGATCCTTG
>JBBSKS010000147.1:0-6537 GCA_038256095.1 Actinomycetales bacterium | reverse complement strand
TGCTCCGTCCACAACGCCGCTTCGGTATGCAGACCGCTGGGCTGGTCGAGCGTCCCGGCGGCGATCGACATCCAGGTGGGCTGAGTATCGACGCGCCAGAACATCGTGGAGCCACACATCCCACAGAAGCCGTAGAACACTCCGGGCGTCGCCTCGTACCATCGCAGCGCGGTGCCTTGTATCGCGAGATCGTTTGTTTGGCAGCCACTGGCTGCCATGAAGTGCCCAGTGATTCGACGGCACCGATCGCAGTGGCAGTTCACCACGTTCCGTAGTGGGCCGGTACATCGATAAGTCACGGCGCCACACGCGCAGCGGCCTCCGGTCGGCGATTCGCGTGGCTTCATGGGCACAGCATGCGCGATAGCCTGTCTCAGTCCGTTTACCTCTCTGGGGAGAACAGCCATCATGTCGCAACCCGCACCTCGTCTTTACGCACCTCGCAGCACGCGCCGCATCCGCGTGGGCGCAGCCCTCTTGACGCTCGGCGTCGTCCTAGCAGGGTGTAGCGACGACTCAGGCACAGGCCAAGACGGTGCCTCCGGTTCCGAGTCCGCGCCTAAGGCTGAAAAAGGCTCCTCGACGGCGCAACTCAACCAGGTCGACGCCGTCTCCGTAGTTGGAGCTGGCGACGAGACAAAGGGTTCCTTGTCGATCGATGCCTCTCAAGCCCTCTTCGCGAGTGCCCCAGCGGTAGTCGTAGCGAGCGCGGGTGACGCAGGAAGCATCGACGAAGCCGCTGAGCACGCCCAAACCCTGGGCGTTCCGATGCTCCTGCTGGGCGAAAGCACTTTGGCGGGTGACGACATGGCCACAAGCACGGCGACTGACGCCGACACCGCGCAGAGCACTGCAGACACTGCAGCGGCAACGGGCGATCAGTCGAGCTCGACGGCAGCACCCAGTGACGATGGCACCATCGCTGCGTTGGAAGAGATCACGCGACTCGGCGCAGAGCAGGTATTGGCGGTCGGGCAAGAAACGGAAGCCGCTCTCGGGGAGATTGACGACGTTGATGTGGTGACCGACGTCGACGATATTGACGACGTCAGCCCCGCGGCTGGCCTGACCGATCTGACGGTGCTTGTCGACTCCGACGGCGGCGACACCAGCAAGGCCGCGACCGCCAGCGCCACGGCAGCGGGAGCGGGCGTCGTACCGGTAAAGGGTGGTGACCTGCGCAACGACACAGATGCGATCACCGCACTGGCCGACGCCAAGCCCGAGACGGTGCTCGCGGTGGGCCCCTCCTTTGGTGATGCCGAAACCCTGACGGGACGCATCGAGGTCGCCCAGACCGGGGAGCAGTTGCCCGGAGGTGGCCAAGCGCTGTTCCCGGGTCGTCTGCTGGTGGCCCTCTACGGGACCCCAGGCACCCCCGGTCTGGGCGTACTCGGCGAGCAGGATCTCGAAGCGAGCATCGCCCGCGCCAAAGAGGTAGCGGCCGATTACGAGTCGCTGACCGACGTGCCGGTGGTCCCGACCTTCGAGATCATCGCGACTATTGCCCAAGCATCGGCTGGCCCAGACGGCGACTACTCCGGTGAAATCGGCGTGGAGGATCTGCGCCCGTGGATCGAAAAGGCTGGCGAGGAGGGCGTCTACGTGGTGCTCGACCTGCAGCCTGGTCGAGCCAACTTCCTCGACCAGGCCAAGCTGTACAAGGACCTGCTGACCTATCCCAACGTGGGCCTGGCCCTGGACCCGGAGTGGCGCCTGACCTCGACCCAGAAGCCGCTGCAGCAGATCGGTCAGGTCGAGGCCGACGAGGTGAACACGGTCCTCGACTGGTTGGCGGATCTGACCAAGGAAGAGAAGCTTCCGCAGAAGTTGGTCGTGCTGCACCAGTTCAGGCTGTCGATGCTGCAGGACCAAGACCAGATCGACGCGAGTCACGATGAACTACAACTGCTGATCCACATGGACGGTCAGGGCAGCCCCGACCTCAAGGACGGCACCTGGCAGGCGGTGGTCGGAAATGCCCGCGAAGGTATGCCGTTCGGCTGGAAGAACTTCTACGACGAAGACGACCCCATGCTGACCCCGGAGCAGACCATGGACAAGGAGCCGACCCCCTTCATGATTTCCTACCAGTGACCGCTGGTATGCCGTCCGGTCGGTTAAGTCGTCGCTCGCTGACTCGGCGCTCACTTCTGAGCGGGGCCCTGGGTGGGGCGTCAGCTCTCACCCTGTCGGCGTGAAGTAACGGGGACGGTCCGACCGGTGGCTCGAGCGATGCGCCGAACACCTCATCGACGACGAGCGCCAACCCGAGGGACATCGCCAAGCCAGCGGTGGTCCCGGTGTTGTGTTGGCATCAGCTGCGCGACTGGAAGGCTTCGGACTCCGAATACGACCGAAGCCTGCTGGTGTGCCCACCGGCGAATTTCCGAGCCCAGTTGGACGCTCTCGCCGACGACGGCTGGACCACCATTGGCCCGGATCAATACCTCAGGCACTTGGTCCAAGGCGCGCCACTGCCCCCGAAGCCCGTGATGCTGACTTTTGACGACAGTCACGGGAGCCAGATCAGCGTGGGGCTGCCGGAGATGCTCAAGCGAGACATGACGGCCACGTTCTTCGTGATGACCGTGGTCTTGGGCAACAAGGGGTGGATGAGGCGCAGCGACGTTCGCGATCTAACCGCCGAGGGCATGACGGGCCAGCCAGTCGAGCACTTCGCCTATCCGTTCGGCGCCTGGGATGAGGAGGCCCTGCCGCACGTGGCGGACGCGGGCTACCGGACGGCATACCAGTTAAACGACCGGACGCCGTCCAAGGATCACGCCCTGCTCACCCCTGCGGCGCGACCTGGTGGACTCCCGTTGGTCTGGCAAAGATCTGCTGGCCCACCTCGCCAAGCCATTGTGAGCTGGCCGCCTCAGCGATCCTCTGCTGCAGCGTGAGCATCCCTGTGCAGGGTCTCGCCAGCACGAAGCCAGGGGACGATGGCCAGCGCGCTGATTAGCCCGGTGATCGCGAAGGCCCACCCGAAACCGAAAGCATCGGCAATCAGCCCGATCAGGATGGGCCCCACGATGGCACCCGAGTCTTGGGCCATCTGGAACGCCGCAAGCACCGTGCCACCACTGCGCTCCGAGCCCACCAGATCGGCGACGGTGGCCTGTTGGCCGGGGTTCACCAGGCCTGCCCCCAGGCCGCTGATGGCCGACAGGATCAACAGCACCAGCAGATCGCCAGACAGACCCATCAGGCCGAGCCCCAGCGCCGTGACGGCCAAACCGGCCATCACCAGTGGCCGCCGGCCGATCTGGTCGGCCAGCCGGCCGGCCACCTGCAGGGTTAGCGCGGTGCCGACGGCGGCCACGGCGAGCGCGAGGCCAGCCACCCAGGTTTCGTTGTGCACCGCCACGGCGAATTGCGGCAGGATCGCGACCCGCACGCCGAAGTTCGACCAGCCGTTGGCGAAGCCCGACGCCAGACTTGCCCGGTAGGCCGGCGAGGCCAACGCTTCGCGCAGCAGCATCGGCGGGTTCACCGGGGCGTCGGGGTCCGGCCGTAGCGAGGACCCCGACAACCGGATCGCGACGCTCGCGGCGGCGATGACCAAGGCCACGGCATACACGATGAACGGCACCCGCAGACCAAGCGAGGCCAACGCACCACCGGCCAGGGGGCCGACCATCCCGCCGATCAAGAACGAACTGGCGTATGCCGAGGAGACGCGTCCACGAATCGTGGGCGGAGCCAGGCGCACCAGCAGCGCCATCGCCGAGACCGTGAACATCGTGGATCCGATGCCGCCGAGCCCTCGAAAGAGCAGCAGCTGCCAGTAGGAGTCCGCGAAGGCGGTGGCCAGCGACGAGGCCGCCACGATGAGTAGACCGCTGAGGTAGATCGGCCGCTCGCCCAACCGAGAGACCAGCGCGCCGCCGACCGGGGCAAACAGCAACCGGAAGAACGCGAAGGCCGACACCACGACAGACGCCGCTGCCACTCCCACGTCAAAGCTGCGCGCGTAGGCCGGCAGCACGGGAGCGACGAGGCCGAACCCGATGGCGATGACGAAGGCGGCGGCGACGAGCACGCGGATCTCACCGGGAATGGGGATGGGTGGTCCGGCGTTCGACTTGGACCGCAGACTCACCACGGGATGAGGAACGTTAAAGATCCAGCCGATATGCCCACAGCGGGAAGTCCGGCACGGGAGTCCAGTCTCGGTCGGGGACACGCTCGAAGCCGAGCCGCTCGTAGATCCGCCGCGCGGCCTGCATCTGCGGCGACGTCGAGATCACCACGGCGGCGAGGTTTTCACGCTGGGCCCGAAAAATGCACTCGCGCACCAACATCTCACCAATCCCCCGCCCCCTCCCCTCGGTGGCCACGCCGAGCATCCGAAATTCCCCCTCGTCATTGCCTGCCACTTCACGATGCGCCGACGTCACGGGGCACCAGGTGACGGTGCCCAGAATCATCTCGGCATCCTCATCACGGGCTACCAACACGACCGAGTCACGGGATCGACCGACTGCATCACGGATCTGTGCCAGATAAGGGGCATCGACGGCTAGGAGGCCATCGTCGAGGTATGCCGCAGCAACCAGGCCACCCACCTGAGCCAGTTCGCTCTCCAGGGCCGGGCGAATCGTGACCGTCATGAGCACACGCTACGCGGCACTGGCCGCAGCCGCTAAGGATCAGGCGTTCTTCAGGGCCGAGATCTCGATCTCGAGAGTGATTTTGTCCGAGACCAGCACGCCGCCGGTCTCAAGGGCGGCATTGAAGGTCATGCCGAAGTCGGACCGAAGGAGCGTCGTAGCACCCTCGAAGCCGATGCGCTCCATACCGAACGGGTCGGTGGCCGCGCCCGCGTAGTCGAAGTCGATGGCCACCGGGCGGGTCACACTCTTGATGGTGAGATCTCCGGCAATCCGCAGCGTGGCCTCGTCGAGGGCCTCGACGGATGTGGAGACGAAGGTGATGCTCGGGTGGTTCGCAACGTCGAAGAAATCACCGGCGAGAAGATGCCCGTCGCGGTCTGCGTTGCGGGTGGTCACACTCGGCACTGCGATGGTCACCGACACCTGTGCGTCGCTGATGGTGTCGCCTCCCTGCACGGAGCCTTCGAAGTCGGTGAACGAGCCGCGCACCTTGGTGATCATGGCGTGTCGAGCAACGAATCCCATCTGCGAATGGGCCGGGTCGATGGTGTAGCTCCCGGTCAATTCGGACAAGCGGGCGGGGGTCTGGGTGGACTGCGTCATGAGTGCTCCTGTGGGGTGAGTAACGGATTCAACTTTTTGTTGACACGTCACATACTGCACCGATTTAAGTGACGTGTCAACTACTGCGCTAGGGTGTGCACATGGACGTGGAAGCAGACCCGTGGCTCAGTGATCGTCAGCAGCGCGTGTGGCGGCAATATCTCAACGCCCAAGAAGAGCTGAACGCAGCGGTGGGCCGCCAATTGAACCAAGACTGGGGTATGTCGACACCCGACTTTCAGGTGCTCGTGCGCCTCAGCGAATCCGCAGACGGTCGCGTCCGCATCGTTGAATTAGCGGACACCCTGCTGTGGGAGCGCAGCCGCCTCTCCCATCACCTCACCCGTATGCAGAAACGCGACCTCATCTTGCGTCAAGACTGCCCCGACGATCGGCGTGGGGCATTTGCCGTGTTGACGACCACCGGCCGCAAACTCCTCGAGCAAGCCGCTCCGGGGCACGCCGCGCTCGTGCGCCAACTCGTTTTCGACCCCCTCAGTGAGGCCGACCTCGCCACAATCGACGCATTGTCCGCCTCGCTTTTGAGCAGACTGGCTGCTCACCGGACGCTCAGCTGAAGCGTTGCGGAAGAGGTAGACCCCGGTCGTCACCCCATTGACTGCGCTGGCCTCCTGATGGCGTACTTCCCTCGTTGGCTACTAGCCTGGGTCTGGTGAGCACCGTAGAGAACGTGGAGATCGGCGACGACGCCATCCGGCTCGGCCAACTGTTGAAGTTGGCTGGCGTCGTGCAAGACGGAGCCATGGCGCGCATGGTGATCGAGAACTCCGAGGTCACTGTCGACGGCGACATCGTGGTGCGCCGGGGCGTCCAAATCCGCCCCGGCATGGTGGTGCGCTACGACGGAGCCGCGTTCACTCCTCGTCGTCGATCTTAGGGCTTAGCTAGGGGCCAGCAGACTGTGATAGTTCTCGTGCTCCTCGATCCAGGTCGCCACAAACGGACACGTGGGGATAACGGTCATTTTGTCGATCTTGATCCGATCGAGGGCACCTTGGACCAGCACCCCGCCTAGCCCTTGCCCGCGCACCGAGGTGTCCGTCTCGGCGTGCGTCAAGTCGACGGTGTTGCCTTGGGTGCGGTAGTCGAGGTGGCCGACGACCTCCCCGTTTTGTTCGATTTCGAAACGCGAATCGGCGGCATTGTTGACGACGGTGACGTTGCTCATCGCTCTACCCTCCCAGATTCCTCGGCGCGAGGGGGCATACCCCGGAGCCTTTAGAGCCAGCCAACCCGTGGCGCGAGCACGAGATAACCGACAAACGCGAAGATGTCGAGCATTAGGTGCGCG
>JBBSKS010000146.1:0-6593 GCA_038256095.1 Actinomycetales bacterium | reverse complement strand
GGCCGTCCGAAGTGGTGACCCTCTCATCGGTCTTCAGCCTCGACGCGCCGTTGGACGATGACGACGGTGGCGCCGCGTACGCGGCGCTGGCTGCCGGTGCGGGTGCTAGCGCAGCGGCGACCGCCGCTCACGTGGGAGAAGCCAACCGTCACCATGACGAGCAGCCCGATGAGGCTGAGCCTGACTACCACCGCCCCGAAGCAGGCGCTGTGGCGATGGGCGCAGGTGCCACAGGTGCATCGAGCGTCGTCACCCCGAATGCCTCGGCGGGTTCCGAGGACGCTGCCGACCACGATGCCAACGACCGCGAAACCAACGACGGCGATACCAACGAGCGCGATACCAAGAATAGGAGCGACGAGGGCGACAGGGCAGTCGTAGCGGCTGGGGGCGTTGCTGCGGCTGCGGCAGGCAGTGCTTCTGGCGGGGGTTCAGCCGCTGGTGGCGGTCAGGGTGGCGGTGGTGCTAGCCCGTCAGGTGCCGGCCCTTCCGATGGCGACACCACGACACCCGTTGCCGGGCAACCGTTTCAGAGCGGTATCGTGCTAGCCGTCATCGCCGCGGTGGTCGTGGTCGCCCTCTTCTTGGGATACGACTCGATCCAAGGGCTCTTCGGCGGCGACGGTGAAAGCAACCAAACGGCATCCTCTACGACGGCCACCGAGGACACCCCTGCTGCTGACCCAGAGCCCGACGAGGCAGACGAGACGAGTGAGCCTGACGACACGGCCAAGGAGACAGCAGAGCCCACTGAAGAGCCGCTGGAGCCTATCGAGCCCGCTGCCATCACCTCATACGACCCGCAAGGTGATGGCAACGAGAAGAACAATCTGACCCCGCTGGCGATCGACGGCGACTCGACTACGTCATGGCGCAGCCGCACCTATCTCTCACCGAACTGGGGCAACCTCAAAGACGGCGTGGGCCTGGCGATCGACCTCGGCGAAAGCCAGGACGTGAGCGAGGTCGACATTTCGTTCCCCGAGGGTAACTACGGCGTCGAGGTCTACGTTGGCGATGAGGCAACCTTGGACGCCACCCAGATTGGCGAAGACGACGAGGCGAGCGGCGACCTCACCGTGACGGCCGATGAGGCCGTAGAGGGTCGCTACGTCTTGGTCTACTTCACGCGTGCGTGGCCCGGACCCAACGGTGAAATTGTGTATGTCTCCGAGGTTGCGGTGCGTTGAGTCGATGAGCACCCAGGACCTCAGTCTGCGCAGTGACGTCGAATTGCTCACCCTGCACCGCGAGGGTGACAATGAAGCCTTTGGTGAAATTTTTCGTCGTCACAAAGACCGTATGTGGGCTGTCGCTCTGCGGACCACCCGCAACCCTGAGTTGGCCTCAGATGGGGTGCAGGACGGCTTCATCAACGCCTTCCGACGTGCGGATTCCTTTCGTGGCGACTCGCAGGTCAGCACCTGGTTGTATCGAATCGTGGTGAACGCTTGCCTGGATCGGACGCGCCGATCGCGCCCGACCTCGAACATCGCCGATCACGATCCAGTAGAGCCGCGCGACTATCACCGCAGCGTTGAGGTCCGGATCGATGTGCGTGCTGCCCTCGAGCATCTGCCCGAAGCCCAACGGATGGCCTTGGTATTGGTTGACATGCAGGGACTATCGGTGAGCGAGGCCGCGAAGGTGCTGGACGTGGCCGAGGGCACCATCAAGTCTCGATGCTCGCGGGGACGTTCCGCGTTAGCCGAATTACTGGGGGCAGGATGAAGAACCTCGATCAGACCTGGGAACCACAACGGACCGGCATGCGTCGTATCACTGATGGGGTGCCGCGCCGCGGTGCTCCAATATTGATTGCTGCAGTAAGGAGTTGTCGGTGAGCACCCCGCAGACGGGTTCGACCAACGGTGGCCACGACGAAGATCCCACGGGAATGCGGGATGTCCTGGGGTCATTGGCCGACCCCGCACCGATGCCCCGGCAGTTGGCCGACCGGATCTGCGCCAGCTTGGAGTTAGAGCACCAGGCCCGAGCAGGCGCGGCCGGGTGGCAATCCACCACAGGGCCCGCCCCCCAGCCCGCCACCGTGCACGACTTCGCCGCTGAAAAAGCGCACCGACGACCACAGCAGTGGATCATGGCCGCCGCCGCTGTGCTGGCGGTCGGAGCGATCGGAACCGTCGCTTTTGATCAGCTGATTAACAACGCGAGTGACTCCAGTAGTGTTGCTGCACAGGCTAATGCGGACGGCGGCGACAGCGATTCCGCGGGCTCTGAGTCCGAGAGTTCGAGCCGTGAAGGATCAGCGGCGGGCAGCCAACGAGCAGCCGACGAGCAAGCTGATGGCCAGGAGAATCAGGATTCCGGGCAGGATGACTCAGAGGCCGAAGCGGAGGCGGCCACTCCCGCCGATGACGCTCCGGATGTCACTGGGCTCGCCTCGCTCGGTGATGCCGAGTTTGCCCTAGGTGCTCAGGCGCTCTTGTCCGCGGCCGCCTCCGAGATCAGTGGTGACGACATCCCAAACGTGGTATCGCTCCCTGAGTCTGTCAATGTGGAGGTCGATGAGGTGGCCCCGTTGGACTCCACGGAGCTAGACAACTGCGCTCAGGCCGCGGGCGGCTCTTCCGCAGAGTCGTGGTTGGGTCTGCGCACCACAATTAACGGTGAAGAAGTTGTAGTCCTGGGCGCTTCCGATTCAGACTCGTCGCCGGCAACGCAGGCCTGGGCCATCGACAGCAGTTGCCCGCAGGATGCTTCTGCCGCCGTCCTTAAGGGGCCGGTCACACTTCCGTAGCCGGCTCGGGAACATCATCGCCGTAGGATCGGTTGTCTAGGCACCCGCACCAACACCCTTTCAGGAGCGATTCCGAGCACATGAGCGTCATCAGCGGCATCACCCTCGAGGCAGCACCCGCACCCTCGACTCCATCCACCCTCGAGTCCGACAACGTCATTCACGACGTCATCATCGTCGGCTCCGGGCCAGCCGGCTACACCGCTGCGGTGTATGCAGCCAGGGCAAACCTGTCGCCGGTGCTGTTTGAGGGGGCCGTCACCGCAGGTGGCGCCCTGATGAACACCACCGATGTCGAGAACTACCCCGGGTTCCAAGACGGCATCATGGGCCCAGACCTGATGATCGCCATGCGAGGTCAGGCTGAGCGCTTCGGCACCACCATTCACACCACTGACGTGATGTCCTTGGACGTCACCGGTGCCATCAAGACGGTGGTTGACGAAGAAGGCAACCACCACCGAGCGCACGCAGTGATTCTGGCGATGGGGTCTGCATACCGAGAGTTGGGCTTGCCGGACGAGAAGCGCCTGTCCGGGCATGGAGTCTCCTGGTGTGCCACCTGTGACGGCGCCTTCTTCCGGGATCAGGACATCGCGGTCGTTGGTGGTGGGGACTCAGCCATGGAGGAGGCGACCTTCCTGAGCCGCTTTGCGCGCTCCGTGACCGTCGTCCATCGTCGCGGAGAGTTGCGGGCCAGTCGCATCATGGCCGGGCGCGCCGAGGCCGACCCAAAGATCTCCTTTGCCTGGCACAGCGAGGTGGCTCAGATTCACGGCGACGCCAAACTCAGCGGAGTGACGCTCTCAGATCTACGCACCGGGGAGCGTCGCCAGCTCGACATCACCGGGCTCTTCATCGCGGTAGGACACGATCCCCGCAACGAATTGATCAAAGGGCAAGTCCACTTGGACGCCGAGGGCTACGTCCTCGTGCACGGGCGTGGCAGCCAGACCAACCTGCCCGGCGTTTTCGCTGCCGGCGACTTGGTCGACCACACGTACCGTCAAGCCATTACCGCTGCGGGGTCAGGGTGTGCCGCCGCTCTCGACGCCGAACGCTACCTGGCCGCCTTGGAGTCAGCGCCAGCGGTCAACGCCGCGTTTGCTGTCACCGAAACCGCTCTCACACAAAGTTAATCGCCGTTCTGACCGCCTGACACATACCTTCAGTGACCGAGAGATAGAGAGACAAGCATGGCAACGAAACAGACCGACGACAGCACCTTCGCGGCGGACGTGCTCCAAAGCGAACTGCCCGTCCTGGTGGACTTCTGGGCGCCCTGGTGCGGACCGTGCAAGATGGTGGCGCCTGTCCTTGAGGAGCTGTCTGAGACTTATGGTGACAAGCTGACCATCGTCAAGCTCAACACCGACGAGAACCCGCAGGTGACCAGCAAGTACGGCATCACCGGTATCCCCACGATGAATGTCTACGTCGGCGGCGAGGTTGTGAAGACCATGGTTGGCGCTCTCTCCAAGCCCAAGCTTATCCGCGAGCTGGAGCCCTTCTTGGGCTAAGAGCCCGAGCAACGCTATCGCCCAGGTTTTCCACACAGTGTGGAAAACCTGGGCGATTCTTCGTTGATACGCCCCACGCCGGCCGGGAGCCTATTGACCAATCCCGTCGTGGGAGTCAGCAGCCCAGTTACCGTCTGGCGTGTTTGCGGAGGGGGCGAGCACACTCAAAATTCGCTCTAGATCGTCTTTAGAAGCAAACTCGACGCTTAGACGCCCCTTACGTTTGCCCATGGCAATGGTGACCCGAGTGTCCAGGACGTCCGAAAGTCGCGTGGACCACTGCTCAACGTCCGGATCCGTGACGGCAGGAGGGCGGTTGGAGACCCGAGGGGCCGGATCACCCTCCCGGAGCAGCACAATCTCCTCCACAGAGCGCACGGACAGGCCCTCAGCCACGATGCGCGCGGCAAGGCGCTCCATCGCCTCCGCATCGTCAAGACCGAGCAGCGCGCGAGCGTGACCGGCAGACAAGACTCCAGACGCAACTCGACGCTGCACGGGCCCGGGGAGTCGGAGAAGTCGAATGGTGTTCGAGATTTGTGGACGCGACCGGGCAAGTCGTTGGGCCAGCACGTCTTGAGTGCAGCCAAAGTCCTGCAGGAGTTGCTGATACGCCGCGGCTTCTTCGAGTGGATTGAGTTGACTTCGATGCAAGTTCTCCAGCAAGGCATCCCGCAGGAGGTCATCGTCGCTGGTGTCTCGCACGATGGCCGGGATGGTCTCCAGACCCGCGGCAATGGTGGCTCGCAGGCGGCGCTCACCCATCACCAACTCGTAGCGAACGTCCCCACCCCCTTCGAGCCCGCCGACTTTGAGCCCACTGAGGCCGACCTCACCGTCGCGACCACTGTGATCGACAGCCCGCACGACGACGGGCTGGAGGACACCGACCGACGAGACACTGTGCACCAATTCCGCCAAATCGTCCTCGTCGAACTCCACTCGTGGCTGCCTCGGATTGGGAGAGATCGCTGCCACAGGCAGTTCGAGGAATCGCGCGCCGGGGACCGGCGCCAGCTCAGCCGGCGCGTACGGGTCACCTACTCTTCCTGCCGCGGGGGGCACGATCGTCATCTCGGGGACCACACCCTCATCGACTATCGAGCCTTGGGTTGCCGCATCACGGATCGCTGAAGGTTGCGCCGAGAAGAACACGTCCGTGGGGCGTGCCTGACTGTAGGAATCTGTGGGGATCAGGGCACCCAAACCCCGACCTAATCCTCTGCGACGGTCGTTCATTTGGGCTCCTGATGTATGAGGATGACTACGCGCCCTGCGGGACGTGCTGGCGTGTTAGTTCTACCGCAACCTCGCGGTAGGAAAGGGCCCCCACGCTGATGGGGTCGTAGGTTAAGACCGTTTCGCCGTGACTGGGGGCCTCGGAGATGCGCACCGACCGCGGGACCGACGTCTTCAACACCAGATCACCGAAGTGTGAGCGCACCTCAGCAGCCACCTGGGCTGACAGCCGCGTGCGAGCGTCGTACATAGTCATCAAAATGGTGGACACACGAAGTGTCGGATTAAGGTGCGCCTGGATCAAAGTGATGTTGCGCATCAGTTGAGTCAGGCCTTCTAGCGCGTAGTACTCGCACTGAATGGGGATAAACACCTCTGTCGCCGCGGTAAAGGCGTTGATGGTCAGAAGGCCTAGGCTGGGGGGGCAATCGATCAGAATGAAGTCGAAATGCTCCGCGTGGGCATGATCCCGTAGCGCAGTACGCAGACGGAATTCGCGCTGCTCCAGCGAAACCAACTCAATCTCGCAGCCAGCGACGTCCATCGTGGAGGGGATGCACCAGACGCCCTCCACACTCGAGGCTTCCTGGATGACCTCATTGATCGGTTGGCCCTCGATGAGGATCTCGTAGACCCCCACGGTTCCCTCGGAATGAGGGATCCCGAGGGCAGTCGACGCGTTGCCTTGAGGGTCAAGATCGATCACCAGGACTCGTTCACCCGCCTCAGCCAAAGCGGCGGCGACGTTCACTGTGGTGGTTGTTTTGCCGACGCCGCCTTTTTGATTGGCCACGGTAATGATGCGAGTTGCCCGTAGCTGCGGTCTCGATGTTTCACGTGAAACACCAGATGCTCTTGCCGTCACATCGCGCTGTGACTCTGAATCCTTTAGGGCGACGACGTCCACAGTAGAGGGGTCCTGGGGCCAACCAAGCCCCTTGACTACCGGCAACGCCAATGGATTCCTCGGCCATCCCAGTCCGGTGCCGTTGCTCACGCCGAGCGTCGCCGACGGGCGCTACCCGATGTGGGAGCTTTCGCAGCCGCTTTATGGGGACGCGACGAACCACCTG
>JBBSKS010000145.1:0-6607 GCA_038256095.1 Actinomycetales bacterium | reverse complement strand
AGGCCACGCAGCGCTCATCGACGAACGACTGGAGGTCGACACCGCGAATCCGCCGGCAGCCGTCGATGCGGATGGACCGCAGTGCACCCGAGCGGATCAGCTCGTACACCTTGGACTTGCTGAGGCTCAGCATCTCGGCGAGCTCGTCGAGGCAGCAGAACGTGGTCAGGCCGGGGCGCGCGAAGGTAGCGACCCTTCTATGTCTGTCAAGCGAGGACCGGTGTGACGGCGTTGCTGCGCTCAGCGGTGTCGTCTGCTCTGCTCGCGGAGGTCAGGGCCCGGTGAATCTGTCGGGCGAGGTAGCGCTTGAGTATGCGGCGGATCTCTCGCTTGGTACGTCCTTCGGCGAGCCGGCGCTCGACGTAGGCCTTGGTCGTCGTGTCGTGGGTCATGCGCACCACGACGGCCATGTGCAGGGCCTTGTTCAGGCGTCTGTCGCCGCCGCGGTTGAGTCGATGGCGCACCGTGTTGCCTGAGGAGGCGGGGATAGGACTGACGCCTGCCAGGGACGCGAAGGCGGCCTCTGAGTGCAGACGCCCGTCGTGGGACCACGCGGTCATGGCCACCGCCGCGGTCACCGGCCCGATGCCGGGCTCCTCGAGCAGAACCCGGGCGGGGCTCTGCTTGAGCAACCGGGTAACCGCCGTGACGTTCTCGGTGAGCTCCCCATCAAGATCACGGATGCGCTTGGCCAGCCGAACGGCTTCGGCCCGGGCCACGACCGTTGCGACCTCCTCGAAGCGCGTGCGCCATGCGGCGACCTGGGTGATCTGCTTGCCGCTGAGGGGCTTGCGAGCGTCGATGCCGAGGTCCAGGACGCGAAGCAATGCCGTCAACGCGTTCACGGCGGCGGTCCGCTCACCGGTCATGTGGTCTCGGGCGGCCATCAGGATCCGCAGGCCAGCACGCACACCGTCGTCCTTGCGCAGGTAGCGCTGACGGTCGGCCGGTAGGGGCAGGACAGCCGCGGCGATGCGGCGCGCGTCCAGGGGGTCTGACTTGCCGATCCCACGGTTCGCCCTGGCATTCATGCGCGCCGCCTCCACGACCTGGTACCCCGCGGCCGTGACCGCCCGGGCGAGCTGGGCGCCGTACGTCGCGGCACCCTCGATCACCCACAGCGCCGTAACATCACCGCCAGTCCGCCGGCTCGCCCACTCGACGGCACGGGCCATCCCCGCGGCCGTGGCAGGGAAGTCGGCGTCGTCAACCACCTCACCGTGAGGAGTAGCCAGGATCGACAGGGCATGGGTGCGGGCGTGGGTGTCCACGCCGATGACGAACGGATAGGCGTGCGCGCCGATGGTCACGGCTCGGGTCCTTCCTCCTCGGAGACAGCGGTCCGGCCGCAATGGCCGTCGCTGGTCCAGGTAGAGGTCACCGCGGGGCAGGACTGTGGACGAGTCACGACCGCGCTGTGCGGTCGGACAGCCTTCTCATCAGGTCACCGAGGTGGGCCGGGGCAGCTCCGGCCAAGCCGTTCAAGCGGACAAGTCGCTACCAAGGCACCCGAGCAGGGGCCAGTCAAGCAAGGAGTCACACTTGAACGGCGCGGCCGGAACTATTCTCAGCAGCCGGTCCCGGACCAGCCACCCCAAGACTCACAGTCAAGCATGTCGAGGTCTTCCGGCTGGGCAGCGTGAGAACTCCCATCCTCGGAAGGCCTCGACGCCTACCCGGGGACCGACGCGCCGTCGCCCGCCACACCCTCATCTGCGATGAGCCGGATTCGATGGCAGGGCGCGCGTCATCGCGCCCCGTAGGCTCGGACACGTCGAGGCCTTTCGGAGCAGGTTGCTTGGTCGCTCCTGATCTTGGAAGGCCTCGACCCTTCCGCCCCTCAGCTCACGCCCGCGTGTCCCTCACCCCACCGCAGGTACGAAGAGCCCCTTGACATCAAAAGTTGAGCTATGTCAGGGTGTTCTATGGGGAAATCGGTAACTGTCGCAGTCACCGCCGTCGCATTAGTCGTAACTCTTACCCTAACAGGTGCATCGACTGGACTCGGGGAAGAGAAGGCGGCGGCCAGCGCCAAGGAATCTCTTACTACGATAGACCAAACGATCGCGACCACGGACCCTGAGAAAGCATTGGTGCTTGCGGTCGAACGCGCAAGATTGGTCAAAGACACTGAAATCATGACGGAAGTGCCTCTGGTGGATGGCACAACGCTGACATTATCGGTCAGTACAGGGACAGCTGCCGAAAATGGTCTCGAGAAGACGCTGGCGGGCATGCTGACGGACTTGGCGGCAGACGCCGAGAACCCGCGACCGATCGGTGATGCAACTACACTCACGTCTCAAAAGAGCATCCCGAACGATCTGACGGCTTCAGATGTCCGCTGGGCGAAATCGCTCGGCGAAGGGGTCGAAAGGGCGAAGACTCAACTGCGAGACGGCCAACTTGAGTTCCTCAAGTTGCGTTCCACAGCTCACACCCCCGAGGAAGCTATCGCGCTATCCCATCTCGCTAGTCGGTCAACCAGTAGGGCGTCGATAGAGTCGCCCGTTAGCGCTACCTCCGAGGTTCAGTCTTCCGCGGCAGGAAGTTGCAGCGACCCATGGTATCCAACCAGCGCCTACATGGCCGCGGATCAGCCGAATACCACCGCCAGCCGCCGAGGCGTCACCGCTATTCGCTATGCATCGATATCCCGCCTTAACAACCTGGCGGACTGTCCGTTCGTGACGCTTGAGCCGGATTTCTTGCTCGATAATACTGATGGTCGCGCGTACATGTCCGGGGACATAGGTGCATGGAGCTCACAGCTCCCGAACCCCTACAAGGACACGAACGCGTTCGACGGAACGGACGAGCCCACTTGGACAATCGGAACCTTTACGGCGCGTTCCTTGCAATTCGATCAAAGGTATCAGTCTACCTTCTATGTGCCTCGGGGAAACACTAACTTTGATAACGGTAAGTTGAACCTGCAAAAAGGTGAGAGGGTCCCCGGATTCTGTAACAGTGCCAACTGTGTCTTCCCTCGCGGTACCTTCATCTACTTGCCCTTCCGGTCTGTTCCGATCCCTGGCTTCCATTCGGACACGCGCTAAGTCTTCGCCTCAGAGTGGGTGCTTCGAAGACAAAGTGTCTCGCAGGTCCTTCCTGTGAATCCAGTTAAGCTGAAAGACGCGATTAACTAGGAGGATGGTAGATGCGTCAAATTTCGAGCCGGGGAGCACGTCTCAGGTGGGTTGTGGTAGTGAGCCTAGCGGTATTGCTATTGGTCGGTTCAGTCCTATACATTCGTCTCGGCTGGACGAGGACAGATAACTATTGCAATTCGCAGACGGGCAATCCGGAACAGGCGAACTTCTCACAGAGTTTCTCCCTCATCCCTCCGGGCTTCACTTGTGACTTTGGCGATAGGCGGGCTACATCGCTGTGGTTCCCTGCGGCTCGTCAAGGACGCTGACGGGCACGGCGCTTCAAGACCGCGGAGAGCCGTGCCGGGGTGAAGCGAATGGCGATTTCTTGATCTTGGACGGTGGACCCGTGGGTCTTCGTGGGGATGGCAAGCGTCACCGGCATCACCCGCACCGCGACCGGCGACCTGATGGCCGTGGTCCTCACCTGTGACGGCACGGCGGACATGGTTGGGGTGGAGACCGACGGCGACCCAGACGCCAACACGGACTTCGTCTGGGAGACCGAACGCACCCGGGACACCCTGCGGGGGTGGCCGGGCAGATCGCGTCCGTTTCCTTATTCCATACTAGGCACCAACCAGGATGGGCGGTCCTCGTCGCAACCATCTGGAACAATCAGGCGCAGGCTTGATGCCGTACTGGAGCTTTCACCCCCACCCAGACTGACCTCTGAATTAACTTGACCGCGCTCTACCTCATTCCATGTAATTGAACCCGACTGCGAATCGAAAGATGTAGACGAGGCGGGCCACAAGATCAAGTAGGTCCCCACTTCCGACTCAACTACCAGACACCCGTCGTCGACCGCCAGGATGCCAGTCAACAGAGCGGCGTTCCCGGTATCCGATGGAGTGTCTTCATAAACTACGGCGGGACCATACTCAGCCTCAGCCTCAGCCTCAGCCTCAGCCTCACCGCCCGCCGAACAGCCTCCCAAGAGGCACGCTGCTACCCCCAACAGGAACGTCTCGTGGTAAAGCCTACGGCGCATAAAGAAGACCAATTCCCATCGCATTGAAGTCCGACGCGCGGATCGGGGTGTAGACGCTATGCGCGTCGCCGCGGGCCATGTTCACGCCGAAGGCCGACTCCCCAGCGAACCAGGGACCTCCACTGTCCCCCTTCTCTGTCCGCCTGTTGACGTACACGAAAGTGTTGAAGCACTGACTACCGTCGCATGCGCCGTCGTACACCGGGCGGTAGGTAGTACTAATGACGGTGCCACAGCGGAGATCACTAATCCTGCCGCGGTGGCAGACAGCGCGGCTCCCCTGCTGATTTTGCTCCGTCCTTGAGCTCAGAGGCGTCACGGATCGCGGGCTCTCACCGTAAAAGCTGGGATAAACTCCCCCCGTGATTGAGTGCCACTGCAAATCTGCGACTGCGTTCCAACGTTCCCCCCGGAATGCAGTTGGATAACTGGTGGTCTCAGTTGGAGCCGACCAGCGCTGAAGGTCGGGGCAATGCCCCGCAGTGACAACTCCTCGCCGCACTCCGTTCTGTTCCTGCACGGGAAATCCGGCCGTGCACGTACTCAGGTCTACACCACCGCGGTTGGCGGCTGAGGCGGGGATGTCGTTGATGCTGACGTCGACAGCGAGGTCTGGGACGCCAAGAATTTCGCGCAACGTGGACCTGACTGCCAGTTCCAGAAGAGGATCTGTTAAAGAATGCGTAAGTGGCCGAAAAGTCAGAAACGCCCGATGCACCTTGCCTATCGACTCGGTCGACCGAGACAATCAAGGACCCGTCGGCACCCGCTACTCCGAGACCTGCTAACCCTGGGACTTCTGCTTGCAGGATAGGCAGAGATGACGCAATGGCATCCTCAAGATCCGCCTGCTCCTCTGCTTCAGAGTAAGAGAAGACAATGTCGTTCGACTTGTCGAGCAAGTCCCGTTCTAGTTCAGACAGTCTTGAGCCGGGCGTAAAGCGAATCTCCAAGAACGACTTGCCGTCTTCATTGTGAGTCCACGAACCGGCAAACCGACTTGGCGCAGCCATCGCAGCGTATTCACCAAACTTGTCGAAGTCAGACTGGACGCTCCACAACGCTCTTGCTTCTTCAATGGACAGGTCCAGGTCTGACTCAGCAGGGGACGGTGTCGAAAGATTGGGTGCAAGTGCCTCTGGCGGTGCTTGCGCCGCAATCGCACTCGGCGTCTGCTGCGTCGACGCAAGGGCTACCAAAAAAAGACTTATGGCCGCAACACGTCCGACTGATCGCACCGTTGTCATCCGTATTCCCCCTACTGTATGGTGACTTGGGTTGGCTAGGTTAGTTTCACAACGCCTTCTCTGTCTATACCCAACCGCGGTGACCGATCGCGTTCCCTGACGTGGTTTAGCCCGAATCTTTCGTGATCTTGAGGTGGCGCGGGGGCGGGACGTCGTGGCCCTCGCGGAGGGCTGATTCTGAGACAGGGGTCGGACAGTTGCCCCGGTGGTGCTCGGGGTGGGCTCGGGTCCGTCCGACGTGATCCAGGTGGCAGGGTCAGTGGTCGTGGTCCTGGGGTCAGCCGCTGGGTACCGGGAGGGCTCGTAGGCGGGTCAGGATGGCCAGGACGAGGCCGGGTTAACGACCGCCCGCGGCGAGGTGTAGGACGGTGCGGCGGGCGCTGACTGCGAGTCGGGCGGCGGTGGCGAGCAGCCGTAGCCGTAGTCGTTTCGGTTCCCATCGTCGCGCCTGGTGGGCGGTCGCGTCGTCGGGGTCGGTGCAGCCGAGCAGCTGCAGCCAGGCGAGCAGGTCCGCGGCGGTGGCGACGATCTCGCACCAGATCTGGTTCGCCGTGAACCCGTGCAGGGGCAGGTTCCTCAGGCCGGGTGGGGCCACCGACGCGCCGACCCGTCCTTCGCCGACTACACCCTCAACTGGGAAGAGCCCGTTAAGCGACTGACCATCGTCGACACGGGACTGGCGTGGCCCGCTCAGCGTGAGTCACGGTCCTAAGCCGGGTACACACCCCCGTGTGAGGCCCGAGTAGTTCTGAATCACTTGGCCGGCTCGCTGATCGCGGAGGCTGCTAACGCCTTGCTCACCACGTGGCGGCTCGTGACGCCAACTCCACCGGGCCGATCGGAATCGGTGCCCGGGCGCAGCGTCGTCTGGGACCTACGTGTAACGCCTTCACACCACTTGTAATCGGGCGGTTGTGGGTTCGAGTCCCACCGCCAGCTCCCTCTTGGCGAGATGGCAGCAGCACGGCGGCTTCACAGCTCGCGCGTCACGGGTTTCGACGTGCCCCTCGACCGGGGACCCCGTCCACATGGTCGCCTCCACACCCCGTCCTTCCCGTCGCCCCGCCACCGGTGGACCGGCTGCCACCGACAAGGAACGGAGCCCGGAGCAGGACGGGCCGACCGAGACCGGCGACGAGGAATCCCACGTCGAGCTGGACGGTCAGGACCGCAGCGAGCAGTACCGCCGCTACGCCGAGGCCAGGGCCTCCGGT
>JBBSKS010000144.1:0-6666 GCA_038256095.1 Actinomycetales bacterium | reverse complement strand
CTACGAGGCATAACTTCGTGCTCTCCCTACTCAGCGCTTCTTGCGGCGGCGACGCACGATCATCTTGTCGCTTGGCTTGTTTGAATGACGGGTGCGGCCTTCTGGCTGACCCCATGGGCTGACCGGGTGACGGCCACCAGAGGTTTTACCTTCACCACCACCGTGCGGGTGGTCGACAGGGTTCATCACGACACCACGAACGGTCGGGCGCTTGCCCTTCCAACGCATACGGCCGGCCTTACCCCAGTTGATGTTGCTCTGCTCAGCGTTGCCGACCTCACCAATAGAGGCGCGGCACCGAGCGTCAACGTTGCGGATCTCACCGGACGGCATACGCAACTGCGCCATGCCGGCCTCTTTTGCGACCAGCTGGACACGAGTCCCAGCGGAGCGCGCAATCTTGGCTCCACCACCGGGGCGCAACTCGATCGCGTGGATCACAGTTCCGACGGGGATGTTGCGAAGCGGCAGGTTGTTACCTGGCTTAATGTCGGCGCTGGGACCGTTCTCGATCATGTCGCCCTGCTTCAACCGGTTCGGCGCGATGATGTAACGCTTCTCGCCGTCGGTGTAGTGCAGCAGTGCGATACGCGCGGTGCGGTTGGGGTCGTACTCAATGTGAGCGACCTTGGCGTTGACGCCGTCCTTGTCGCCACGACGGAAGTCGATCACACGGTACGCACGCTTGTGACCGCCACCAATGTGACGAGTCGTGATCCGACCGGAGGCATTACGCCCACCCGTCTTACTCAGCGGGCGGACGAGCGACTTCTCCGGCGTGGAGCGGGTGACCTCGACAAAGTCGGCGACGCTGGAGCCGCGACGGCCCGGCGTTGTCGGCTTGTACTTACGGATAGCCATAGTTTTTGCAGTCCTTAGGTTCTCTGGTCTCGAGCTCTTGACAGTGGAATTAGAGCGTGCCGAAGATGTCGATGGTGCCTTCTTTAAGCGTCACGATGGCGCGCTTGGTGTCTTTGCGCTTGCCGGTGCCGAACTTCGTGCGACGCGTCTTGCCCTTGCGGTTCAGCGTGTGAACCGAGTCGACCTTGACTCCGAAGATGGATTCAACAGCCTTCTTGACCTCGGACTTGTTCGAGCGAGGGTCAACAACGAAGGTGTACTTGCCCTGGTCCAGCAGCGCGTACGACTTTTCCGAAACCACCGGCGACAACAAGACGTCGCGGGGGTCCTTGTTCACAACAGCGGTCATTTCGCGGCCTCCTGCGAGGTCTCATCGTCGGAGGCGGCGGCTGCTGCGCGTGATGCGCGATTGCTCGGAGCGCCTTCAATGAATGCGGTCAGTGCGGACTGCGTGAAGACCACGTCGTCAGAGCACAGCACGTCATACGTGTTGAGCTGGTCGACGAACAGCACGTGAACGTCATCGAGGTTGCGCAAGCTCAAGTTACTGACCGTGTCAACACGGTCAATGACCACAAGCACATTGCGACGCTCGGTCAGCCCGCTCAGTGCGGCCGCCGCAGTCTTAGTCGACGGCGCTGCCTCTTCCACCACAGCGGACAAACAGTGAATACGGCCGTTACGGGCACGGTCCGACAAAGCGCCCCGAAGAGCGGCGGCCTTCATCTTCTTGGGGGTGCGCTGGCTGTAGTCACGCGGCTGCGGTCCGTGGACCACGCCACCACCGGCGAACTGAGGCGCACGCGTCGAGCCCTGACGGGCACGACCTGTGCCCTTCTGGCGATACGGCTTGCGCCCACCACCGCGGACTTCGCCGCGGGTCTTGGTCGAGTGCGTGCCGGCGCGCGCTGCGGCGAGCTGAGCAACAACGACCTGGTGGATCAACGGGACGTTGGTCTGCACGTCGAAGAGCGTCGCTGGCAATTCAACGGTGCCAGCCTCTTCGCCCGTGGGCCTAACGATGGTGATCGTTGCCATGTCAGGCTCCCTTCGCAGCGTTGCGAACCAGGACAACGCTTCCGCGCGACCCGGGCACAGCACCCTTGATCAAAAGCAAGCCTCTGTCGGCGTCAACGGCATGAACGATGAGGTTGGCAGTCGTCTGGCGATCGCCACCCATCCGGCCTGCCATGCTCTGACCCTTGAACACGCGGCCAGGAGTGGCGCATGCGCCAATCGAGCCGGGCTTGCGGTGGTTCTTGTGTGAACCGTGGGACGAACTCACACCGTGGAAGTTGTGACGCTTCATCACGCCAGCGAAACCCTTGCCCTTGGTGGTGCCGGTCACGTCGACCTGCTGGCCGTCGGCAAACGACTCCACCGTGATCTCTTGACCGAGTGAGTACTCAGCGGCGTTCGCTGTGCGGATCTCGATGAGGTGGCGACGCGGGGTCACACCAGCTTTGTCAAAGTGCCCCTTCATTGGCTTGTTGACCTTACGAGGGTCAATTGCGCCAAAGGCGATCTGCACTGCGTCGTAACCGTCGGTGTCGGCGATGCGAACCTGGGTCACGACGCACGGGCCGGCCTTGATGACGGTCACCGGGATGAGCCGGTTCTCGGCGTCCCAGACCTGCGTCATGCCAAGCTTCTCGCCCAGCACACCGGTCATCGTGCGTTCGATAGTCGTAGTCATAGTCGCTCCTCCCCTCAGAGCTTGATTTCGATGTTGACGTCAGCCGGGAGATCGAGACGCATCAACGAGTCGACCGCTTTGGGGGTCGGGTCGACGATGTCAATGAGGCGCTTGTGCGTGCGCATCTCAAAGTGTTCGCGGCTGTCTTTGTATTTGTGGGGCGACCGGATAACGCAGAAGACATTCTTCTCCGTCGGCAACGGCACTGGGCCAACCACGGTCGCGCCGGCACGGGTGACCGTGTCGACAATCTTTCGCGCCGAGCTGTCGATGACCTCATGGTCATATGACTTCAGCCGGATGCGGATCTTCTGTCCCGCCATCGCTGTCTGACTCTCTCTCGTCGTCCTTTTACATTTTCAACCCTGCTCAAGGCTCCGACCCCCGAGGTCGGGCGTGTCGCCCGCCCCATAGGGCATCCCGCGGTCGTTTTCATCCGTGGGTTATACGAAACCGGCTAAGCCGGGACTTGAGCTGTTATCGCCCGCCCTTGTCAACTCGCATGAGTGATCACGTGGCGTGCTGGATAACCGGCTACACGGACATGGGTCCACGCAGCGCATCAAGCAACCTGTCTAGTGTGCCATAGGCCCAGCTCACGCCCAAATTGTGCAGGGAATCAGTCGTGTGGTCTGCGCCACGTTCGGCTTACTCCCCCACTTGGGCAGGGATATGTCGCCCAAGCCCCTGCGATATACCCCGCCTGGACTCCACGACCTTGCCCCGGCGTCAAGAAGGGGAAACGAAAGGGACCCACGTCGAGTGAACGACGCGGGCCCCTTCGGGTGGAACAGGTACTACTTGAGGATCTTGGTGACCCGTCCGGCTCCAACGGTGCGGCCGCCCTCACGAATGTTGAACATGAGGCCTTCCTCCATCGCGATGGACTGAATCAACGTGACGACCATCTCGGTGTTGTCACCGGGCATGACCATCTCGGTGCCCTCAGGCAGCGTGACGACACCAGTAACGTCCGTGGTGCGGAAGTAGAACTGGGGACGGTAGCTGTCGTAGAACGGCGTGTGACGGCCGCCCTCTTCCTTGCTCAGGATGTAGACGTTGGCTTCGAACTCCGTGTGGGGAGTGATCGAGCCGGGCTTGCAGACAACCTGGCCACGCTCCACATCCTCACGCTTGGTTCCACGAAGCAACAGGCCAACGTTCTCGCCAGCGCGACCTTCGTCGAGCAACTTGCGGAACATCTCGATGCCCGTAACGATCGTCTTAGCCGGGGGGCCGGTGTGGATGCCGACGATCTCGACCTCCGTGTTGACCTTCAGGATGCCGCGGTCGATACGACCGGTGACGACGGTGCCACGACCAGTGATCGTGAAGACGTCCTCAACCGGCATCATGAAGGGCTTGTCCAAGTCGCGCTCGGGCTCGGGGATGTACTCGTCCACCGTGTCCATGAGCTCAGCAACGGTCGCGGCCCACTTCTCGTCGCCCTCGAGCGCCTTCAGCGCCGAGATGCGGACGATGGGTAGGTCGTCGCCGGGGAACTCGTAGGAGGACAGCAGTTCGCGGACCTCCATCTCAACAAGCTCCATGATTTCTTCGTCATCGACCATGTCGGACTTGTTCAGTGCGACCACAATGTAGGGCACGCCAACCTGACGAGCCAAGAGCACGTGCTCCTTGGTCTGCGGCATCGGGCCGTCGGTCGCAGCCACCACCAGGATTGCGCCATCCATCTGCGCCGCACCGGTGATCATGTTCTTCACATAGTCAGCGTGTCCGGGGCAGTCAACGTGAGCGTAGTGACGCTTCTCCGTCTGGTACTCGATGTGCGCGATCGAGATCGTGATGCCGCGCTGCTTCTCTTCAGGTGCCTTGTCGATCTGGTCGAAGGCCGAAGCCTTGTTCAGATCCGGGAACTTGTCGTGCAGAACCTTTGAGATCGCAGCGGTCAACGTCGTCTTACCGTGGTCAATGTGACCAATGGTGCCGATGTTGACGTGCGGCTTGGTCCGCTCGAACTTAGCCTTCGCCACTGGGGGTCCTCCTGTTGGACTTGTTGCGATTCGACACTGACTCTGACGCAGTGCTCGACGTGGGTGTATTACTGATTGAAACTATTGAACCGTGCGCAGTGAGCGAGTCACTCGCCACGGATCTTCTTAATGATCTCCTCAGCCACGTTCCGCGGAACCTCGGCGTAAGAGTGAAACTGCATGGTGTAGTTAGCGCGGCCTTGAGTACGTGACCGCAGGTCTCCAACGTATCCGAACATTTCTGATAGCGGAACAATGGCCTTCACGACTTTGGCCCCGCTGATGTCTTCCATGGCCTGGATCTGACCTCGGCGAGAGTTTACGTCGCCGATGACGTCGCCCATGTACTCCTCGGGAGTACGAACCTCGACGGCCATGACCGGCTCAAGAAGAACCGGGTCAGCCTTGCGGGCCGCTTCCTTGAACCACATCGAGCCGGCGATCTTGAACGCCATCTCGGAGGAGTCAACGTCGTGGTAGGCACCGTCGAGCAGAATCGCCTTGACGCCGACCATCGGGTAACCGGCCAAGATACCCAACTGCATTGCGTCTTGGATGCCGTGGTCGATGCTGGGGATGTATTCCTTGGGGATACGACCACCGCTGACCGAGTTGGAGAATTCGTACATCTCGCCTTCAGAGGTGTCCAGCGGCTCCAGCGTGATCTGGACCTTGGCGAACTGGCCCGAGCCGCCCGTCTGCTTCTTGTGCGTGAAGTCGTACTTCACCACAGAGCGACGGATCGTTTCACGGTAGGCAACCTGAGGTGCACCAACGTTGGCCTCGACGCGGAATTCGCGACGCATACGGTCCACCAGGATGTCCAAGTGCAACTCGCCCATGCCGCCGATGATGGTCTGACCGGTCTCCTCGTCCTGACGAACGGAGAAGGTGGGGTCTTCCTCGGCCAGCTTCTGAATGGCCGTCGACAGCTTTTCCTGGTCACCCTTGGTCTTGGGCTCAATGGCCACGTGAATGACGGGCTCGGGGAAACTCATCGACTCCAGCAGCACCTGGTGCTGGGGGTCGCACAAGGTGTCACCGGTGGTGACATTCTTCAAGCCGATCATCGCGTAGATGTGACCAGCGGTGGCGAAGCCGACCGGGTTCTCCTTGTTGGAGTGCATCTGGAACAACTTGCCGATGCGCTCCTTCGAGCCCTTGGTCGAGTTCATGACACCGGTGCCTGCTTCGACACGGCCCGAGTACACCCGCACGTAGGTCAGCCGACCGAAGAAGGGGTGAGTCACGACCTTAAAGGCCAACGCGGCAAACGGCTCGTCGGCCGAAGGCTTGCGAATGATTTCCTTTTCCTCATCGCGCACGTCGTGCCCCACCATCGGGGGCACTTCAAGCGGCGAGGGGAGGTAGGCGATGACGGCATCGAGCATGGGCTGGACGCCCTTGTTCTTGAACGCCGAACCACACAACACCGGGTAGGCCATGGAGTTCACGGTCATATGCCGGATCCCGGAAACAAGCTCTTCTTCGGTGATCGTTTCGCCGCCGAGGTAGCGCTCCATCATCGCGTCATCCTGCTCGGCAACCTGCTCGATGAGCATCTCGCGGTATTCTGCGGCGCGTTCGACGAGATCTGCCGGGATCTCTTCGATGGTGTAGTCCTCGCCGATGGCAACTTCGCCACGCCAGGTCAACGACCGCATCTTGACCAAGTCGACGACTCCGATGAAGTCGTTCTCCGCGCCGATCGGCAACTGGATGACCAGCGGGCTCGCACCGAGGCGATCCTTAATGGTGTCGACGGTGAAGTAGAAGTCGGCACCAAGCTTGTCCATCTTGTTGACGAAGCAGACACGAGGCACGTCGTACTTGTCCGCCTGACGCCATACGGTCTCGGACTGCGGCTCGACGCCTTCCTTGCCATCAAAGACGGCAACGGCGCCATCGAGCACGCGCAGCGAACGCTCTACCTCGACCGTGAAGTCGACGTGGCCCGGGGTGTCGATGATGTTGATCTGGCTGTCTTTCCAGAAGCAGGTCGTTGCGGCAGACGTAATGGTGATGCCGCGCTCCTGCTCCTGCTCCATCCAGTCCATCGTCGACGCACCATCGTGCGTTTCGCCGATCTTGTAGTTGATCCCGGTGTAAAACAGG
>JBBSKS010000143.1:0-6667 GCA_038256095.1 Actinomycetales bacterium | reverse complement strand
TGCCTCAGCGCTTGCGGCGGCAAGTGCGCTAGGCGCGCCGTCTCGGGGAAAGAGCTATCTGTGATCTCGATCACATTGCAGCGGTTTCATAGTTTTCCCTCGTTCAATGTGGTTGAGTGTTCAACAACTTAGGGAAGAAGCGAACACACATGAGTTTTCAGCACATAGATCACGTGCAGCGCGACTCGATGTTGTCGAGCCCGCCGCACGGAAGCACCACGTTTCCGCCGGGGACCTGGATCTTGGATCCGAGCACGACGCGCCTGGACATCACGACGCGTGCCTTTGGTTTCCACCCCATCACGATTTCAATGCGTATCCGTGAAGGCGTCGCTGAAGTGGACGAGCACGGCTGGATGGAGCGATTGGACCTTTCGTTTGTGGCCAAGTCGGCGATCTCCGGCAGTCGCCTACGCGATCGACACCTCCGCGGGCCCAGTTATCTCGACGCCGACACCTTCCCGCTGGTGGACTTCCACGGCAGCGCAACCGGTGAGAACATCAGTGGTGTGATGACGCTGAAAGGGTGCTCGGCGCATGTGCGGTGCACGGCTACTGAGGCCTCGCTGCTTGATGATGGGCGCGCAGTCTTGGCCGCTTACGGATCGATAAACCGTCACGAGATCGGGTTAGACGCCGTATCTTTGTGGGGTATCGGTCGCCAGTTGAATGTAGAACTTCGCGCGACGGGGTGGAGGGCTTAGTCGGCCTGATCGAGGCCCACAGCGAAGACCTCAAGCGCATGCCCGTAGTTCCACACGAAGCGCAACATTGGCCCATCGGCTGTCTCCGATAAGCCGGAAAGAGTGACCGAGGTCACCAGCATGGCTCTGGCCATGATCACTAAGTCGCCGGGGGTCTTGGTCGTTGCCAACACAACGTCGCCGTTGCTAAAGGCGATCCGGGCCACCCGCTGCGTCGGCGCGGCGCGAATGTCGCGCACCGGCACTTGACGGCCGATGAGCTCGTGGGTCCGCAGATGCAGCATGTGGACAAAAGCTGCTGAGGCTTCAGAATCGACGGCAGCGAAGATCTCGTCCAGTTCCTGCTCGTGAGTCGACGTTTCAACCGCTTTCTGGCGGCGCCTCGGGCCGAGGCTGACGGCAAGCACCAAAGCCACTGCCACCGCCAACAGGATCAGTTCCACCGTCGAAGTGTGCGTGCATGTCCTGAGAATCTCCTCCGGACGCCCTGCGCCCATGGAGAACGTCGCGCATGTGGGCTCGTCGGAATAGCACAGTGCTTACCGGCGTAGGCACCCTTATGAGCCAATCCGAAGATGCCGACCTGACCGCACACGTTGAGTTGAATAACGGCGTCTCGATTCCCCAAGTGGGCTATGGCGTCTTCCAGATCCCCAACGATGAGACCCAAGCGGCCGTCGAGGGCGCGTTAGAAGCCGGGTATCGACACATCGACACCGCTACGGCATACCAAAATGAGGCTGGCGTGGGGGCCGCGATCAAGGCCAGCGGTTTGGCCCGCGAAGACATCTTCGTGACCACCAAATTGCGCAACGGCGAGCAAGGGTTCGACGCCAGTCTTAAGGCGTTCGACGCCAGTCGCAGCGACCTGGGACTCGACGTCATCGACCTCTATCTCATTCACTGGCCCGTCCCGAGCCAGGACCTCTACCTGCAGACGTGGCGAGCGTTCGAGAAGTTGTACGCCGACAAGGCCGTCCGCGCCATCGGTATCTCCAATTTCCTCCCCGATCACGTCGCCCGGCTGATGGAGCACGCCGAGGTCACCCCCGCGGTCAACCAAATCGAGGTTCACCCCAGCTTCCAGCAGCCTGGGACACAGCAGGCCAGCCGTGCCGCCGGAATTGCCGTAGAGGCCTACGCCCCCATCGGCCAGGCCAAAGACCTCGACCACGATGCCGTCACTGCTGCCGCTGAGGCCCTCGACGTCACACCCGGTCAGGTCGTGCTGCGCTGGCATATCCAGAACGGCACCATCGTCATACCCAAGTCCGTGACGCCGCACCGTGTCTCCTCAAATCTGGACGTGTTCTCGTTTGCGTTAGATGATGCGCAGATGGCTTCTATCACCGCTTTGGACACTCCTGACCGCATGTTCCCCGACCCGCAGACTGCTGAATTCTCGATGCTCTGACATGCAGGTCACCGATCTGGGCGACCTTGCCGACAAGGCCTGCGCAGCAGTTGCGTCGTCGTCTCGCGTCATTGTCGGCATCACCGGTGCTCCTGGGTCAGGCAAATCGACGTTGGTTCGAGCGCTCTTGCGAGAGCTCGAATGCCGGCCCAGGCCGTCGGCGGCTGGGGCCGTCGCGGGCACAGAGGGCGATAACGAGCCATGGGTGGTCCAGGTTCCGATGGACGGGTTCCACCTCGCCGACGCGTCGCTAGAGCGGTTGGGATTGTTGGAATGCAAGGGTGCCCCCGAAACTTTTGACGGCCACGGGTACGCCGCGTTGCTGGGTCGCATCGCCGACCCCGCGCAGCGCGATGTGACGATCTACGCGCCTACTTTCGAGCGAGACATCGAGCAGCCGATCGCTGGCGCCATCGCCGTGCCCCCGAGCGTCACGCTGGTGATCACCGAGGGCAACTACCTCCTGCTGCCCGACAGCCCCTGGCCGCTGGCCCGCCAACACCTCGCGCAGGTGTGGCACTGCGCCACCGACGACGCGCGGCGCAAAGAGCAACTTATTCGTCGCCATATCGAGCACGGCAAGAGCATGGAGCAGGCCCGTGAGTGGGCTCTCGGGCCCGATGAGGCCAATGCGGTCAAGGTGATCGAGGCCAGCGTGAGGGCCGATGTGGTGATCGGCGATGAACTCCTGGGTGGCGCGATGAACGCAGCAACGTGGTCCCGTTAATTCTGGACAAATTCTTCCGGTGAGTGGAGTTTGGGCTGGAACTGAGGTCGATTGCCCTCCTAGGGTCACGCCGGTATCGATGTGGAGATGCCAGCGCAGGATCTTAACGAGGCCCGCGGGCAACGGCAACAAGGTATGCCGAAACTCGGGTATGCCGACCGCTGGGTGGGGCGGGTCGCTGGTGCTCAGCACCGCCTGGGAAACTGTCTGAGTGACATCCCCCAAACTGCCGGTCAGCACCGACGTCCTCGTGGTCGGTGCCGGGCCTGCCGGATCGGCTGCGGCCGCCTGGTCCGCGGACCTCGGCCACGAGGTGGTGTTGGCGGACGCGGCAACGTTCCCACGGGACAAAAGCTGCGGAGACGGGTTGACCCCACGGGCCATCGCCGAGCTCGACCGCCTCGGCCTCGCGGACTGGGTGCGCTCGCACGCGGTCAACCAGGGGCTTCGCGCCCACGGATTCGGCCAAGTGTTGGAGTTGCCATGGCCCGGGGGCTCACTGCCTGACCACGGCTCAGCCGTGCCGCGGACCGAGCTCGATGACCGCATACGCAGCGCTGCTCTCGATCGGGGCGCCGTGGGAGTCGAGGGCGCCCGAGCCGTCGATGTCGAGCGTGACGGCGACCGGGTCACCGGTGTGGTTTTCGAGACCGGCGGGAGAGAGAAACAGCGGCAGACCGTCAACTGCCAAAAATTGGTCGTGGCCGACGGCGTGCGCTCGCAATTGGGCCGCGTGCTGGGCCGCGAATGGCATCGAGACACCGTCTTCGGCGTGGCAGGCCGGGCCTACATCGACTCCGAGCGCTCGGAGGATCCGTGGATCTCCTCACACCTTGAGTTGCGCGGGATGGAGGGCGAGTTGCTGTCCGGTTACGGCTGGATTTTCCCGCTGGGCTCCGGCCAGGTCAACGTCGGTGTCGGCACCTTGGCGACCGCAAAGCGACCGGCCAACATCCAACTGCGCCCGCTGATGCAGTTCTATGCCGACGCGCGGGCACCCGAGTTCAAGCTCAGCGGGCCACTACGGACACCGACCTCGGCGCTGCTGCCGATGGGAGGGGCGGTCTCCGGGGTGGCTGGGGCGAACTGGGCTCTCGTCGGCGACTCGGCAGGATGCGTGAACCCGCTCAACGGCGAAGGCATCGACTACGGCATGGAGACCGGGCGTTTGGTCGCGCAGAGCATCCACGACGGCGACCATCTGGGATCGACGTGGCCGTCGCTGCTCACGGAGCACTACGGGGAGGCGTTCTCGATCGCACGCCGTCTCGCCGGGCTGATCACCGTGCCCAAGCTGCTCCCCGCCGCTGGGCCGATCGGAATGCGCTCGACGTGGATGATGACCCTGGCTTTGCGGTGGATGGGCAACCTGATCACCGAAGAGGATCGAGACATCGCCGCCCGCATGTGGCGCCTCGCCGGGAAAGCGTCGGTCAAGATCGATCACCGCCCTCCCTTCGCCTGACGTTGTCAAAAGCCCTATCCCCCTTCTGCGCACAACGACGGTGAATGCGGTAATCTACGCCGGAAGCGCTGGTAAGCCCGACGCAGAGGTGAAAAGTGAGTGAGCTGGACACGATGCGAGTCGTGACCGACCAATCAACGACGACCCGGGAAGTAGACGGCGTCAACGACGATTACGGCGTTGACGGAGGTACGTGTGTGCCTGACGAGGTCATCTTGGTGGACGATGAGGGTCGGCAGATCGGGACAGCACCCCGCGCGAAGGTGCACACAGTGGACACTCCGCTGCACCGGGCGTTCTCGGTCTACATCTTCGACGCCAACGGTCGCACGTTGATCACCCGGCGTGCTCTGACCAAGGTGGCTTGGCCGGGCGTATGGAGCAACTCCTGCTGCGGGCATCCGCGCCCCGGCGAGTCCACGCCCGAGGCGATCACGCGCCGGGTTCGCGAAGAGCTCGGCATGAAGGTCCGCGACATATCCGTCGCACTGCCCGACTTTAGATACCGCGCCGTCGATGCCAGCGGAGTGGTTGAGCACGAGATCTGCCCGGTCTACGTCGCGCGCAGCGACGACAACCCTGTGCCAGACCCCGACGAAGTCATGGACCACGCGTGGGTTCCGTGGGACAACGCCGTCACCTCCTTGACGAATGCCCCGCAGGTCTTTAGCCCGTGGATGGTGCTGCAGACGCCGCCACTTCGCGATGCGATGCCGCATGGTGTGCCGGGCCCGCAGGTCGACTGCGCGCAAGCCAGCCCATCCGTGGACGACACCTTGGCCACAGTGCGACAGTTGCTCGTTGCCGAAGCCGAGTGGACGGCAGAATTCTGGGCCTCCACCGGCCTGCAACCGGGCGACGATCCCGTGTTGGAGCAGGACCTGCCCACCTGGCTTGCCGCGCTGGTGGACGGCAGCGGCAAGCTGATTCGGCCGCGAATGTGCCACTGGGGATACGTCGCCGCCGGTGGCGCAGCAGACACAACGGCCTACTCCGACGTATGCCGAGCGGCCGCGGCACTCGAGTTGTTGCACGTGTTCGCGTTGATCCACGACGACGTTATGGACGAATCCGAATGGCGACGCGGCCGAGTCTCTGCGCACGCCCAAGCCCGCGACTGGCACACCGACGCGGGCGCCCTGGGCAGCGCCCACCGGTTCGGCGACAACATCGCGATTTTGCTGGGTGACCTAGCGCATATGCAGGCCGATCGTCTGGTCTCCGGGTTGCCGGCTGACTTCCGCAACGGCTGGTACGAATTATGTGCTGAGCTCATCGCCGGGCAAGGGGCTGACCTGACCGGGGCTGCGGCGCTGTCCCGGTCGATTGAGCAAGCGGAGCGAGTGGCCCGACTGAAGTCCGGGGCCTACACCATTGAGCGTCCGCTCCTTCTAGGTGCTCTGGCCGCGGGGATCGACGAGCGAGGCCAGGCGGCGCTGCACTCCTACGGCCGGAAGTTGGGCCGGGCCTTTGCCTTGCGCGACGACATACTCGGCGTCTGGGGCGACCCGTTAGTGACCGGCAAGCCGGGCGGCGACGACCTGCGCTCGCGCAAGCCCACTGTGCTATGGATGGCCGCCGAAAAAGGGTTGACTGGCTTTGGCCTCGAAGCGTTGCACCGCGTGGGAACGCATGCGGAATCGGGCGACGACGTGGCGGCCGTGCAACAAGCCATGGTTGAGGCAGGCATGCGAGACGACGCCGAGACGCAGGTCAGCCAATGGGTCGAGTCTGCGCTGGCAGACCTGGCGTGCGACAGCCTTTCTGGGCAAGGAGTCGAGGGGCTCACGCTCATGGCCCACCGGGTGGCTTGGCGTGACGCGTAAAGGCGTAAAGAGTAGGGGCATGACGAGGAGGCAGGTATCCGGGGGTGGCGGTGACGTAACCACGAAGGGTCGATTGTTGCTGACCGGTTTTGACCAGCTGGTGCGGCTGAGTTTGCGCGGGGTGTGGGTGCGTGGGGACATCCCGACCCACGCCGTGGTCTGGGCTATGAATCACCACCACTGGTGGGACGCGTTCGTCTCGAATGCGGTGTTGCGCACCGCCGGTCAACGCCCAACGGTGCTGATATCGGACAAAAACCTCGAGTCGTTCGCGCTGTTCAACTGGATCGACGCCGCTCCGGCTTCGGACCCTAAGCGGGCTTTAGCGCCGCTGCGCGCGGGGCGAACTCTAGTGATCATGCCCGAGGGCCGGATGCTCGGCGCGGGGCCGCTCGGCCCGCTGCGCAGTGGCGCAGGTCGTCTTGCCGCGCAGGCTGGGGTGCCGCTGGTGCCCGTTGCGGTGCGCGTGGTGATGCGCGGGTCGCAGTACGCCGAGGCGTTCATCGACATCGGCTCACCCGTGCGCGCAGA
>JBBSKS010000142.1:0-6676 GCA_038256095.1 Actinomycetales bacterium | reverse complement strand
CGAAGCGTTCGACCGACCGTTGTTCGAGGCCGCCATCAAGAAGGACTGCCCCGACTGCACGGTGATCTACTCGAACGCCGACCAGGATGCGGTCAAGCAGCAGGAGCAGGCTGAGGCAGTTATTGCCCAGGGCGTCGACGTGATGGTGCTCGACGTGGTTGACGCCACGGCCGGTGAGGGCATGGTCAGCAACGCCAAGGGTCAGGGCGTGCCTGTGGTGGCCTATGACCGATTGGTCAAGGGCGCGGACTATTACATCTCGTTCGACAACGCCAAGGTCGGCCAACTGCAGGCGGAAACCCTCGTCGGGATCATGGCCGCCAGTGGCAAAGACTCCGGGGACGTCCTCATGGCTAACGGATCTCCGACCGACGGCAACGCGGCCCTGTTCAAAGAGGGCGCTCACTCCGTGTTGGACGATTCGGCATACAACGTGGTCGCAGAGTTGACCAGGCGATGACCGTCTAGAAGGCGATCGTTCCTCAGGCCGAAGGCGCCGCCAAGGCGGCACTGGCTTTGGCTCGCGGAGAGCAGCCGGAATCCTCCAGCGAGTCGGAAGGGGTTGCGACAACGCTGCTGGATCCGGTCGCAGTGACCGCCGACAACATTGCTGACACCGTGATAGCTGACGAGTTCTACACCGTCGACGAAATCTGCACGGCGGAGTAGGCCGACGCATGCGCGGAGCTTGGCCTGAAATGAGTTCTTCCACCGCTCACCCCGGCCAGGGCGCGACCGTCGTATCCCTAGAAGGGGTGTCCAAGCGATTCGGTGCCGTTCAGGCGCTGAGCGACATCACCTTCGACGTCCGAGCCGGGACGTGGTGGCCCTCGTCGGCGACAACGGAGCCGGCAAGTCCACCCTGATCAAAGCTATTGCCGGCGTGCACACCTCCGACTCCGGGACGTTGGAGATCGGCGGCAAGCGGGCCAAAGTCAGGTCCCCGGCCAAGGCACAGAAACTCGGCGTGGCCACGGTCTGTCAGGACCTCGCGCTGTGCGACAACCTGGATGTCGTCGGCAACTTGTTCCTGTTTCGCGAGATCGTCAAGCGTGGCCAGATCGACGAGACCGAGATGGAAAGGCAGTCCTGGAAACTGCTTAAAGAACTTTCGGCGCGCATCCCCTCGGTGCGGATACCGGTGGCCAGCCTCTCTGGTGGTCAACGACAAACCGCCGCCATCGCTCGCTCGCTGCTCGGTGACCCGCAGTTGGTGATGCTCGACGAACCCACCGCTGCCTTAGGCGTGGCTCAAACTGCTGAGGTGCTCAATCTGGTCGAGCGACTGCGCGAACGAGGGCTCGGTGTGTTGCTCATCAGCCACAACATGGCCGACGTGATGGCAGTCGCCGATCGCGTCGTGGTGCTGCGGTTGGGCCACAATAACGGCACCTTCACGGTCAGCCAAACGACCAGCCAAGACGTTATCGTCGCCATCACCGGGGCGACGAAGAACGCGGTCTCGGCCCGGGTGCATCGCCGTAGCCAGCAAGAGGAGGCGTCATGAGTGAGCCCACCGCCTCGGCCGAGGCGACCGCCCCAGACAAGGTTGCGGCTGACCGAGCCGACGAACGGTTCATCGCCAGCCAAGGCTTCGGCGGTGCCGTCTCCTCGTTCTTCGACCGTCTCCGCTCCGGAGAGATGGGATCGCTGCCGGTGGTCATCGGCCTGGTCATCATCTGGGGCGTCTTCCAGGCGCTCAATCCGGCTTTCTTGTCCAGTCGCAACCTGGTGAACCTGAGCCTGCAGTCCGCGGCGATCGGCACCCTGGCACTGGCGTCGTGCTCGGGCTTCTTCTCGGTGAAATTGAACTGTCCATCGGGTCGGTCAGCGGGGTTTCCGCAGGAGTTGTCGAGGTGTCGTTCGTCCACCAAGGGTGGTCCTTGCCGCTGGCGATCCTGGCCTCGCTGGGCTCCGGAGTAGTCGTCGGGCTGTTCTGTGGATGGATCTTCACTCGGTGGGGGGTGCCGAGTTTCGTCATCACGCTGGCGGGGCTTTTGGGTTTTCTCGGCTCACAACTGTGGGTGCTGGGCCACGTGGGGTCGATCAACATTCCGTTCGAATCCGGTTTGGTGAAGTTTGCCAACCAAATGTTCCTACCCAAGTGCCTTTCCTACGTGGTGATCCTTGCGTGTGCTGCGGCATACGTGGGAGCCGGCCTGCTGGACTCGAGATCGAGGCTCGCCGCCGGGCTGACGCCGCGCTCGCACATTTCGCTCTTAGTCCGCACCACAATGCTTGCGGCGATCGCTGCCGGGGGTGCATTCGTGCTCAACAAAGACCGTGGCGTCTCGATCCTGTTCTTGACGTTCATCGTCCTGGTTTTCCTCACCGACATCGCGATCTGCAAAACCCCCTGGGGTAGAGCAGTGATGGCGATCGGCGGCAACGTCGAGGCCACCCGTCGTGCCGGGACGACGTGCGTGCGGTCTACCTCAGTGTCTTCGCGGCGTGCTCAACGTTCGCGGCCGTGGGTGGTCTCTTCGCGGCGGCCCGGCTGGCAGCACCAATCAGTCCAGCGGTGAAGCCGACACCAACCTCAACGCCATCGCAGCAGCAGTCATCGGCGGGACTTCTCTGTTTGGGGGCGGGGGTCGGCGTGGTCGGCCGTCACCGTGGACTCGTTGACGCGTCGCAGCAGAGCCTCGCACGGGCGGGGTTAGACCTGGAAGAGTCGTGATTTGCCGTGGCTCCCAGGATTAGCTTCTCCGCTACAGGTCTACCTATTCGCCAGCAAAGGCGGGCGACACGCCCGCCACAAGCGGCCACAGCGCGCACGTGAACCCTGGGGCCGTTCCCCTCGGGCCGGTCGTCGGAACGAACGGCGCCAGCGCGGCGAGATATCGTGCTGCCCGTGACCACCCCGATGTCGAGCGAACCGACGCAGCGCCAGCACCAAGCCGGCAAAGTGGCCAGCGTCCTGGTGGGCGTGGAGGCTTTCGTCGTCGCAGGCTTCGCGGCCTTCTATGGGGTGGAACTGTTTTTGGGGGAAGGCAGCGACCCCACCGTGGTGGTGATGTCGATTGTGACCATGTTGGTGTTCGTGGTCGGCTTGGCCTACGTGTCAGCGGGGCTGTGGCAGCGACACCCACGTTCCCAAGCCCCAGCTATGGCCTTCAACGGTCTGATGATTCCGCTGGGCATCGCGCTCTTTCAGTTTGCCCCCGCCAGCGTGGCTGTTGCCGTCGTCGTTGGCGCGATGACGGTGATCGGGTCGTGTTTCGCTATGGGCCAACTGGATTGACGTCAGGCGATCAGAGTCATCCACAGATGACCTGTCGCACCTTTTCCAAATCTTTACGATTCCGTTAGGTTACGGGCTGAAGCTGTTGCCCCGGCATACGTGATTGACGTGCCTAGCGCCTCGTGACTGGCGCTGACCGACCGTGAGATGAGCTGACTCCTCTATGTCTGCTGCGACCTTGGCGTCCCTCGAAGAGGATGTCCGCGAGCTCATTCGCCGACGCCGCCTGGACCCGGTGCGCGACGACGTGGCCGTGCGGGCTGTGATCGGTGAGGCCGTCGCAGAGTATGACGAGCGGGCCCTGATCGGGGGGCTCCCGGCGATCACCGACACCACTGAGATGCGACGCCTGCTCTTGGATTCCGTTGCTGGTTATGGACCACTCCAGCCGTACCTCGATGACCCCAGCATCGAAGAAATCTGGATTAATGAGCCATCGCGCGTCTTTGTGGCTCGCCATGGCCGATCCGAATTGACGCCTACCTTCCTTACAGAGCAGCAAGTCCAAGACCTCGTCGAGCGTATGTTGCGCACCTCCGGGCGACGCGTCGACCTTAGTTCGCCCTTCGTCGACGCGTCGCTGCCGGACGGGTCGCGTCTGCACGTGGCCATCCCCGACATCACGCGCCGGCATTACGCCGTGAACATCCGCAAGTTTGTGGTGGCCGCTGACGACATGGACGATCTCGTGCGATTGGGCACCGTGACTGCTCAGGCTGCGCGCTTCTTGTCGGCCGCGGTCGCCAGTGGGCTCAACGTCCTGGTCGCCGGGGGCACCCAGGCTGGCAAGACAACCATGCTGAACTGCCTGGCGGCAGCCATCCCGCAGCAAGAGCGGGTGGTGACCTGCGAAGAGGTCTTCGAACTGAAAATTCCGCTACGAGATGTGGCTGGCTTGCAGTGCCGCCAATCGAGCCTCGAAGGTACCGGGGAGATTCCGCTTCGCCGGTTGGTGAAAGAGGCACTGCGTATGCGTCCATCGCGCATCTTGGTGGGTGAAGTGCGCGAGTCCGAGAGTTTGGACCTGCTGATCGCGTTGAACTCCGGCCTACCAGGGATGTGCACGATTCACGCCAACAGCGCACGTGAAGCCGTCACCAAAATGTGCACTCTCCCGTTGCTGGCCGGCCCCAACGTGAGTAGTAGTTTTGTGGTACCAACCGTGGCCAGTTCGGTCGACATCGTGGTGCACGTTGCGCTGCAGCCCGATGGGAATCGCCGGGTCCAAGAAATAGTGGCCCTGCCTGGTCGTGCTGAGGGCGAGGTCATCGAGGTCGCGGACCTCTTCACGAGGCGTCGAGGCGACCTGCTTCGAGGCCAGGGGTTCCCGCCACACGAGGACCGTTTTGAACGCGCAGGGTTTGACCTGCGCGAGCTTCTGAGCGACGGTCAATGATCGGCATACTGCTCGGGCTCACCTTGGGGATCGGGCTGACGTGCGTGTGGTGGTCCTTCTGGCCGAAGTCTGAGCGTGTGAAGTCTGCGCGCATCCGCCCATCGCTGATCCGCACGTTGACCGACGAGATCGCCGTCGCTGGGCTGCGGGGGCTGACCCCGCAGGTCCTGCTGGCCGGCGCAGCCGCCTTGGGCTTGGTCGTGTTGATATTGGTGTATGCGGTCACCACCGTCCCCGCGATCGCGGTGGCCTTCGCTGCGATGGCGGCATACTTCCCGATCGCCTTCGTCAAAATGCGAGCGCGGGCTCGGCGGGCAGCGCTGCGCGAGGTCTGGCCCGACGTGGTGGACCACGTCTCTTCCGCTGTGCGGGCTGGGCTGGCCCTACCTGAAGCGCTGGTGCAGTTGGCTGACCGGGGTCCGAATGAACTACGGCCTTCTTTCGCTCTCTTTGCTGACGACTATCGGGCCACGGGCCGGTTCTCCGAGTCCCTCGATCTGCTGAAAGAACGCCTGGCCGATCCGGTCGCTGATCGTCTCGTTGAGGCTCTGCGCATTGCGCGAGAGGTCGGTGGAAGCGACCTTGGGCGAGTCTTGCGAGCGCTGTCACAGTTCCTGCGCGAAGACGCCCGCTCGCGGGCCGAGCTCGAGGCCCGCCAGAGTTGGACGGTCAACGCGGCGCGCCTGGCGATCGCAGCCCCGTGGGCAGTCTTGGCGATGATGGCCACCACCGACTCCGCGCTTCTCGCCTATCGAGCCCCGGTCGGCATCCTTATTTTGGCCGTCGGTGGAGCGATGTCCATCTTGGCCTACCGCGCCATGGTCCACCTTGGCCGACTCCCCGAGGAAGTCCGGGTGCTGCGATGAGCGAATGGTTCTCGATGCCTGGTGCCGTCATCGGTGCCGTGTTTGCGCTGGGCGTCTATCTCGTCCTCCGGGGCATGCCGATAGCTCGAGGAATCAATCTCAGCGCCCGTGTCGAGCCATATCTGGACCGTGCCCCCCGGCGATCCCGGCTGCTGTACCAAGAGCACGTCGAAGTTCGGTTCGGCGAGGTAGTGAATCCGATCACGGCATCGCTTGCGGCCCGGTTGGACAAACTGCTGGGTGGGACCGAGTCGGTGCGGAGCCGACTGCTGCGCGCTAACGCTAACGAAGACGTCGAAGGTTTTCGGGTCCAACAGGTGCTCTGGGCTATTTCAGCCGCCGTGGTGGTGGCCGTGCTCGGGTCGCTGCTGTGGTGGGCGCGCGGAGTGTCCCTGCCGGTTCTTGCCATCGTTATCGCCTTGGCGGCCATGGGCGGCTCCATGGCGCGAGATGCCATGTTGACCCGATCGGCCGAGAGCCGGGAGAAGCGCATCATGGCGGAATTTCCAGCATTGGCCGAGCTCTTAGCCCTATCGGTGACCGCAGGTGAGGGCACCACACAGGCCTTGGAGCGGGTGAGCCGGCTGTCGAAGGGGGAGCTGTCGACCGAGCTGGACATCGCACTGTCCAACGCTCGCACCGGAATGTCCTTGCCGACGGCCCTGCTGGGCATCAGCGAGCGCACCGGCTTGGCCCCGTTGACCCGCTTTGTCGACGGCATCGTGGTCGCCATCGAGCGAGGCACCCCGCTGGGCGAGGTGCTGCGCGCGCAGGCGCAAGACGCTCGCGAATCTGCGCGGCAGGCGCTCATCGAAGAGGGCGGCAAGCGCGAGATCGCGATGATGGTGCCGGTCGTGTTCATGGTGCTTCCCGTGACTGTCGTCTTCGCTGCATACCCCGGCCTGTCCCTGCTGCAGATGACCGTCTGACCGCACATTTCTAGTAGAACCCAACCAATGAGGAGCACACCATGAGCAACCTGGAACGAGCGCAGCGCCGATTGTTTTCGGCCATGACGACGATGCAGTCGCGAGTCTCAACCTGGGCGCAAGACCGCGAGCGGGGCGACGTCCCGGGATGGGTCATGATCACGGTCATGACGGCTGGACTTGTCGTCGTCTTGACGCTGCTAGCCCGACCGCTCCTGGGTGACCTGTTCAGCAACTCGGT
>JBBSKS010000141.1:0-6677 GCA_038256095.1 Actinomycetales bacterium | reverse complement strand
GCTTTAGTCCCTGGCTGCGACTACGGCGGCGATGGGTTCGATGTCTTGGGGTGAATCCGGTGGAGCGCTGACGCGCGAGACGACGCTGCCCACCGTCCTGGGGTGACGGCCCACTTTCTTCACCTCCACCAGCGCGCCGTTTCGCGGACATTCGTATATGAGGTAGTAAAAGTGTTAGGAGGGCCCTCATCGGCACTTTTCTGAATCTCGTCGATGGGTTGTCATGCAGGCATGCGTATGCAAGCATGCTCGGGTGGAATCTGGTCATGGAGTCGAAGCCGATACTCCGATCAGTTTGAACGCTGCTGAACACGTGGCGCGAGTCATGTCAGCCCTGTCGACCGCAAGCAGGGTACGGATCTTGGCCTTGCTTCGTCAGGGGCCGTGCTCGGTCAGCGAGTTGACCACCCGGACCGACATGGCGCAGCCGTCCATCTCGCAACAGTTGCGAGTGCTGCGCGACGTGGGCCTCGTGGTTGGCCGTCGACAAGGCCGCCATACCGTTTACGGCCTGTACGACGTACACGTTTGCAGCCTGCTGGACGAGACGCTGCGACACGTGGATCATCGCGCGCTTGGTCAAGCGGACAGTTGGGATCCACAGGCCGAAGTAAGACATCAACCCAAAAGGAGCACCATGACCGAGCAACACAGCCACGAAACCGCACAATCGCACGAGCTGGCCCATGAGCACGACCGCGAGACTCACGAGCACCCGCACACCACCCATGACCACGAGCACGTGGAACACGAGCACGAGCACCAAGACGGCGAGACCGTGCACGCTCACCCCCACGTCCACCAGGCAGGCCAAGAAGAGGACCATCTGCACCCCACCGACCGTGGATGAGCACCTGAGCCAGCGCGTGCACTAGCCGAACTGCACGAAAGGCTGTTCCGTGGGGTGCGTACGGCACTCCCAAGGGCCCCAAAGTTTCGCCCTGCTGACACCCGTGGCACCTACCGCAAGTGTTGTGGACAATCTTCGCATCGGGCTCAACCGCAAAGGGTCCCCGGCCTCGGTGCGGTCATTTCCGACGACCATCTTCGAAAGTTACGATCCCAAGCGTGGTCAACCCGTGGGGGTTCTGCTGGCCACGGTGGCCTGCAGTAGTTCTCGGGTGACCGGGTGTCGAGCATGGTCAAGATCAGCGACGTTGATGTGCTCGACGATCTTTCCCTGATCAAGCACGACGATCCGGCCGGCAATCATCTGTGCGAGCCGCAGATCGTGGGTGACTAACACGACCGTCGTGCCTCGCTCGCGTCGAGTCCGGTTGATCAGGTCGGCGAGTTGGTCCTGAGCGATCAGATCCAGACCGCTGGACGGTTCGTCGGCCAGCAGGACTGCCGGCTCGGTGGCCAACGCCCGGGCCAGAGCAACCCGCTGACATTGGCCACCGGACAGGGTTGCAGGGCGTCGGCTCAGCAGATCCGCGTCCAGACCGACCATGTTCAGGACGTTTTCTTCGGTGGTGGCGCTGTCCTTGGCCAGCGCCTCGGCGATGACCTGACGCACGGTATATCTCGGGTCGAAGGACGATAGGGCATCTTGGAAAAGAAGGCCAATACTGCGCCTAAGCTCTCGAATCTGTGCAGGTGAGTGACCCCATACGTCGCTCCCGTTGACGCTCACCTCCCCGACATCGGGCCGATCCAGCGCAGCCAGCACGCCCACTAGCGTCGACTTACCCGAACCACTGGGACCGACGACGGCTACCGCCTCTCCCCGGTAGATATCCAGATCGATGCCGTCCAGGGCGAGGGTGTGTCGTCCCTGACCGTGTAGCTCGCGGCGCACCCCGGAACATTCCAGCGCGAGCGGCCGGGGCAGCGAGGCCGCAGGCTCACGCTGACGTGGCTCGAAAGGCCGCGCGAGCGATGCAGCCCAAGCGCGAGTCAGCGGCGCGGTCGCTTCGTCGAGCAAGCTTCCGGACGGGCCTTGCTCGATGACCTGCCCGTCCTGCATCACGACGGTCTGGTCGGCGTACTGTGCGGCTGCGGCCAGGTCGTGCGTGACCATCAGCACCGCACCGCCGGAATCGGCGTGGTCGCGAAGGAGTTGCAGGACCTTGGCGCGACTATGCGGGTCGAGCTCAGCTGTGACTTCGTCGGCCAGCACGACCTGGGGGTCGTCAAGGGTGGCCAAAGCTATGGCTACCCGCTGGGCCTGCCCTCCGGAGAGCTCGAAGGGGTAGGCCGCCCAAATGTGCTCGGGATTCTCCAGCCCAACCCGTAGCAGAGCTGCCACCCCTCGGTCGCGCTCCGCAGACCGCGACCGGGCTGATTCCGAGTGGGCGCGCATTGACTCCTTGAAGTGAGCACCCACGGTGACGGTCGGGTTCAGGCTCGCGGTCGCGTCCTGACCGATCCAGCCGAGGGTCTTGCCTCTTATGCGGCGTAGTCGCCGCCGCGACATCGCAAGGACGTCGTCGCTCTCACCGATCCAGACCTTGCCCTCGGCTCTGAGGCCCATAGGTAGAAGCGCGCCCAAGGCCCGCAACGTCAGGCTTTTGCCGGCGCCACTCGGTCCCACGAGAGCGGTCGTGCTCCCCGCCCGCAGGTCCAGGTCGACGCCGTGAAGTAGCGACTGGCCCGCAGTCGAAAAGACGCCGACGCCTACGGCGCGCAGGACCAATTGCCTCACCATGCTCGGCTCCGCACCGGTGACAGACCCGAGGCAATGACGTTAACCGCCAGGATGGTCACAATGATCGCCGCAGCCGGCAGGGCGACGGTGTACCACTGCCCCGTGAGCAGGTGCGACTGGGCGTTGTTGAGCAGCGTGCCCCAAGCCGGGCGATTGGCCGGCACCCCCAGACCCAGGAAACTCAGCGTCGACTCGGTCAAAATGGCGTGGCCCACTTCGAACGCTGCAATCGAGGCTACCGGCGGCAGCGCCCCAGGCAAGGTGTGCCGCCAGAGCACTTGCGCCGGGGAGAGCCCCAGCGATGTGGCCGCTCGCACATAACGACGCTGCCGCTGGGTCCGCAGCTCAGCGCGGGCGATCAACGCCACCGGCATCCACGACGTGAGAGCGATGGCCAGGATGACCACGGTCAGCGACCCACCGAAGACGGCCGACAGGGCCAGGACCACGATCAGGAGGGGCAGCGCCAGCATGGTGTCCGCTACCCGAGTGACAAGCCCATCGAGCCACCGTGGCCCTTGCGCCGCCAGCACGCCAAGAACGACCCCGATGAGCACGGTCACCCCGGCTGCGCTCACGCCCACCAGCAGCGAGGTGCGTCCGCCGTAGAGCAACCTGGTCCAGAGGTCGTGTCCGAGGGTGTCGGTGCCTAAGGGGTGACCGGGCGACCCTGGCGGAAGGTTGCGAGCGGATGTGTCGGTGGCCAACGGGTCGAGAACCGTGATCAGCGGCGCGCTTACACACAATGCCGCGATGAGCACCAGGACGCTGGCCGCCCCCCACACGGCCAGCGCCCCAGTGCGGGGCACCCGGACCGCATACAGCCCCGGCACCCCCGATCGGACCCGAGCGCGGATGCCCAGACGTCGGGTCTGCGGGGTCTCGGTCCTCACGTCGTCGGTCCTCGCGTGGTCAGTCCTCACGTCGTCAGTGCGCATGCGAGGCTCCCACGGTGATCCCGGCGAGTCGCACCCGAGGATCAAGGCGGATAGCGGCGAGCTCTCCGACGAGGTTGGCCAGGAGCACACAAGCGGCGGTGACGAGCACCGCGGCGGTGAGCGTGGGGTAGTCCTGCGCTTGGGCGGCTTCGATGGCCATTCGACCCATTCCGGGCCACGAGAAGACCACCTCGATCGCGTAGGCCCCGGCCAAGAGACCACCGGTGCCGACACCGAGCCGGGTGACGAACGGTGTCAGTCCAGGTCGGAGCAGGTGGCGCCGGACGATGGTGGCCGTGCGGACTCCGCGGGCCCGGGCGCTTTCGGTGTGCGCGGCCGACACCATCGACGCGACCCCACCCTGGACCAGGCGTACGTAGACACCGAAGTGGTGCCCGAAGGCGAGGGCGGCGGCGGGCAGGGCCACATGAGTGGCGATCATCGCCAGAGTCACCGGCTGGCCAGGGGGTCCGAGCCCTCCGGAGGGAAGCACCTGCAGACGGGCGGCAAAGACATAGAGCAACACCAGAGCCGTGACGAAACCGGGCATTCCAGCTAGGGTGAACATGACCATTTCGATGCCCCGACGCAACCAAGGCGAACGGGTCACGGCCGCCAGCAACCCGACGACCAGGGCGCCGACGACGCTAAACACCGTTGCTACTGTGGCCAAGACCAACGTCCACCCCACGGCACTGCCCAACTCATCCACCACTGGGCGACCGGTGATGTAGGACGTGCCGAGATCTCCACGGATCGCGGACTGAGCCCAGGACAAATACCGTTCGGGCAATGGCGCGTCTAGCCCCATCGCGACCCGCTGCGCCTCGATGGCCGTTTCGGAGACAACGCGACCACCACTGCGAGCCTCCAACACCGACCGCGCGGGATCACCCGGTGCCCGCTCCAGCAGCGCAAAGCACAACATCGACACGGCGATCAACACCATGAGTGAACTGAGCGAACGACGAGCCAGGTATGCAGCGGTGCTCACTCCCACTGCCACGTCTCAACGTCCCAGAACAAGCCAAAGCCGTGGTGCTCCAGGGTGCGCTCGGTCGGGCCGGAGAAGTCAGCCGGGAAGGCGTTGAGCGCTTGCAGGTACGTCATCCAGACGTAGGGCGGGTCTTCGGCGATGGCCTTCTGAAACTCAAGATATGCGTCGTCGTCCCCGCGCCGACCCTCCATCAAGGCCGCGTCCACGTCCGGGTTGCTGTACGTGCCCAGGTTCTCTCCACCCTCGGCGAGGGCCTGCGAGGAATGAAACGGGGCAAACAGCGATGTATTCGGGTGATAGGGAGTCCCCCAACCGATGACGAAGGCGTCCAGGTCCTCCCACTTCACCGCGTCCCGAGGAAGTGGCTCAGCCGTGACGTCGAAGCCTTGCTCGCGCAGCTGAGTGCTCACCACCTCCATCAGAGCCACCCGGAGCGAGTCCTCGGCAAACGTGGTGATGGTGAAGGACACCGGTGTGCCGTCTTTGCTCCAAGGGCCGTCCCCATCACGGGTGTAACCGGCCGATGTCATCAACTTGGTCACCTTCTCGGGGTCGAAGGTGTAGGGAGCGAGCGCGGGGTCTTCCGACTCGCTCATCCCCAAAGGGCTGGTGGCCGGCTTCCCGTAGCCCAACAGCACCGCCTCGACCAGTGCCTCCCGATCGATGGCGTAGTTGAGGGCTTGGCGTAGCGCAGGGTCGGCGAAGACGGGACGCTCCATGTTGAGCAAAAGAGCGCGGTAGTCGGCAGTGGGGAAGGCCAACAAGGTCAACGAATCGTCGTCTTGGATGGCCTTGGCCTGCTGAGGGTCGACGTACGCCGCGTCCACCTCTCCGTTGGTGAGCTGCACCTGGCGCGCGGTGGCGTCCGGCACATAGGTGATGGTCACCTCGTTGAGTCCCGGAGCCCCGTCGTAGTAGTCATCAAAAGCCTCCAGTTGGGCGAACTGGTCGGTCTTGAAGTCGGTCAGTTTGAACGGGCCTGTCCCCACCGGCGCAATTCCGAACTCAGGATCGGTGACGGACGTCCCGCTCAGCACGTGCTCGGGCAAGATCCCCATCGTCAACGCGTCCAGCAAAGAAGCCGAAGGCTCGCTGAGTTCGATCTGAACATGGGTGTCGTCTTCGGCCCGGACCTCGGCGACGGCGTCGAAGTTGGACGCGACCGCGGCCTCGTTGGTGGGGTCGCGGACCTCGTCGAGGGTGAAGACGACGTCATCGGCGGTAAACGGCTCACCGTCGTGCCAGGTGACGTCGTCGCGCAGCGTGAAGTCGTAAGTCAGCCCGTCATCGGACACCTCCCATTCGGTGGCCAGCGACGGTGCGATTGCGTTGTCGGCGTCATGGGTGACCAAACCCCGGAAAACCATTTCGGTGACCGGGTTGGTGTGCTCAACGAGCATGGCCGGGTTGAAGGTGTCCGGGCTTTGGTCGCTGGCGTAGGTGAGGCTGTCGCGCTCCTGATCGTCTGAAGAACCCCCGCTGCCGCCGTCTGCGTTGGTGCTACAGGCGGTAAGTAACAGCCCCGAAGTCACCAGGGGAACGACGATCCGAAACTGCCGAGTGATGCCCATAAACAATTCCTTGCGTTGGATGGTGCCGAGCCAGATGACCCGACAGGAACCTGAGGATTAAGGCGCGAGGCTCGTCTGCACGTGAGGCTCGGGTGGTGCCTGTCGCGCGGCTGGTTCGAGGCGAGCGAGTCGTTGGTTGACCCACGGGGCGCTGCGTCCGACCTCACGTGCCAAGCGAGCCACAGACCAACCTTTGTCTCGGCGCTCACTGAACCAGGCGAGCAAGTCGTTGCACCCCACCCGCAGAGCGGCAGCGTCATCATTGGCGTAGGCCCGGGACCGCTTAGCCCCCGCAGTGTTCTGACCGACCGCTCGCACCGTGATCCCGGCCATCTCAACTTCCCGTCGCAGCCGGGCACGGCCTAATCCCGTGCGCTGCGCCAGGCCCTCTAAGTCGACACCCTCTGCGTAAGACCGTCGCAAAAAATCATGCAGACAGTCGTAGTCCCGCTCGGCCAGCATCACGGCCAAAGTCTGCTCGCGTCGCGCGGCCACCGTGACTCGTCCCGCCGCCAGCGCAG
>JBBSKS010000140.1:0-6677 GCA_038256095.1 Actinomycetales bacterium | reverse complement strand
TAGGTCGTGGGCACGCGAGAGCGTCGCGTGGTGGCGCGATGGCGCACAGCCGCTCGATACCAATTGATCGGGCCGGTGAGCGAGGCCGGGTCGGCAAACCTTTCGGCATACCGCACAGCGTGGTGTTCCGGAAGGCCAGACGTGCGATAGACCCTAAAGAGGCGTGGCGACAAAAATCGTTCAGGGAGCCTTGGTAGTTGAAACGCCGCCATGTAATAACTCGATAAGGCCTGCCGGCTATGAGTAAAAGACCAAAACAATGCGGCCGGGTGTGGAGTCGAGAGCACCGTCACGCTGTGCAAGCGAGTAGGACACGACCCCGCGAGATGCCACGCCACGGCCCCACCCCAGTCATGACCCACCACGTGAGCCACTTCGATGCCAGCGGCATCCAGCAACGCAACAACGTCGCCAGCAAGATCTTGTATGCCGTAGGCCCTGACCTCATGTGGGGTGTTCGCCGGGCCGTACCCCCGCTGATCGAACGTCAGGGTGCGCAGGCAGGCGTCGTGCAGAGCGGGCAGGACCTCGTCCCAGGCGCTCGCATCTTGGGGGAATCCGTGCAGCAAGACAACGGCAGGAGCGTCGAGACTCCCGATGTCGTCGACTGAAAAAGTCAATCCATCGTGCTCGAAAGTGACTGTTCGTGTCGGCTGCGCCACCGGCCCAGCCTAGGGGCAGACGTTAGCTGTGCACTGATTCGCAAGAGCGCTCGTGGCTCGTGCTCTCAGTCAGGAGGCTACGGGCGCCATCGATGACGGCAGAGGCCCGGCGCAATCCCCTGACGAAGGCCCGGACGCCGAATACAAGGGCCCCCGCGGCAGCGAAAGCGGCAATCACAAGGTGACCTTCGGCCGCGGACCAGTAGGCACACACGAAGAGCAGCAGCGTTGCGATAGTGGCGCGGGTGGATGAAGATAACAAAACGGCGGCTCCTTTCCTTCGTGGTGCATTTAATATTATAGGGCGTAAAGACAAAGGGCGCCATAGCGGCAGAACATGCAGAATAGTTGATGAAGCAATGATTTTGACGAGGATTGGAACGTTCAGTCGGGCACCGAATTTAATGCATCGACGCACGTGGTGGACTTCAAATGGTGATCAAGGTCACGTTCGCTCACGCCGTCCAGCAGTGGTGAACCAAGAGCGTGGTGCCCTACTGTGGACAGACCACCCCGCACAGTCTTGCCTCGGGGTGACGCGCGCGGCCGTTTGTTTGCCGTTGCCACGCCCCCGCCAGTGATGCCGGGCGCAGCGTGTTGGGCGGGACACCACACACTAAGTCTCTGGAGTCTGTTACCCCTTGTCTGTTCCTTCTTTCGATTCCCTCGGCGTGCCCGCGCCGCTCGTGTCCGCGCTGAATGCCCGCGGAATCACTGAGCCCACGCCGATCCAGGCCGCGACGCTGCCTGACTCCCTCGCTGGGCGCGACGTCCTAGGTCGTGGCCGCACCGGCTCCGGCAAAACCTTCGCCTTCGCGCTTCCCCTCGTTGCGCGCCTCGCCGCGTCGGGGACGCCTCGTCAGTCCCGCAAGCCGCGCGCCCTCATTTTAGCTCCCACCCGTGAGTTGGCGGGCCAGATCGCCGAGAGCGTGGAGCCGCTGGCTCGCACCAATGGCCTGCGGATTATGACCGTCTTCGGTGGCGTGGGCAAGCAACCGCAGATCAAGGCCCTGACCGCTGGCGTCGACGTGCTCGTAGCATGCCCCGGGCGCCTCGAAGACCTGATGAACACCGGTCACGCCAAGCTCGATGCCGTCGAGATCACGATCTTGGACGAGGCCGACCACATGGCTGACCTGGGCTTCCTGCCGGGCGTGAAGCGCATCATGGACCGCACCCCTAAGACTGGACAGCGGCTGCTGTTCTCCGCGACCCTTGACGGCGGGATCGACACGTTGGTCAAGCGCTACCTGACCAACCCGGTCAGCCACAGTGCTGACTCTGCGCAGTCACCGGTGGCCTCGATGGAGCACCACGTGCTGCATATCGAGCACGCTGACCGGCTCGACGTCCTGACCGACCTCGTCTCGGCGCCTGGTCGCAGCCTGGTCTTCACCCGCACCAAGCACGGGGCCAAGAAGTTGGCTCGTCAACTCAACGCCCGTGGAGTGCCATCGGTGGAGTTGCACGGCAACCTGGCGCAGAACGCTCGCACCCGCAACCTGGACGCCTTTCACTCCGGCGCCGCCCCGACCTTGGTCGCCACCGACATTGCGGCTCGCGGCATCCACGTCGACGACGTGGGTTTGGTGATCCACGCTGACCCGCCGGTCGAGCACAAGGCATACCTGCACCGCTCCGGTCGCACCGCCAGGGCCGGTGCCTCCGGTCGCGTCATCACGCTGATGACCAGCGACCAGGTGCGCGACGTCCGTTCGTTGACCAAGGCGGCAGGGGTGAACCCGACGACTACCCGTGTCGCGGTCGGCCACCCGTTGCTGAGTGAGATTGCTCCTCGCCCCGTCGGTGGTGTGAAGTTAACGCCTCCTCCAGCGGTCGAAGCCCCGGTTCGTGGGGGCGGCGGTGGCGGCGGTCAGCGCCAGCAGCAGCGGGGACGTCAGGCACCGGCCGGTCGTCGACAGGGCTCGGGCAACTCAGGTGGCAACGGAGGCGGCGGCGGTCGTCGCACCGGCCCCCGTGGCGGTCAAGGCCAGGGTGGTCAGGCGCGTCGCTCCTCGTCGAGCGCGGGTTCTTCGCACCGCTAAAACACTCCAACATGTGAGGCCCCCGGCGGGAGTTCAGCCGGGGGCCTCACAATGAGGTGATGAATGAGCCTGCAGAGCGCGAGCCGCGCGGGTATCGAAGCAGGGCCATCACCGAAATGGCGTTGTACTCGGTGTCGAGCATCATCGTTCTCTACCTCCTCGCCTGCGGCTGGCTGCTCTACGCCGCCGCGGACGGTCGCGTCTCGCCCACGCTCGGTGTGGCAGGAGTGATCGTCCTGGGTTTGCTGGCGCCTATCTGCCCGTTGGCCTTCGGTGTCGCGACCAGGTTGGAGGCCAAGCAACAAACCCACGTCGGCGAGAGCGGCGCACTCACGACTGCGGTCGGTCACCTTTCGCGGGCTGTGCACGAAGGAGCCGCGAAGCGGGGCGCCAGGTTGCCCACTCGTAAATTCGGGAGCCCGGGCCGAGATCGCGATACCGCGATGGTGATTGTGAGTTTGGCACTGTTCTGGGCTTTCTACACCGGCTCATTGTTTGCGGCCTTGATCGTCCCGGTCACCGTGCACTGGGCCCGACGGCGTCGGGATGCGAAAGAGTAGAAGAGGTCTGCGATTGGACTGTTGCTAGGAGGCCAATTGCGGCAGGATTGTCTCATGCAGCGCGTGCTATCGACCCGAGCCATCTCCAGCGCTCTCGGCGACGCTGAGCTCAAAACTCCGTTGTATGCAGGCCTCGCCGACCGACTGCGGGGCGCCATCACCGACGGCCGGCTCCCGGCAGGGGCTCGACTGCCCAGCGAGCGCGAGCTGACCCTGTCGCTCGGGCTGAGCCGCAGCACGGTAGCGCGCGCGTTTCAAGAGTTGCGTGAGCAGGGGTACATCCGCACCAGACAAGGCTCCGGCAGCGTGCTGCACCTGCCGATGGTGCCCGGTGGCCGGGTCGACCACTTGCTGACCCCGGCCGGCGGCGACCCCGCTGCGATTGACCTCACCACCACTGCCGCCAGCGCGGGCCCGTGGCTGATGCAGGCCTACACCGAAGCGGTAGCCGAGGCGGCGGCATACTTGCCTGGGGTGGGGTATTACCCCAGCGGGTTGCCGGTGTTGCGTGACTTGGTCGCCGCACGATTCACCGAGCGCGGCCTCCCGACGACGCCCGACCAGATCCTGATCACCTCCGGAGCCCTGTCGAGCACGGCCATCGCCATTCAGGCTCTGGGGCTGCGAGGCGCCAAGGTCGTGGTTGAGAGCCCGACCTACCCCAACGCGATCGCCACGCTCAAGGGGCTCGGCGCCCGTTTGATTCCGCACCCGATCGATCAGGACGCAGTCGGTGCCCAGTGGGACCCGGCCGGTCTAGGCCTGTTGTTACGCCAGGTCAGCGCGCGGTCGGCATACCTTGTGCCGGACTTCCACAACCCCACCGGAGCCTTGATGCACCACGCTCAACGGGAGCAGATCGGCCAACTGCTGACCCGCGCCAAGGTCGTGCCCATCATCGACGAGACGCCGGTGGAGTTGGCCTTTGATGGGCAGGCGATGCCGCCGCCGCTGGCGAGATTCGTGCCCGACTCGGTCACCGTCGGCGGGGTCAGCAAGACGTTCTGGGGCGGTCTGCGGATCGGGTGGCTGCGGATGCCGACCGCGCGCTCGCGGGCGATGGCGACCAGTCGGCTCAAACTCGATCTCGGCAGCCCAGTGGTGGAGCAACTCGCGGTGGCTGCCCTGATGCGGCGACGGGCCGAGATCGTGCCGCAGCGCCAGGCCAGCTTTAAGGCGGGTCGCGACGCCTTGTTGACCTCGCTCGCCGAGCACCTTCCTAGTTGGCGCATGCAACGCCCAGCCGGTGGGCTGTCGTTGTGGTGCGAGCTGCCGCACGCGCTGTCGACTGCGTTGGTGGCTGCCGCCGCTCGACGCGGTGTGGGCTTGGCGGCAGGCCCGAACTTCGCCCCGGCGGGCGGTTTGGATCAGTGGATGCGGTTGCCGTTCGTGCTGCCGGTGGAAGCACTCGAGCAGGCTGTGCCCTGCATCGCGAACGCCTGGGGCGAGGCGCTGGCGGCAGGAACGACGAGCGAGCGAGACCGCATACCCGCGCAGTCGCCCTTCATTGCTTGAGGCGCTACTGCAGCAACACGAGCACGACACCGGAGATGCCGAGTGCCCAGCAGACCCCGACCAAGGCCAGCAGTGGCCACGGGTGCAGTGACAAGTTCTCGTCGTGGATGCCACTGACTGCGACGCGTATGCGGTGTTGCTGGGTAAGGCTGATGGCGACGGCTGCGATCAGCGTCAGGGCGGGCATCATCAGCACGCTGACCCCGTAAAACGGCAACCAGCGCGCCGTGATGGCGCTTGCGATGCAGCAGGCGAGGGCGGTGCGAGACCACGCCATGGCGGTGCGCTCAGGCTGCAAACCCGAGTCGACCTCGGCGGCGGTAGAGGGATGCATCAGGTCGCTTGCTACTTCAGGGCGATGACGACAATGACGACGAGGGCGCCTAGGGCGGCCCCGACGCCGAGCACCGGCGCGATCAGTGGCAGGGGGAGCGGGGCCTTGTTTCGCATGGCCCGCTCGACACCGACCCACCTGACGAAGGCCCCGCCGCTGACGAACATCCCGAGCAGCAGCAACAAGATTGCAACGCCCTTGCGGAAGGGGTCTTCGAGCACACCGAATGCCTCGACCGCAATGCCACCGGCGAGCAGGGCCAGTGCCGTGCGAATCCACGACAAGAAGGTGCGCTCATTGGCCAAACTAAACCGTGGGTCCGGCGTCGTGCCGTCGGGGAAGATTTTTCGCGTCAGCCACCCGCGACGGTCCGACTCCTCGCCGGTGCCGGTGCCGGTGTGATTGCTGGTCGACGTCACGGCCCTACGCTACGGCGCGATCGGCATATCCCGCGGCAACGCACTCTTGACGCACGTGCCGCTGCAACTGACCTTCCGTGCAGAGCATCGGTGCCGGAGCATGGTTCTGCATGCGTCGGTGTCAGGCCATCCGGGTTGTGGGGGCGACCTCGGCTGTCTTGCGTGGGTCCTTCTCGACCACCTTGCCGAGGGCCTTGTCGATGGCCTTCATGGTCGACTTGTCGAGTTTCACGCCGGCCGCTTTCACGTTTTCGCCGACCTGCTCGGGGCGTGAAGCACCCACCAGCGCTGTCGCCACGTTGTCGTTCTGCAGCACCCACGCGATCGCCAACTGAGCCATCGATAGGTTCGCGTCGGCTGCAATCGGCTTGAGCTTCTGCACACGGGTCAGCACATCGTCGTTCATAAAGCGCTTAATCATGTCGGCGCCGCCCTTCTCGTCCGAGGCGCGCGACCCGGCCGGCGGCTCAGCGCCCGGCTGGTACTTGCCGGACAGCACGCCCTGAGCCATCGGACTCCACACGATCTGCGAGACGCCCATCTCGCGCGAGGTCGGCACCACCTCATCCTCAATGACCCGCCACAGCATCGAATACTGCGGCTGGCTGGAGATCAGTTGGAAGCCCATATCGCGTGACATCTCGACGCCGGCTCGGATCTGGTCGGCGCTCCACTCGCTGACCCCGATGTAGAGGGCCTTGCCCTGACCCACGACGTCGGCGAAGGCCTGCATCGTCTCTTCCAACGGCGTTTCGGTGTCGTAGCGGTGCGCCTGGTAAAGATCGACATAGTCGGTGCGCAGCCGCTGCAGGGAGCCGTTGATCGACTCCATGATGTGCTTGCGCGATAGGCCCGTGTCGTTCTTTCCGCGTGGGCCCGTCGGGAAATACACCTTGGTGAAGATCTCGAGGCTTTCGCGTCGCTCAGTCCGCAGCGCCTCGCCGAGCACCGACTCAGCGACAGTGTTGGCGTAAACGTCGGCGGTGTCGAAGGTGGAAATGCCAGCGTCGAGGGCGGCCTGCACACACTTAGCGGCGACGTCGTTTTCCACTTGGGAGCCGTGGGTCAGCCAGTTGCCGTAGGTGATTTCGGAGATTTTGAGTCCGCTGTTACCGAGGTATCTAAATTCCATGCCTTCACGC
>JBBSKS010000139.1:0-6688 GCA_038256095.1 Actinomycetales bacterium | reverse complement strand
ATGGCCGAGCGCACCGTCATCCTCTACACGTTCAGCAAGAAGTTCGCGATGACCGGCTCCCGCCTCGGCTGCGCGGTCGCCCCGGCCGAGCTGGCCAAGGTGATGTCGACGATGAACACCAACGACGAGTCCTGCACCACCCACTACGTGCAGTGGGCCGGGATTGCCGCGTTGGAGGGGACGCAGCAGCCCGTCGCCGACATGCTGACCACGCTTAAGGAACGCCGCGACGTGGTTTGCGAGATGGTCAACGCCACGCCGGGGCTCTTCGTGGAGGTGCCGCGGTCGACGTTCTACATCTTCCCCGACGCCACCGAGGCGGTCGCCCTCACCGGTGCTCGCGACGTGTCGCATTTCGCCGAGATGGCCCTTCACGAAACCGGCATGAGCTTCTGCACCCGCCGCCATTTCGGTCGCCCGCAACCCGGCGAGGAGCGCGAATACATCCGCTTGGCCTACTCGGGGATCAACGTTGAGGACATCCGCACCGGCATGGGCAAGTTGCAGTCCTGGGTGGCTTCGCTATGAGCCGGGTGGTCGTCACCGGGCGGGTCCCGGAGCCTGCGGTCGAAACGCTGAAGGTCGAGCACGACGTGGACACCCACGACGACAGCGCGCCGATCACCCGCGAGGCGCTCTTGTCCAAGGTCGCCGGCGCCGACGCACTGGTGACGCTGTTGACCGAAAAGGTGGACGCCGAGTTGCTCGATGCCGCCGGGCAGCAACTGAAGGTCGTGGCCAACGTGGCCGTCGGTTACAACAACATCGACGTCGCCGCATGCGCCGAGCGTGGCGTAATCGTCACGAACACCCCGGATGTGTTGACCGAGTCGACGGCCGACATCGCCTTTGGGCTGATCCTGATGGCGACGCGGCGGTTGGGCGAGGGCGAGCGCATTTTGCGCAGCCAAACCCCGTGGACCTGGGGCATGTTCTACATGCTTGGGTCGGGCCTGCAGGGCAAAACGCTCGGGGTCATCGGCATGGGCGGCATCGGCGCCGCCACGGCTCGCCGAGCGAAGGCGTTTGGTATGAAGGTCGCCTACACCTCGCGCAACGCGTGCGACCCCGCGGTCTCGGAAGAGCTCGACGCGACACGACTCGAGTTCGACGAGTTGCTCTCGACCTGCGACATCGTCTCGGTGCACTGCCCCTACAACCCGAGCACGCATCACCTCATCGGGGCCGAGCAGTTGGTGTTGATGAAAGAGACCGCATACCTCATCAACACCGCGCGCGGCCCGATCGTGGACGAAGCAGCGTTGGCAAACGCGCTGGCCGACGGACAGATCGCCGGCGCGGGGCTGGACGTCTTCGAGAAGGAGCCGGCCGTGCACGAGGGGCTGCTGGCGCTGGACAACGTGGCAATGGTCCCGCACCTGGGCTCGGCCACGATCGAGACGCGAACTGCGATGGCACAGTTGGCTGCTGACAATACTGTCGCAGTCTTGGCGGGCAAAGAGGCACTCACCCTCGTCAGGCCCTGACTAGGCTCCACAGATGACTCCAGCAGCGAGTGGCCCACCCGGCGTTCAGTCGACGGGTGTGCCACCTTTGCGAAGGGACACTGCTCTCCGATTCGGCGCGCGCACCCTCAACCGCCGGTCCCGCGCCCCCGATGAGTCACAGGCCGGACGGCAAAGCACCGCATACCTGGGTCAGTCCTTATTGGTCACCGGCAGGCCTGCGGGATCGCGAAGCAGCCGGGTCCGCCGTGTGGCCGAGACCTCAGCGACCACCGGCCTGTCGATTCGCATCGATACACGCCTCGACGACGTCGCTGAGCAGCTGGCTTCGCTCAGCACGGTGGCGAGCGACATCGTTGATCGCTACTGGGTGAGCGAGGTCCATCTCTCTCCCGTGAGTCAGGGCGGGCAGATATCCCCAGTCGATGCGTGGCCGGTGCTTGAAGGCCTCCGCTCCGAAGGGATCCAGCGTTTCGAGGTGCGACTTGATCACCCGGCCTTTGCGTGTGGGCCCGAAGGGGGTGGGCAACGCCGGCCGGTGGCCCTGACGATGCCCAAGCCTTCAAGAACGCGCCGCCGTCGTCGCCGCCCTGTGGTCATCATCCCGGACACCGGGATCGGTACTCACCCTTGGTTTGTTGACGAAATCGAGGTGCGCCGGGAAGTAAGCGTTGCCGGCGTGCGCCTGGGCCTCGGGGGGCCCATGGACGTGTCGTCCCCGCTGCCGCACAACCCGCTCGACGCCCATGTGCGCGGCTATGCCGGTCACGGCACATTCATTGCGGGTCTCGTTCGCCAACAGTGTCCCTGCGCCCGGATCGAGGGAATTCGGGTGATTGATGACGACGGCGGCGTTCACGAGCGGCTGCTAATCAATACCCTCGTAGCCCTTCTAGTCCGACAATCGGTAGCTGTGACCGACGAGGCTGAAGAAGACGTTTTCGATGTGTTGTCGTTGTCGCTGGGGTACTACCACGAAGAACCGGGAGACGAAAGCACCGATCCAATTCTGGCGGGGGTCCTCTCGGAGTTGGGCGCTTGGGGAGTCGCTGTCGTGGCCGCCGCAGGCAACGACGCCACCACAGCGCCCTTCCACCCGGCCTCGTTTGCCGGGCAATCGACCGGCTTGCGCAGACACCGCGTGCCTCTCGTGAGCGTCGGTGCCCTCAACCCCAACGGCGGCGTAGCCCACTTCAGCAACTCTGGTCCTTGGGTCTCGTGCCACCGGCCCGGTGTCGAGGTGGTCAGCACTCTGCCGACCGACCTTCAGGGCTCATCCCAGCCCACCCAAGGCTCAGCACCCCTCGGCCAAGACCGCGCCTCTGTGGACCCGGACGACTTCACCGGTGGCTTCGGGACGTGGAGCGGCACCTCTTTTGCGGCCCCATTGCTGGCGGGTCAACTTGCCGAGCATCTCGCCTCGAGCCGCAGCATCAACCGCATCGACCGGTCGAACGCGGTCCGGCGCGGCTGGGCCGCCGTGAGCAAAGAGCTACCGCACTGGCATCGGGCTACCTCTGGGGCCGCAGGAATGACCCCCTCCGATTGCGCCTAGGAAGGCACCCTGATGACGAGTCCTTTCAACGAAGCAGCAGCCGATCGACCCAGCCCTGCTCCCGTCCCCACTTTTCCTCCGGGGGTGGCCGAGCGTTTCGGTATTCGCGTCCTCGATCCGATCACGGCCGTCCCGCTGACGACAGGGCAGCCCCCAGCGCCTACGGCATACGTGAGCAACGCGCTTTTGGTGTCCGGTGCCCCTGGCCGAGGGAGGGAAGGCATCTTGGACCGCATCCGGGAGGTGGTGCAGGAATCGGGACTCGACCTTGAGGTTGACGACGAACTCGATGATGTCGCCGCCGCTTTGGAGGTCGACGGTGACGGAGTCGGGGGAAGAATCCTCGACGAATTCTGGGTTACCTCCGTGACACTGGTCCGCCCAGGGGAGGCGAAGACCGCCGACGAAGCGACCGATGTTGATGCCTGGCCAGTGCTGCAGCAACTTCGCGCTGCTGGGCTCGACGACAGCATGGTCGGCCTAAACCACATCGTTGTGGCTTGCGCGGACTTCACCGGCACCCCTTATTGGTCCCCCACTCCCTACTGGTCACCGACCTCCCCCTACTGGTCGCCCACGCCCTACTGGTCACCGACAGGGCCGGGCGAGTACGCCATGCCGGGCAGTGGCGGCCGCTCCCCAGCAGCAGTAGTGCTGCCCGACCCCGCCACCACCACGACCGGTCCGAGACGGGCACCCGTTGTGGTCGTACCAGACACCGGCCTCGGACCACACCCGTGGTTTGCCGACCCGTCGTCGGCCACGTCCCACGTCGAAGTGAGCGGGGTGTTGCTTGGCTTGGACGGGCCTATGAACACACTCCCGCCCGCTCAAAAGAACCCGCTCAACGGCTCACTGAGCCCGTATGCCGGCCACGGCACCTTCATCGCGGGCCTCATTCGCCAGCGTTGCCCCGGTGCCCGCATTCTCGGCGTGCCCGTCTTGGGCGGTGACGGCGTGGTGACGGAGAGCTTGTTGATCCAGACGCTGGTGGCGTTACTCGTTCGCCAGGCTCAGGCTCTCGCCTCCGGCTCGGCCGATGACCTCTTGGACGTGTTGAGCCTGTCTCTGGGCTATTACTACGAAGATCCATCGGATGCCGCCACGGACGCGATGCTGCGCCGAGTGTTGACCGGCTTCGGTAAGCGTGGGGTGACCGTGGTGGCTGCGGCAGGCAACGACGCCACCTTGGCACCGTTCCACCCGGCAGCTTTCGCGGGCCAGGTCACCGGATTCCACCCCGACCTCATCCCGCTGGTCAGTGTGGGTGCACTCAATCCTAACGGGAGTGACGTGGCCTACTTCAGCAACGCCGGCCCCTGGGTGTCGTGCCACCGGATAGGGGCCAATCTCATCAGCACCTTGCCGACCGACATGAACGGGGATAGACAAGCCTCTGTCGCTCTCAAGCATGACGGGCTGAATCGCGCCACCATCGACCCCGACGACTTCACCGGTGGGTTCGGGACGTGGAGCGGGACCTCTTTCGCGGCCTCTGTGCTCGCCGGTCAACTCGCCCAGCACCTGGCGTCGGACCCGTCAACGCCAGAAGTCACGCAGGGGATAGCCGTGGAGCGCGGCTGGCGAGCAGTCAGCCACGAACTCCCTGGGTGGGCACCCTAAAGCCGAGAGGTACGTCTTGGCTGTGTGCCAAAGTGGGCTGTGTGGACCCCCACACGCCCGCATCCACCCAACCCGAACCGACAGCTTGGGCCAACACTCACGTCGGAGGTGAGGATCTCGATGCCCGGCTTCACGACCTACTGTCCCAAGGTGAGGCCCTACTAGCCGAGGCTCGTTCTGCCCTCAATCACTCCGACGTTGCGCAAGCCCGAAGCCTTTTGGAGCGCGCCCACAAGTACGTCGACTCGGTCACGGACAGCGGAGGCAAGGCGCATGATCGGTGTGCGCGACTGATCTTTGGCATCCGGCTGACACGCACCTGGCTGGTGTTCGAAGACTCCACCTTGGCGGATGCACTAAACCAACTTGTCGCGCTGCATGACGAGGTGGTCGCTATGGGCTGGCACGACATCGCAGCACTGTGCGACATGCAGCGGGGAAGCCTGCTAGGTCGAAGCGGGGACCCGGTCGGCGCACTCGCGGCTTTCCGGGAAGCCGAACAAGGCCGGACCCTCATGGCCGCCGAGGCGCAAGTTCAGTTGCTCCTCAATCGCAGTTCGCTGTTGAGCAATGTAGGCGAACTCGGAGCAGCCTCAGTTGACCTGGCCACCGCCGCCACATTGGCCGATAAGACGGGACGAGCGGACCTGCACTTCATGGCCGTCCACAACCAGGGGTATGCCGAATTCCTCCGTGGCAACTTCCCGACCGCATTGGCGTTGATGAAGCGCGCTGACGCGATGGATGTAGAGGTCGATCGAGCGATCGCCCGGCTGGACCGGGCCCGGGTCATGCTCGAAGCTGGGCTGATTGACGAGGCTCTCCACGTGCTCCTCACTGCCCTGGAGCACGCTGCTGAGGCTGGTAGCGAGCATGATCGTGGCGAAATCGAGTTAGATCTGGCCCGCTGCGAAATACTCATCGGGGACACGGTCTCGGCCCGCACCCACGCGGCAACTTCTCGGCAGCGCTTTCGGGGACGTGGCGAAACGGGTTGGACCCGCCTTGCCCTGTTGGTCGAGTTGGAGGCTGGCGGCCTGGGTGCCCCCTCGGCTTCCAGCCGGGAGCACCTCGTCCGAACGTTGGAAGAGGCCGCTGCCGATGGCCGGGAGACGGCGACGCGGCATCGCGCAACGCTTCTGCTGGCCGAAGCGTTGGTCGATCAGGGTCGGAACGCCGAGGCTCGCGACGCGCTACGCGGGGCTTCCTCGCTGTTGCGGTCCCCTCATTTGGCAACGCGCCTGCGTACCCGGCACGTGTCGGCCCAAATCAGCGCAGGCAGCGGGCAGGAGCGATCCGCTGTCCGGACCTTGAAGCGGGCTGCCATGGATTTGGCTGCGGCCGGTCGACAATCTGCCGGTCTCGATCTGCGGACCGCTTTGACGGTGCATGCGACGAAACTCATCGGCTTTGACCTCGAGTTGGCCATGCGCGGCGGGTCGGCGGGGAAGGTCCTTTCTCGAACGGAGTTGTGGCGCGATGTGGTGCGCACCCTTCCGCCGGTGCGCACCTCCGAAGATCCAGCCCGTGCCAAGGCGATTGGGCGGCTGCGCAAGGCACGCGAAGACCTGCGCCAAGTACCCCCGGATGTGTCGGACACAGCCCTTCGTTTGGAGGTCACCCGCGCCGAGAAGGCCGCTCGCGAGCTGGACTGGACCACCGAAGTAGATCCCGACCCTGAGTCACCCGATGTAGGGCCTGCCACCACGGCGCAGATCAAGGTGGCGGTCCGGTCCGCTGGGGTCGCGCTGCTGTCGACGCTTATCAGCGGCGACCAATGGCATGCCGTGCTGGTCACGCCCGATGGAGTTACATCGCTGCACCACCTCGGCACCCTATCCGTCCTCACCGACCGCATCCGTGCCACGCAGGCCGACCTCAACGCCGCAGCTCGAGTGCCGAAAGCGCACCCGATGTATGCCGTGGTTCGCGCCTCGCTTGCTCAACGGTTGCGTGAGCTCGACGCCTTGCTGCTCGCGCCGCTGACCGATCAGGGCTTGGGGGCTTCACCGCTGGTGGTGGTGCCCACGCCCGTGCTCAATCT
>JBBSKS010000138.1:0-6704 GCA_038256095.1 Actinomycetales bacterium | reverse complement strand
GTCGCCGCATCAACCGTCGCTTCGGACGGTGCGGACTGCAGAGTTGCCGAAGCCTGATCCAGCTGCTCCTGGAGAAGGTTGGCCCGTGCGCCAGCCTTCGAAGCCGACTTTTCAGCGGCCTTGGCTTTCTTCTTCGAGCGATCGGCCCGCTCCGCCGCCTTCTTCAGCTTCTTCTCGGTCTTGGTCAGCTCACCCTTCAGCGAGGACACGTCCTTCTTCAGTTTCTTTTGCTTCGCCGCGTACTGCTCAATGATGCGCTTCTGCTTCTTGTTGCCCATGACTCCTCATTCGCCGCCGGACGTTTGCAATGATTGAAGGAATCTATCGCAGCTCGTGCCGGGCACGGTGGGGCCGCTGATCGAGCTGTCTCAATGTGTCTCTGTTGAGCGAGCAGATGGCGCGCTACGTTAGTCAGTAGGAGGCTGACATGGAAGCAGTTGAGGGCGCTCGAACTTTTGCCACGAGTGGTGAGGCCTACGACGCGTTCATGGGCCGGTACTCCAGCCCGCTGGCCGAGCTGTTCGCCGATTTTGCGGGGGTGGCTGCCTTCGGCAGGGTGCTCGACGTCGGGTGCGGGCCGGGATCGTTGACCGGGGTGCTGGCCCAGCGCGTCGGTGCCGATTCGGTGTCTGCGTGTGATCCCTCAGGACCGTTTGCGCAGGAATGCGCCGCGCGGCACCCAGACGTCGAGGTCCGCCAAGGCCAAGCAGAGGCACTCCCGTTTGAGGACGACACGTTCGACGGGGTGCTGGCCCAACTGGTGCTGCATTTCGTGAGTGATCCGGCCCTCGCCGCACGAGAGAGCCGCCGTGTGCTGCGACCCGGCGGGACCATGGCCGCCTGCATGTGGGAATCCCCCGACGGTATGCAGATGCTCCGCCACTTCTGGGATGCGGCTCAGGCCTTGGATCCGGCGGTTGGCGACAACACTCGGACGGTGCGGTTTGGCCGTCCCGGCGAGATCGCCGAACTGTTGGAGGATGCGGGATTCGTTGACATCCGTGAGAGCACATTGACGGTCGAGACGGCATACTCAGACTTCGCCGAGCTGTGGGCCGGGTTTCTGGCCGGGATCGGACCAGCCGGGGTGCACTGCCAAAGTCTGGACACGGAGGCACAAGCAGCCCTGCGCCACGAGATGCATGACCGCCTCGGCTCCCCGCACGGATCGTTCTCGCTGGGGGCCGTGGCTATCAGTGCAGCAGGCCGCGTGCCCAGGTGACCCTGCCGGGCCAAATCCGCGCTTGCGGTTTGGGCTGCGCAGCGGTGTGCTGGCTTCATGACTTCGCGCGCGCTCTCACCGTCGGCTTCGTCCGCCTTGCTCGCGCGACATCAAGCGGTCATGCCGCAGTGGATGGCGCTCTACTACGACGAGCCGCTCGCGCTGGTTTCCGGTCGGGGTCGGCACGTCACCGATGTGGAGGGCCGGACCTACCTGGACTTCTTCGCCGGGATCCTCACCAATGCGATCGGCTACGACATACCCGAGATCGCCGACGCGGTGCGCGCTCAACTCGACACGGGCCTACTGCATACCTCGACGCTGTATCTGATCGACCAGCAGATCGCCCTCGCTGAGCAGATCGCGGAACTGTCCGGGATCGAGAACGCCAAGGTCTTCTTCACCTCCTCCGGCACCGAGGCCAACGAAGCGGCCCTGCTGCTCGCCATGAATCAGCGCCGGTCGCACCAGGTGCTGGCACTGCGCAACTCTTATCACGGTCGCTCGTTCGCCACCATGGGCATCACCGGCAACGCAGGGTGGTCAGCGTCGGCGCACAGCCCGGTCAACGTCTCGTATGTCCACGGCGGCTATCGGGGCATGGCGCCGTTTCGTGACCTGTCCGACGCCGCATACATCGAGGCCTGCGTCGCGGACCTGCGTAACGTCCTGGAGACCGCGACGAGCGGCGACGTGGCGTGCATGATCGTGGAGCCGGTGCAGGGGGTCGGCGGGTTCACCATGCCGCCCGACGGTTTGTTCGGCGCGTTCAAAGAGGTGCTGGATACCTACGGCATACCGCTGATTTCTGATGAGGTGCAGACCGGCTGGGGCCGCATCGGGGAACACTTCTGGGGGATCAGTGCCCACGGGGTCACGCCGGACGCGATGACGTTTGCCAAGGGGCTCGGCAACGGGCTCGCGATCGGTGGGGTCGTCGCGCGCGGCGATCTGATGGACAGCGTGACCGCCAGCTCAATCTCGACTTTCGGCGGCAACCCGCTGTCCACGGCGGGAGCCAAGGCCACGCTGGACTACCTGCTCGAGCATGACCTGCAAAGCAATGCGCTCAAACTCGGCAACTACCTGCTCGAGGGCTTGCGCGCTCTCGAGGCGGAATCTCCGTGGGTCGGCGAGGTGCGCGGCAAGGGCCTGATGATCGGGATGGAGTTCCTCGAGCCCGGCACTACTCATCCCTCGCCTAAAGCGGCTTCGATGATGCTCAACGAGGCCAAGGACCGAAGCCTCTTGGTGGGCAAGGGGGGCCTGAAAGGCAACGTCATCCGGATGGCGCCACCGATGACGTTGACCGCTGAGGAAGCCGATGAAGGGCTGGCCGCGCTGAGGGGTGCGCTCGCCGCGACCAGCGAGAGGATGGCCCGATGAGCACCGATACGCCGATGATCACGCACTGGATTGGCGGTCGTGCGCACCCTGCGCCTGCTACCCGGACTGGGGATGTGTTCAACCCCGCTACGGGGAGCGTCGCCGCACGGGTGGCCCTCGCGTCCGATGACGATGTCGATACTGCGGTGCAGAGCGCCGTCGCGGCCGCCGTCGCGTGGGGTGACAGGTCCTTGGCTGCTCGCACCGCTGTCCTGTTCGGCGTGCGCGAACGCCTCGCGGCTCGGGTAGAAGAACTGGCCGCGATCATCACCTCCGAGCACGGCAAGGTGCTCTCCGATGCGGCAGGGGAGGTCAAACGGGGGCTGGAGGTCGTGGAGTACGCCTGCGGGTTGGCGGCTCTGCTGCAAGGCGCCCACACCGAGAACGCCTCCACGGAGGTCGACGTGCACTCGGTGCAGCAACCCGTGGGTGTCGTCGGGGTGATCTCCCCGTTCAACTTCCCGGTGATGGTGCCGTTGTGGTTTGTCCCGATGGCGATCGCCTGCGGCAACGCCGTAGTCCTCAAGCCCAGCGAGAAGGACCCTAGTGCGGCGGTGTTCCTGGCTCGGTTGTTCTCCGAGGCTGGACTGCCCGACGGGGTGTTCAACGTGGTGCACGGTGACAAGAGCGCCGTCGAACGGTTGCTCGAGCACCCCGACGTTGCGGCGATTTCCTTTGTCGGGTCGACGCCGGTGGCGCGGTCGGTCTACGAGATCGGGACCAGCCACGGCAAGCGGGTCCAGGCCCTCGGGGGCGCCAAGAACCACATGGTCGTCCTGCCCGACGCCGACCTCGACAACGCCGCTAACGCTGCAGTGTCGGCTGGGTTTGGATCGGCAGGAGAGCGGTGTATGGCGGTGTCCGTGATCGTCGCGGTCGGGCCAGTGGGTGACGAGCTTGTCGCCAAGATCACCGACCGAGTGGCGCAGATCCGCGTGGGCGACGGTCGGCATACCGACAGTGAGATGGGGCCGTTGATCACTGCCGAACACCGCGACAAGGTGGCCGGATATCTCGATGCCGGGGTGGCGGCCGGCGCCGAACTGGTGGTGGACGGTCGTGAGCACGCGATCGAGGGTGAGGGTGCGGGCTTTTGGCTGGGTCCGAGTGTGCTCGATCGCATCAGCACCGAGATGTCGGTCTACACCGAGGAGATCTTTGGCCCCGTGTTGTCGGTGGTCCGGGTGGACACGTTCGAGCAGGCCCTGGCCTTGGTCAACGCGAACCCTTACGGCAACGGCACTGCCATCTTCACTGCCGACGGGGGAGCGGCTCGGCACTTCCAACGCCGAGTCCAGGTCGGCATGATCGGCGTGAACGTGCCGATCCCCGTTCCCGTTTCGTCGTACTCCTTCGGAGGGTGGAAGGCCTCGCTGTTCGGTGACACGCACGCCTACGGGCCGCACGGGGTGCACTTCTTCACCCGCACCAAGGTGGTGACCACGCGCTGGCCTGACCCTCATCAGCGCGGCGTTGACCTCGGGTTCCCACAGAACAGCTGATCCAAGAGGCCACGGCCCATCTCGCCGTCGGTTGCAGCCTCGGTTCCTTCACGGCTCGGGTCCCGGCCATCGCAATGGTCCCGTGGTGCTCGCGGATTCTCAGCGGGCGAAGGTGAGCCAAGTCGGGCCGGAAGCCGGTGGCCCACACGATCGCGTCGGCGCCAGTCACCGACGTCACCCGGGCGGAAAGCCCTCCGGCCAGCGCGGCATAGGGCGGCCCGGCGGGAGGCAAACTCTCCCGGTGAGAACAGCCGAAGCGATGGCCATACGCGGGTCCAGGAGCCGCTGGGGGACGGGTTGATCATCGAGAATCACGAACTGTCGCCCAGCGCGCTTGAGGTAGTAATCGGCCCCTGAGGCAGCCTGGCCACCGCCGATCACGACGACGTCTGTACTGGCGGCCGTCGTGCCTGCATACTGAGGTCTCGCGACGGCGTCCGGGCGAATATCGCCAAGATGCCGACAGCCAGCGGCAGGACGGCCAGGCAGATAACGGGCACGTGATAGCCGCCCGACAGGTCGCGGCCAATCGATAACACCAACGGGCCAGCCGCCGTTGACGCAAGGTTGATGGCGGTGGCGACTCCGCGGATCGAGCCGATGTGGCGGGTGCCGAAGTAGCGGGCAAAGGCGGCAGCCTCAATGCCACGGATGCTCCCGCCCGCCGCGCCGAGGACGAGCCCGTAGAGCACGGCAGTCCACCCCGGCGTGATCGTGGGGATGAGCACCAGCGCGGCGGCCATCGCAACCATCGCGAGCGTCACGAAATACTTCGGGGGTACGCGGTCAGAGAGGGCTCCAGCGGCCAGCGTCGCGGCGATGCCGGTCAGCGTTTGCGGAAGGAAGTTTGCGGCCGCCTCGATGGGTGAGAGGCCCTGGGCACCGAGAATCGATATCTGGTGGAAGGCGAGCGCCGTGCTGAGCAGGCCGGTCGCGGCCAAGCCTGCGCAGATGACCCAAAACATGCCGGTGCGTCTGGCCTCCGCCAAAGTCCACGAGTCCACGTCGTATGCCGATTGTGTAGACGTGCCGTTAGCGTCGGTGACGCGCTGGCCGCGGGGGAGAAGCAGGGCAATCGGGACGACAACGCACAGGACAACGAGAGCTTCGAGTCGCCATACCCGCTCAATGCCTAGACCCGGGATCATCGCGGCCAGGAAAACGGGTGCCAAGGAGATGCCGCCCGAGCCCACGGCGGTGGTGATACCGAGGGCCAGTCCGCGTCGGTGGGTGATGGTCCGGGCAACGACGGTGGTCGCGGCGAGTGAGAGTGCCCCCTGTCCGGCCATCCGGACGCCGACAAAACCGGCCGTGAGCCCAAAGATGTCCCCGGCCAGGCTCAGCACGAGCAGGAAACTGGCGAACACGATGCCGATCACGGCGGTGACCGCACGAATGCTGTAGCGGTCGAGGGCGCGCCCGACGAAGGGAAGTGCGGCTGCGCCAACCAGCGTGCCGATGAGATAGCTGACCGAGATTTCGGTGCGGGAGACCGCCAGGTTCGCAATGAGTGTGTCGGTGAACACCGACAGGCCAGCCGTCTGACCAGGTGCGGTCATCGCCGACAAGATGCCGCCTGCTGCGACGGTTCCGATCCACGGAGCGGCAGCCGCCAGGCGCGCCGATGACCTAGGCCGGGGTGGCGTGCGTGTGTCCAACTGTCTCTTCCCGATTCTCAAGCTCCCTCGGGTTCGCTTTCGGTGGGGGCCTGTGCGATGAGTCCCAGCCAGGCGTTGACCTGAGCGACAGCATCGTCCAACGACGTGGCCACACCCGCGGATTCTGCAGCCTTTGTGAAACTCGGCCCCCAATGTGGGTGCGCGGTGACAAGAGTGGGCCACGCGCGAACGGGGCCCGCGGTGGCTTCGGCTTCCCGAGCGCGGGCTCTGAAGACGTCTTCCACTGCCGCTCGGACCTCGACTAGTTGCGGTGCCCCGGTGTCGGCAATGAGATCGCGAAGCAGCAGCAAATCCACCACGTCACGGGGACGGTCGTTGACGAAGTGAGGCGGGTCGTGTGGGTCGGTACACGCGTGAATCTTTTGAGCGATTTGGTAGCGCATGGAAAGACAGACGAGGTGGACGGACGCTAACAGCCCAAAACCAGTAAGCAAGGGGGTCGTGATTAGTTCGGGGTGTGCGCCTGCTTGGCCTTCATCTGGGGCGATCTCGACCTGTACCCGCCGCCAGGTCACACCGTTCAGGAGTACGACGATGTCGAATCGACGTGGCTTCACCCTGCGGTGAGGCACATCAATGATCTCGACGGCGTCTCTCATGAAAGTCAGCGGGCCCAAGGGCTCGCCGAGGGCAACGTCTAGTTCGGCTAGAAAGCGGTCAAGATCTCCGCGGACTAGCCCGTCGATGTCTTGGGTGGTGCGCGACATGCCGGGGAGTCGATATTGCAGCATCGTGCCGCCCTTAAGCATGAAGAGTGGCGAGCCCGATTCGTCTTTCGCACGTTGTAGCGCGGACGAGACGACGGTCGCAGCAACGAGCCAGCCCAAGCGGGGGCCAGCGACGCCAAGTCTGTCCTGAGCCTGTGCGATCCAGGTGTTAAGAACGCGCGCAGAGGTCGGCGGCTTTCCTTTCGGC
>JBBSKS010000137.1:0-6800 GCA_038256095.1 Actinomycetales bacterium | reverse complement strand
GCGCCCCCGGCAGGATTCGAACCTGCGCTCCCGCCTCCGGAGGGCGGTGCTCTATCCCCTGAGCTACGGGGGCCACAGCGCCTGAGGTTAGCAGTTGGTATGCCGCGAGTTCGCATCGTGTTTAGGGTTGCGACATGGCTTCGGTGAGCAGCAGCGATCGCGTCCGGCAGGTCACCGTCACGGTGTCCGAAATTTTTTGTCTCGTCGGCACCCTGTACGGCGTGGGGGTCCTCGGCACCAGGGTGGAGGAATCCTCTGGGGGAGCGTTGGCGGCCGACGCCACGAGGCTAGCCCCGGCCGGCCCAGCGTTCTCGATCTGGTCGGTGATCTATCTCGGGTTGGCCTTCTACACCATCTGGCAATGGCTGCCCAGCCAGACCGCGCGCGCAGTGCATCGACGCATCGGCTACCTTGTGGCGGCCTCAATGGTGCTCAACGCATCATGGTTGCTGGTCACCCAACAGGGCTGGATTTGGGTCAGCGTCGGGGTGATCGCAGCCCTGGCTTTAGTGCTTGGGGTGCTCCTGAGTGTGCTGGCCGCCAACCGCGAGGCGTCGCTAGCCGACCGCATCATTATCGACGGCACGTTTGGCCTCTACCTCGGCTGGGTCGCGGTGGCCACTTGCGCCAACGTCACTGCGGCCTTGGTCTCGAGCGGCATTGAGCCGGGCGCTTTCGTGAGCGACCTCGCCGCGGTCGCAGTGCTCGCGGTGGTGGCACTCTTGGGGGAGGTCTTCGCCCGTCAATTGGGTGGCAGGTACGCCGTCGCTGCGGCGATGGCCTGGGGGCTGGCCTGGATTGCCATCGCCCGCGCCACGGACGAGCCGCAAACGACCTTGGTGTCCCTGGCTGCGGGGGTCGTCGCGGTGATCGTGGTCGCCTCTGCGGTGCGCCAGCGGATCAGTGCCAAGCGCGTCGCGGCTGGCGCTTAGACTCACCCGGGTGACTCCCGAGCAACTTGCCGATGCCATCCGCAATGCCCTGGCGCAGGCCACCGAAGCCGGTGACCTTCCCACGACGGACGTCGCGGAGGTGCGAGTCGAGCGCCCCCGCAGCCGTGAGCACGGTGACTGGTCGACGAACGTGGCGCTCCAGCTCTCCAAAGCCGCTGGTATGCCGCCGCGCGCGGTTGCCGAGGCTCTGGTCGCAAGACTGATCCAGGCGCAGGGCGTGGCCAAAGCTGACGTCGCCGGGCCTGGCTTCATCAACATCACCCTCGAGGCCGCCAGCGCCGGGGCGCTTGCCAAGGACATCGTCGAAGCTGGCGCGGCATACGGTCGCAACGACTCAATGGCCGACGCAGTCATCAACCTCGAATTCGTCTCCGCCAACCCCACCGGGCCCCTTCACCTGGGGCACACCCGGTGGGCTGCGCTCGGGGACTCATTGCGCCGCCTGCTCCAGGCCAACGGCGCCGAGGTCACCGCCGAGCACTACTTCAATGATGCTGGCGCACAGATGGACAAGTTCGGCGCGTCCATCCTTGCCTCTGCCCGAGGTGAGCAGGCGCCAGAGGGGGGATACAGCAACCCCTCTATCGATGCCCTTGCCGCGCAGTTAGAGGCGGTGAACCCGGGATGGTCCGATCTGCCTACCGTTGAAGCCGTTGCAATCGCCCGCACCCAAGGCGCGACGCTGCAGATCCAGTCCATCAAGGACACGCTCGGGGCCTTTTCGGTTCAGTTTGACGTGTGGTTCTCGGAGAAATCGCTCCACGACTCAGGCGCGGTAACCGACGCAGTGCAGCGATTGCGCGACCAGGGACATGTCTTTGAGCACGACGGGGCGGTATGGCTGCGCACCACAGACTTCAGCGACGACAAAGACCGTGTGCTGCTTCGCGCCAACGGCGAGCCGACGTACTTTGCCTCCGACGCAGCCTATTACCTCAACAAGAAGGACCGGGGCTATCCCGCCAAGGTCTACATGTTGGGCGCTGACCACCACGGCTACGTCAACCGACTCAAAGCCATCGCGGCCTGCGCAGGCGATGACCCAGAGGTCAATATCGAGGTGTTGATCGGGCAGCTGATAAATATCTCTGGCGAGCGAATGGGCAAGCGTCGCGGGAACGCGATCAATCTTGCCGATGTGCTGGAGTGGATTGGGCCCGACCCCGTTCGATATTCACTGGCGCGATATCCCGCCGACTCACCGCTTGACCTCGACGGCGAAGCGATGCGTCAGCGCACGAACGACAACCCGGTTTTCTACGTGCAATACGCCCACGCACGCACCTGCAACGTGAACCGATTGGCGCTCGAGGACGGGATCGTCACCGCAGACGGGTTCGACCCCAGCGTGCTGTCCCACGCATCCGAGGCCGCCTTGTTGGCGATCCTGGGCGACTTCCCCCGCATCATCACGCAAGCAGCGTCGCTGCGGGAGCCGCACCGCGTGGCCCGCTACCTGGAGGACCTGGCCGGTCGATATCACAAATGGTATGACGACTGTCGCGTGCGCCCGCTGGACGCGGATGAGGCGATCACCGACCTGCACCGGACTCGGTTGTGGCTCAACAACGCTACCCGGCAAGTGCTTGCCAACGGCCTCGACCTGTTGGGCGTCTCGGCCCCGGAACGGATGTAACGATGACGCAACCACCCCTACGCGTTGCCCTCTTGGGCTGCGGCACCGTCGGAACGGCTGTGGCCCAGGCCATCGTGTCGCGCGCGTCGCTCTACGAGAAGCGTGTTGGCCGCCGGCTCGATCTGGCCGGGATCGCCGTCCGTGACACCACCAAGCCTCGAGACCTCGGCGTGGTCTCTCGCGATCTGCTCACCGATGACGCGGCGTCGTTGATTGATGGCGCCGACCTCGTGATTGAGGTCATGGGTGGTATTGAGGTCGCTCAGAGTCTTATTGAGCATGCTCTCCGGGCCGGCAAACCGGTGGTGACCGCCAACAAGCAGCTCATCGCCGCCGCTGGCCCCCACCTGCACGCCATCGCCCAAGAGCACGGCGCCACCCTCGACTACGAAGCCGCCGTCGTGGCTGCGGTGCCGGTCGTGCGGGTCGTACGGGACGCACTTGCTGGCGATCGGATCATGTCCATCAGCGGCATCGTCAACGGGTCGACGAACTACATTCTCGACATGGTGGCCCGTCACGGGATGGGCTTCGCCGAAGCCGTCGAGCAGGCTGGCGTGCTGGGCTATCTCGAGGCTGACCCCACCGAAGACCTCGAGGGGATCGACGCCGCCGCGAAGATTGTGATTTTGGCCCGACTTGCGTGGGGCGTCGAGGTCACGATGGCGGACGTGAAGCGTCGGGGCATTTCTGACCTGACCGATGCCGACTTTGAAGCCGCAGCCGGTGCGGGCCACGTCATTAAGTTGCTCGCTTCCGCGTGGGCCAGCGGCGACCCCGACAACCCCCGCATCGAATTAGCGGTGCGTCCCGTCAGCCTCGGAGCCGACGATCCGTTGGCCCAGACCCGTGGGGGCCGCAACGAAGTCGTCGTCGAAGCCGAATTCGCTGGAGCGTTACGTCTGCACGGCGCTGGGGCGGGTGGCCCTGAGACTGCATCCGCCGTGTTGGGCGACATGGTCAATGCAGCCCGGAGCATTTCCGGGTGATACTGTGACTCATGCCTCAAGGGGCACGTCGGAGCATCCAATGCCCGATCGCGAGTTAGGCGCCACGGGCGCATCGCGGCTTTCGTCGACAATCTCCCTCCGAATTGCTTATCTCAGAGTGAGGCACGTCGCCAGCAGCGATAAACCCACGGTCCTAAACAGCACATCCAGCGGCGCTTAAGCGCTGTCCACTGATGACCTCTGCTCGGCCGTACCCGATTAGAAGGACAAAGAAGGAAACTCTGTGACTGAAACCACCGACGTTGCGGCAAGCGCCAAAACAAGCTCGCTAAGCGCAATGCGTCTTGCCGATCTGCAAAGCCTGGCCGGGGGAATGGGCCTATCGGTCAACTCGAAGATGCGTAAGGCTGACCTCGTCTCAGCTATTCGCAACGCACGTGGGGGATCTGCGCCGAAAACGGCATCCTCGGCGGCCGCGTCGAATTCTTCGGCATCCCCCACTTCAGTAACGTCCAGCCACGACCGTGGAAATTCTGCTCAAGAGAGCATGGTCGTGACCAGTGAGCAGGCCGCCCCCGTGCACGCTCCCGCGGGCCACGAAACGGCCAGCAATGGGGAAGCCAACGGCTCTCAGCGCCCGCCGCGCAATGGCAACCGTCGAGGCTCGAGTGAGCAGGTTGCCGCCGATGGCGACGACGGTGCACGCGAGAACGATAACGGTGCACGCGAGAACAATGCTCACGACGAAGCCGCTCAGGGAAACGACCGCGGCGGCAACGACCAGCGCAACCGCAGCAACGACAACCGTGGCAACGACAACCGCGGAAACCAAAACCGTGGGAGTGACAACCGCTCCAATGAAAACCGCGCCAATGACAACCGCGGCAACAGCAACGCTGGCGGCGACGACCGCGGAAACCAAAACCGTGGGAGTGACACCCGTGGGAGTGATAACCGCGGGAGTGACACCCGTGGTGGCGAGAACCGTGGTGGTGAGAATCGCGGGAGTGACAACCGTGGAGATGGAGACGACGACCGCAATGGCCGTCGTCGCAACCGTCAGCGCGGCCGTGAGCGCAACAAGCGTGGCGGACGCGCCCCCGGTGCCCCACAGGGCGGTGGACGCGAGAACTACCAGGACGAGCAGGACACGTACTCCGAAGAGGATGTGCTGGTCCCCGTGGCTGGCATCGTCGACGTACTTGACAGTTATGCCTTCATCCGCACCACGGGTTACCTCCCGGGGTCCACGGACATCTACGTGCCCCTGGGTATGGTCCGCCGCAACGGGCTGCGCAAGGGTGACGCTGTCGCCGGTGCGATCAAGGCTCCCGGCTCCGGCGAGCACGAAGTCACTCCTGCGGGCGGTGGCAAGCACAACCGCGGCAAGTTCAACGCCCTGGTGCGGTTAGACAGCATCAACGGCATGTCGCCCGAGGAAGCCAAGAATCGTCCCGAGTTCGGCAAGCTGACGCCGCTGTACCCGCAGGAGCGCTTGCGTCTAGAGACGGACGCGAAGAACCTCACCACGCGCATCATCGACTTGATTGCGCCGATTGGTAAGGGGCAGCGAGGCTTGATCGTCTCCCCGCCCAAGGCCGGTAAGACGCTGGTGCTGCAGTCAATCGCCAACGCGATCACCACGAACAACCCCGAAGCCCACTTAATGATCGTCCTGGTCGACGAGCGTCCGGAGGAGGTCACGGACATGCAGCGCACGGTCAAGGGTGAGGTTATTGCCTCCACCTTCGACCGCCCCGCCGAGGACCACACGACGGTGGCCGAGTTGGCGATCGAGCGTGCCAAGCGTCTGGTGGAGATGGGCGGCGACGTTGTCGTCCTGCTCGACTCGATCACCCGTCTGGGTCGCGCTTACAACCTGGCTGCCCCCGCCAGCGGTCGCATCCTTTCGGGAGGCGTCGACTCCAGTGCGCTCTACCCGCCGAAGCGATTCTTCGGCGCGGCGCGCAACATCGAAGAGGGTGGCTCGCTCACCATCTTGGCCACCGCGCTGGTGGAAACCGGGTCCAAAATGGACGAGGTCATCTTCGAAGAGTTCAAGGGCACCGGCAACATGGAGCTGCGACTCTCGCGCCAGTTAGCCGATCGCCGCATCTTCCCCGCAGTGGACGTCAACCCGTCGGGCACCCGGCGCGAGGAAATCCTCATGTCGGGGGAGGAGCTCAAGATTGCCTGGAAGCTCCGTCGCGTGCTGACCGCGCTGGACTCCCAGCAGTCGTTGGAGTTGCTGTTGAACCGTCTGCGCAACACCCGCAACAACTACGAATTCTTAACCCAGGTGCAGCAGACGTCGTCCATCAAGCTCGACGACGAGGACTGAACGACCTGCATACCCCAGCCGCGGTGGAGGCAGGAATGCCTGCCTCACCGTTGGCGTTAGATAATCGCGGTGTGCTCTGGCACACTCGTCCGTTGGCCTACCGGTTCACGTCCTGCGCTGTGCAGTGGCGACCCGGGGGAACACCACCCTAGGAGATCACGTGAAGAAAAACATTCACCCCGCATACACCGAAACTCACGTCAGTTGCACCTGTGGCGCGAAGTTCACCACGCACAGCACCGCATCCGGCGGCACCATGAGCGCCGACGTGTGCTCGCAGTGCCACCCCTTCTACACCGGCAAGCAGAAAATCCTTGACACCGGTGGGCGCATCGCCCGCTTCCAGGAGCGGTACGGCAACAAGGCCGCGAAGTAACTGCTCCCCAAGCATCAGGTCAGCACGGCGGCGGCATGGATGACTCTGCCTCCCCCCTGCTGGCCGAATACCTGACGATTGAAGAGCGGCTCGCTGACCCCAGCGTCCACTCCGATCCATCGGTCTTTCGCAAACTCACCAAACGGTATGCAGCGCTGTCCCCGACAGTGGCTGCATACCGTTCGTGGCAGGCCGCCTCAGAAGATCACGCCACTGCGCGCGAACTGGCCCTCGAGGACGAAGGCTTTGCCGCCGAAGTGCCGGCTCTGGCTCAGGCTGAATACGATGCCAGCGACGAGCTACGACATCTGTTGCTCCCGCGCGACCCTGACGACGACCAGGACACGATCTTGGAGGTCAAAGCCGGGGAGGGGGGCGCTGAGTCCGCGCTGTTCGCGGGCGACATCGCTCGTATGTACTTGCGCTACGCCGAGCGCCGCGGCTGGAAAGCCGAAGTGTTGGACGCCACCGACTCGGACCTCGGCGGGTATAAGGACATTCGCATCGCCATCGCCGCCTCCGGCATACCCGCCGTGGGCGAGGC
>JBBSKS010000136.1:0-6822 GCA_038256095.1 Actinomycetales bacterium | reverse complement strand
TGGCCACATCAAGGTTCTCGCCGTCAAGGCAAGGCGGCCGGAACATCGTCGGGAGGTGCGGGTGTCGCGGAGATACCTGGTCACGGCTTCCTCACCGCGGAGCAAGCCAAGGAAGTGTTGGCTGCGCCCGGGACAGTGATCCATCGGCTCCTTACCGACCCGGCAGACGGGCGGCTCGTTGAGCGTTCGACTGCCGCATATAGTCCGGACCGTGCCATGGTCGATCAAGTGCGGGCCGCCGATCTGTTCTGTCGCGCGCCAGGCTGCTTCACCCCTGCGAGGCGATGCGAGCTAGACCACGAAACGCCATACGGAACCCCTGGGGGTGTCACTAGCGAAAGCAACCTAAATCTCAAGCATCCCCGCCATCACCAGTTCAAGACCGAGAAATTCTGGACAACGGTGATGGACGAGACCCGGAACCTCACGTGGACCTCCCTCTTCAAGAAGCTTTACCTCACCAGCCCCCACGACTATCGGCAGTACGCCGAAGCGCAGAAGGTGGAGGGTCCCCGGACATCCTGCGGCGACAGTGGTGCCGGCCCCAACCCCGGAGGAGCGACGAATGGCTCTGGCCCTGCGGATGACTTCGACACAGCTCGTGATTCGGATCTGGCCGATGGGTCCGATGGGTCCGATGGGTCCGATGGGTCCGATGGGTCCGATGTTGAGGATGCGGACCTCAGGGATCGATTGATCTATGCCGCACTCTGCGATCGAGTGGGCCGGGACAGCTGGCTAGAGGCTGTCGATGACTACGCAAATCACCCCGATGGTGATATCGATGGGCCGCCTCTGGCGGTGTTCCATCGGGCACCCCACCAGAGACGACCGGGACCCCCAGTGGGACACGCTCGGCCGGAGACGTTGTTGGCTCCGCCGGTGGACGAACCACCCATGATTACCGAGCCCCCACCACCGTTCTAACCCCACCCCGCCCTGAGCCACCCACCTTTGAGCCACCCCGCCCTAGGCGCTTTAGACGCAGAAACCGGAGCGGTCTGGGGCAAGACGCCCTACGCCCCGTCGGTTGCTATCGCGATCACGAGGGCCAGCACCGACAGTCCAAGCGGAGCAACCGCCGACACAGCCCAACGGGCCCGCTCCCCTGAGACCGAGCCAGCACCAGCGCCAGTCTCACCTTCGTTACCTGTGCCTGTGCCTGTGCCTAGCTCCGTGCTCGTGCTCGTGCTCGTGCTCGTGTCGAGTTTGCCCCCGTCGAGAAGCCAACGCTGGTGCTCACGCAGCACGTCGCCCGCCACCGCTTGCGCGGTCGGGCCAGGCTTGGCCTTCTTTCTGGCCGTCGTCTCAGCGAAGTTGTCGAAACCTCGCCGAAGCGAAAATTCGCGTTGCTTGGGAATCGCCCACGAACTGTGCTTACGGCCACCAGTGTCGATGAGCTCCAACGCCCACTGGTAGGTCACATTCTGTAGCCGGCAAAAAGGAACCACGGTGTCGCGAAGGATGTTGCGCTGCGTCACCGACTCCGACCGCAACTCCACACTCGGTCGGAGCAAGAAGATCCACGCCACCACAATGACGAAACACAACGACGCCACAGCAAAGAAAACGTCCCGGCCCAAAGCCAACTCGCCCCGAATCACGATGTAACCCACGGCCCCCACCGCCACAATCATGGCCCAGCCAATGACCCGAGCGGGCAGCGTTCGGTAGATCGCAATCAGCGTCCCGCCCTCGCCACGCGCCGCGCCACCTGGGCCGTCACCGTTGCCGTCCGCAGAACTCTGGCTTACTTCGCTCACAGTCACCGAGTCTAGGTCGCCACGCTCAGTTAATGACCGCTGATCGTCGCCTAAACTCATCTTTCATGGCTGCGCCGAACTCCGACCCGGGAAGAGCGCGAGTGATTCTGGTGAGCGGGCCGAGCGGATCAGGCAAGTCACGCCTGGCCAGGCATCTGAGGGCAACCCATGGCTGGCCGATCATCGAACTGGACGACTTCTACCGTGAGGGCGTCGATCCCGACTTGCCAATGTCACCGCTCGGGATTCCCGACTGGGACGACGCAGGATCGTGGAATGCCCCGGCTGCCGCGGAGGCTCTCAGCGCGCTCTGCACCGACGGCGTCGTCACCGTGCCTCGCTACGACATCTCTACCTCGGCGAGACACGGCTCCCAGACCATCACCAGGGACAGCGCGTCCATCGTCATCGCCGAGGGCATCTTCGCCGCCCACCTCATCCCCATCCTGCGGTCGCAGGGCAGGCTTGCCGACGCGTGGTGCATTTGCGACCGCCCCTGGCTCACCTTCGTCAAGCGATTCGCGCGTGACGTCAAACAGCGGCGCAAGCCCATCGGGACGCTGTGGCGGCGAGGGCACCAGCTACGACGATCTGAGCCAGGTATCGTCAACGCTCAGATATCGATGGGCACGACTGCCATGAGTAGCCGAACGGCCCGAACGGTGGCAGGCGATATGGCCACGTCGAGAACACCATGATCAGACGTGGAGCGAGAGCAGGTTGTACCGATGAGTGACAGCACAGGCATGGGCCCAGCACCGGGGGGCGCCGACAACAGTGACGGCTACCAGGGCAACGAGAACGACTGGCAAAACCAGCCCGGTCCAGGGCAGTATTCACCTCCGCAATATGGCCATTCTCAGTACGACCAACCTCAGTCCAACCAGCCTCAGTACGGCGCGCCCGGTCAGAGCAGCCAACCCGGATACCCGAGCCTTCCGGGACAGCGAGGGCCTGCATACGGCGGCAACGGCCAGCAGTCGTGGCAGCACATCGCCCCTGAGCACGTCGCGCGGATGTACCAGCCGGGCGTCATACCGCTGCGTCCCTTGAAACTCGGTGACATCTTCGGCGGTTCCATCAACACCATCCGACGCAATCCCGAGGCCACCATCGGCATGGCGGTCATCGTCCTTGGCGCATTCCTCGTCCCCTCACTGCTCATCTCCTTCGGCATTTCCCTTATCCCCGGCCTCGATCCCGACGTCTCGGCGGGCATCGCCATTGTCGTTCCATCTCTCATTTCGATCTTCCCCACCCTGGTGCTTACCGGTTTCATCTTGTATGTCGTCAGTGAGGCGGCTCTCGGTGAAAAGGTGGGCTTGGGTCAGACCTGGCGTGCGGTGCGCGGGCGCATCCCCGCGCTCATCGGCGTATCCATTCTCACGTCACTCATCACCATCGCTGCTGTGAGTCTCGGGCTCGTAGTGCTCTTCGTATCCATCGCAGTGGGCGAGACTGTCGTGATCGTTCTCGGTGTTGTAGCGCTCTTCGCCTCGATCGTGCTTGCCATCTGGCTCGGCGTCCGGCTGATCTTGTCCTCAGCCCCCGTCGTTCTTGAGGGAGCCGGTCCCCTTCGTGCACTTCGCCGCTCTTGGACCCTGAGCACCGGAACGCAATTCTGGCGTCTGCTGGGGATCTCCGTCCTAGCCGCGATCCTTGCCTTCATGATCGGTTTGGTGCTCGGCGCCCCCTTCGACCTCCTGTTTGGCTTCCTCCCGGTCTTCTTTGTTGAGAGCGAGTCGGCCCAGCTCATGGTGGCCATCTTCGGTCAGCACCTCTCGCAATTTCTCGTCGGATTGATCATCACCCCCTTTACCGCCGGCGTGACCGCTCTGCTCTACCTCGACCAGCGCATCCGCCGCGAGGCGCTGGACATCACCATGCAGCAGGCCGCCACGCAACGCACCGCGGAACGCTCCCAGCCGTGATTTCCACCCTCACCGACCCCGACGGCGATGGGGCTAGGGACCTACTGCAACGAGAGTTATCCAAACCCGAATACAACGCGCCTGAAAACATCATTCAGCGACTCGTCGATTGGCTGTTCCAGCGACTCGGAAGTTTGCTCAACGTCGTGCCCGGTTCGGGCTGGCTCTCTGGGCTTCTGATCGTCTTGGTGCTCGCGATCGTTGTCGTGGCTATCGTTTTCGCCACCCGGCACCGACTTCGGGACCGGACTCTGCGCAGCAATTCCGGTGTTGTGTTGGACGACGTCAACCTCACCGCCACTGACTACCGTGCGCGGGCACGCCAGGGGGCCGCAGCCGGGAATTGGGACGGGTGTCTGCTGGATTCCTACCGCGCATTGACGACATCCGCGGGCGAGCGAACCTTGCTCGACGACGCCCCCACCAGGACGGCCCACGAGGTAGCCGACCGATTGGCTGTGACCTTCACCGAGCACGCTGACGACCTCCGCTGGTCCGCAGATGCGTTCGATCGGGTGCGTTACGGGGAGATCTCCTGTGACAAAGACGACGCTGAACGAGTCCAAAATCTCGACCGCAGAATCGAGCACACCAAGCCGGCTGCCGCGTGGAGCCCGGCATGAGTCTCGCCACCGCCTCAGGGCCCACAGCGACCAAGGCAACGCCACACCCCGTCCGCAGATGGGCCCTATGGATCTCTGTGGTGGTCGGCCTCATGCTGATCGTGACCTTCGTCGCCGGTAGATCGGGCTCTAGCGGCGCGCCTCTGGACCCCGACAATCCAGGCCCCGACGGTATGCAGGCGCTCGCCCAGGTCCTTGGTGACCAAGGCGTTGATGTGCAGGTCGCACGAGGCGTGGACAACCTGCCCGCTGGGTCGGCTGAGGGCGCAACGGTCCTGGTGCCCACGACCGACTTCTTATCGGAGGATTCCGGCGCCGAACTCCTTCGCTACGCCAGTGCCGCACGTTCCCTGGTCATCTTGTCCCCCGCCGACAATCTGCGTGAGGTATTTACCATTGATGTCGGCTCCAGCTCCACTACGACCCCTACCGCGATGTCGCCAGAGTGCGACAGCCCACTTTGGGACGCGGGGGATCAAGTGAGCGGTGGCGACACGTTGCTGCAGCTGGGCGACGCCATCGACCGCGAGGACGCCACCATCTGCCTACCACCCTCGCCGGGGTACAACGCTGGCGGCGCTCGCTCCGGATACATCGTCACGGTGGACCAAAGCGGCGCCACCCCCACCACCTTGGCGGGCATCGGCGCATCGCTGACCAACGCCAACATCACCGATCAAGCCAACGCAGCGACCGGGCTGCGTCTGCTCGGCAGCAGCGACCGGTTGATCTGGGTCATCCCGAGCATTCGAGACGCCGGCGACCTCCCCCCGACCGGCCTGTTCGACGTGATGCCCGCACCTGTGCTGCCCTCAATCGTCATCCTCCTCTTCGCGCTGGGAGTGTGGGCCTTGGTGCGGGGACGACGATTGGGCCCGGTGACTACGGAGCCGCTGCCGGTCATCATCCGGGCCATCGAAACCACTGCCAGCCGGGGCCGCCTCTACGCAGAGGCACGAGATCGCCCTCGAGCCGTGGCCTCATTGCAGTTGGCCGCCCGCCGCAGGCTAGCCTCACGCCTGGGTTTAGCGGCCGGAGCCAGCCCCGACCAGGTGGTGACGGCCGTCGCCGCGGCAACCGGTCGGCATACCGACGAGATCAACCGACTCCTGGTCGACACCAGCGTCGACGACGACGACACCTTGGTGCAGATCGCCCGTGATCTGCGCTCGCTCGACGAAGGGATCCCCAGCACATGAGCACATCCGAGACCGGCACCCACCCCGAGGCCGCACGCGAGGCCCTCAACCGCGTGCGCGCCGAGGTCGGCAAGGCCGTCGTCGGTCAAGATGCCGCCGTCACCGGGCTCATCGTGGCGTTGCTGGCCCGCGGGCACATCCTGCTCGAAGGCGTGCCCGGGGTGGCCAAAACCCTCATGGTCCGCAGCCTCGCCGCAGCTTTGAACATCGAAACGTCGCGGGTGCAGTTCACGCCCGACCTGATGCCCGGCGACGTGACCGGCTCGCTGGTCTACGACACTAAGACCAGCGACTTCGCGTTCCGCCCCGGGCCCGTGTTCACCAATTTGCTGCTGGCCGACGAGATCAACCGGACTCCCCCCAAAACCCAATCCGCGCTGCTCGAAGCCATGGAAGAACGCCAAGTCACTGTGGACGGCAAGGCGCGCCTGCTGTCCGATCCATTCTTGGTCGCAGCCACTCAAAACCCTGTTGAGTATGAGGGCACGTACCCACTCCCGGAGGCTCAGCTCGACCGGTTCTTGCTCAAAGTCGTGTTGCCTATCCCGCCGCGCACCGACGAGATCGAAGTGCTCAACCGTCACGCGAAGGGCTTCGATCCTCGCGACCTCGCTGGCGCTGGGGTCAGCGCCGTCGCCGGACCGGACGACCTCAAAGCCGGGTCCGCAGCGGTCCGCGGTGTCGAGGTCAGTCCTGCCGTGATGGGTTATATCGTCGACATTGCGCGGGCCACAAGGTCCTCCCCGTCACTGCAGCTTGGGGTGAGCCCGCGCGGTGCCACCGCCTTGATGTCGACATCGCGCGCTTGGGCCTGGCTTAATGGACGCTCGTTTGTCACTCCCGACGACGTCAAGGCGCTTGCTCCCGGCACCCTCACGCATCGTCTGTCGATGCGTGCCGAGGCCGAACTCGAGGGTGTTTCGGTGCGCTCGGTCTTGGACAGTGCCCTGAACTCCGTGCCCGTCCCCCGCTAGGCCGCGCAGATGGTGATCCGCTGGCCGGCTGCGGCCCTGATCGTGCTGGGGCTGCTGCCCGTGGCCATCTGGCCGAGCCTGCCGACCGTGCTGTGGTGGCTCCTCCTGGTTGTGGTCCTGATCGGCGTGGACATCATGCTGGCCCCATCAACGAAAGCCATCACGGTCGAGCGCGAAGCCACCGAGGGCAGCGTGGCCACTCAGGCGATCGGGCGGATCACCATGTCGGTGCGACTCGGCGAAAGCACGTCCACTTCTTTGCTGGTCGCTAACTCGGGTCGTAGCCGGGTCCGGGGACACCTGCGTGATGCCTGGATGCCCTCGGCGGGCGC
>JBBSKS010000135.1:0-6904 GCA_038256095.1 Actinomycetales bacterium | reverse complement strand
TGCGCGACATCCACACGGAAGCCATCGACCCCACGGTCGAGCCAGTAGCGCAACACGTCGTGGAACATCTCTCGGACTTCGGAGTTGTTCCAGTTCAGGTCAGGCTGCTTGATATCGAAAAGGTGTAAGTACCACTGACCGGGCGTCCCGTCGGGTTCGGTGATCCGCTCCCAGGCAGGACCACCGAAGACGGCCTTCCAGTTGTTGGGTGGTTCTTCGCCGTTCGCGCCCTTGCCCTCGCGGAACATGTAGCGCTCGCGTTCGACCGAGCCCGGCGTTGCAGCCAGTGCCGCCGTGAACCACTCGTGCTCGTCGCTGGTGTGGTTGGGCACCAAGTCGACGATGACGCGGATGTCCAGATCGTGAGCGGTCGAGATCAGCGTTGCTGCGTCGTCGAGGTCTCCGAAAAGGGGGTCGATGTGACGGTAGTCAGCGACATCGTACCCGGCGTCGGCCATCGGCGAAACGTAGAACGGGCTAATCCAGATCGCGTCGACGCCGAGTTCCTTGAGGTAGGGAAGTCGAGCGTTAATGCCGGGCAAGTCGCCGATGCCGTCGCCGTTCGCGTCGGCCCATGAGCGCGGATAGATCTGATAAATGACGGCGTGCCGCCACCACGCTCCTTTTTGCTCGGGAGCTGCTGAGGGCGTGGTCGTCGCTGAGGAGGTCACCCGCCGTATTTTGCCCTAACTCGCCACGTCGCACGACCGCAGCGGCGTTGCTAGCTCTCGTCGGGTGCGTTGACCATGAAATTCGCAGCGTGATTCATGTAGCCGCGCATGAGTTCTTCATCCATGGGCGACAAATCAATGCTGTCGATGGCTGCGGACATGTGTGTCAGCCAGCGGTCTCGTTGCTGAGGGGTCACCTCAAACGGGCCATGCCTCATACGCAACCTGGGGTGGCCGCGCGTCTCGCTATAGGTTTTCGGCCCACCCCAGTACTGCTCCAGGAACAGTAAGAGGCGTTCCTTTGCGCCAGTGAAGTCCTGTTCTGGATAAATCAGTGCCAGCGGCGGGTCTTGCGCGACGCCGCGGTAGAACTCATCCACCAAGGCGGTGAAGGTTGCCCGGCCACCGACCCGCTCGTAGTAAGTCTGGGTTTCGTCGGGGATCTGGTCTTGCTCGCTCACTGGTCCAGTGTGTCATCGTCGAGGATGACCTCGACAACGTCGATCCTCAGCGAGCCTGGGTCGTATCCCTCCACTGTGACCTCCAAGGGCGAGTCGCTGCCGATCACGTCGGGCGGCACCGGGATGATCAGTACCGTGGAGTCGGCCGTCCACGACGTCCACCATCCGTCTCGATAATTCAGCGGCGACGCCATGCGGCCAAAGACGGTGGGATCGTTGAACATCCCGTCGAGCGGCACCGGTCGCGCTCCTCCGCTGGTCACCCGGAATCGACCCTTTCCGGTGCCGCTGACGTGGACAACCGATTTAGCACTGGCCGGCGCCGGCAGGCTGACGCGGCCATCGGCGTCCAGGTACACGTCGGTCACCGTGGCCGTGGTGATGGTTGAGGCGGTGCTATCGCCGCTGAGGGGTCCCAGGCCCGAGACGTATCCCTCGTCGGGGTCGGGTCGCAGGTTCAGCGAGAGGGTAGATGGCTGACCGATAGCGTCGAAGGGGAAGTCGTCATACGGAATGTCCTCGTAGGCCCCGATGGCCACGCTTGACGTATCGGCATTCTTGGGACCGGTGAGGGCGATGGCGGCGGGGTTGTCGGTGCCCGAGGATTCGGTGCGGAGCGAGTCGTCGCCCACGATGCGCGTCAGGGGTGACGACCACTCACTTCGGTAGCTCGCGCAGGGTATATAGCCATTACCCCCCGGCGTCTTGAGGGCGACAGCTCGGATCTCGTGCGGGGTCAGGACTCCGCAGGCCCCCACCCACGTGATCTGGTCGACGCGGTCGGTCGGGAGCGCCACCTCGTGTTCGATCCCGTCGGTGGGCACCTGGTATGTCGCAACACGCCTCATCCCGTGGGCGTAGGCAGGCAGGTCGGGGGAGTATCCGGGCGCTACCGCCATCGGTCCCTTACCTCCGTCGGTAGTAGCGATGACCTGCCACCCGGTCCCGTCAAAGCCACGCGGGATCACGCTGAGCCGGACGGTGTCGTCGGTGATGTCCACGCCGCGTTGCGCCAGGGTGGCCGAGTCAAAGCGTTGGTAGTAGCCGGAGGCGGAGTAGCCGCGCCAGAAGCCTTGCCTCATCGCCGGGTCCGCGTTCGCCCAAGGCCCGGGCCGACTTTCCCCCAGAGCACTGAGAATCTCGCCGTCGTTGGTGATGACCACTCCGTCGAGGGCAACCAAGAGTTGTCCCGGCTCGTCAGTAAGCAAGGTGAGCTCGAGGGTGGTGTCGATGTCAACGTCGATGGAACGTACTTCAGTGTTGGAGCCGAGCAGCCCCTCCAAAGAAGGGTCGGTGGTCAGTGGCGTGCTGTCGTCGACACTGCTTTGAGCAGCCACGCTGGGCAGTGCAGCACCAGCGAACGACGGTTGAAAAGGGTAGTCGGCCCATCGGGTTTCGGTATACAACGCCAGCGACACTGAGCCGGAACCGGCCCATACGGACGGCACGGTGACGAGATAGTCATCAGCGCCGCGAGGTAGCGGGGCCAGCAGCGGCGCCGTGGCTGCGTCGGCGCCGCTGTCCATACAAGACAGGTCTACGACGTCCTCGCCGGCTTTGATGCTCACCGCGTCGAGGATCGCAAACGTATCCAGTGAGTTTCCGGGAAGGTCGCAATAGGCCGCTGCGTAGACCTGAGTGTCGCCGTCAACCTCGGGCGCGGCAACAATCCGTCGTGTGAGGGCGTAGTCGATGACTTCGGTGTCCACCAGTTCCAGTCCATCGACGAACGGTGCGGGAGTGCCATCGACAAGGCCAAACCCCTGGGTGTAGGCGGTGTTGACCACGGCTGCCTCGACGTCCTCGCCGTAGGGGGCGTCGGGTTCTTGGAGCAAAGCGACGCTGGCTCCGATCGCTAGCACCGCTGTGGCGGCGATCGCCCATCGGAGCCTCCGGCGACGTCGCACTGCGGGCAACGCGGCCCCGATCCGAGTCAGCAAGGTGTCGGGATCGGAAGGAGTGAACGATTCGGCCACCTCGGCCAGCAACGGGGCCATCGCACCGAGGTCGTCAATGCCCAGTGAGTCTTGGGCCTGCTGCCCCGCTACGGCCGTCGCCCGTTCACTGATGCCCAGGGCAGCCGCGCACTGGGGCAGCGATTGGCCATGGTGGGCCGCGAGCACAGTGACCGCTCGTTGCCGCGAGGTGAGCCCGGACAGCGGGTCGCGCAGGTGCGATTCGCCGAGGTGCGAGTGGATATGCGGGCCTGAATCGGTGGAGCCCGCCCGATCACGCTGTCCGCCTCGGCGCCTCTTTGCGAACCGTGTGACAAGGATGGACCGCACGAAGGACTCGGGAGCTGCTCCGGAGCGCTTCCAGGTGGCTTGGGCTTGGGTCAGCGCGCCGATGAGCAGGTCCTGCGCTGCCGGTTCATCGTGGGTCAGTAAGGCCGCGGTGCGAAACAGCGACGGCCCGCGTGAGCGCACGAATGCGTCAAAGTCGAGGGCCGCGCTTCGGTCAACCATAGTGCGTCCCGATGCTACGAGGCGGGCCCCGACGGGAGAATTTGCGGCCCGCGGACCCCCGCGTCATCAAAGGCCTCTTTGACCCGGATACGCACTTCCCGGGCCACACCGAACTGCTCACCAGGGTGACACTTGGCGATGATCCGCAGCGTCATGACGCCACCGGATACCGACTCAACCCCGGCGATGAGGGGGACTTCGATCAGGGTTTCTTCCCAGCGCCCCTCGGCGTACATCGCGGCGACGACCTCGCCCAACATCGGGATGAGCTGGCCCGGATCCTCGTTGTAATCGACGGGGACATCGATGTATGCCGCAGCCCACCCTTGGCTCTTATTGCCGATCCGCACGATCTCGCCGTTGCGGATGAACCACACCACACCTTCGGCGTCGCGGACTCGGGTGATGCGCAGGGTTACTTCCTCGACGGTACCGATCGCTTCGCCGGTGTCGATGACGTCGCCCACACCGTACTGATCTTCGATCACCATGAAAATGCCCGACAGGAAGTCTTTGACCAATGACTGAGCGCCGAAGCCCAAAGCCACTCCGCCTACGCCGGCTGAGGCGAGCAGGGGACCGAGCGGCAATCCCAGTTCGGCCATGATGGTCAGGATGGTGATGATCGCGATGACGAAGGCGGAGATGCTGCGCAGCAGCGAGCCCATCGTGAGCGCGCGTTGTCGTCGGCGCTCTACGTCGGCTCCGGACGCGACCATGAGGACTTTGCCGATGGTTCGACCTTGCGAGCGGCTTTCGACCCGCATGATCATGGCTCGCTCCATGCCGCGGATGGCCCGCCTCACGAGCCCCCGGATCAACAGGGAGGCAAGGATGATGACAATAATACGCAACGGCGGCCCTAAGAGCCACGCGCCAAATTCGGTCCAGGTTGCGAACGGCATGCCTGTCATTCTGGCGCATTGAGCACGACGGACCTGACAGACTGCAACTTCCTCATTGGCATTCCGACCCCCCACGAGAAGGACTCCGACGTGACGCACTCTTTGCCCGATGGCCTGAGCCAACTGGCCCAGGCGTATGGCGTCGCAACCGAATTCTGGGATTGGCAGGGTAACCACCGCCCGGTTTCGGAGCAGACCGTGCGCTTCGTGCTCGAAGCGCTGGGGGTGCAGGCGGGCGATCCGACAACCATAAAAGAGTCGCTGCGGGCCACCCACGAGGGCCCCTGGCGCGCTCTCGCGCCTAAGGTTGTGGTCGCTAGGGCCGGGGTCGTCCCGCGCGTTCATCTGCACGCCGGGCTCGACGTCAGCCTAGAGGTGAGCGTGACCACCGAAGCGGGCGACCTCAGGAAACTCACGCTGCTGGATGATTTGCGCCCCACTCGCAGCGTCGACGGCGTCGACCTGGTGCGCTACACCGTTGATGCTCCTGCCGATCTGCCCTTGGGTTGGCATCGCCTGGACGTGGTTGATGCCGCTGGCGCACAGGCCTCTACCGTGCTGGTGGTCTATCCCGAGCGCCTCACTTTGCCGCCGAGCCTAGCCGCGGATGGCGATCAGCAATGGGGTCTGATGACGCAGTTGTATGCGATGCGATCTGAGAATTCCTGGGGCACCGGCGACCTTGCGGATTTGGCGGACGCTGGTGCGTGGGCCGCGGGTTTGGGTGCCGACTTCGTGTTGGTCAACCCCCTACACGCGGCGCAAGTCCAAACACCAATCGAGCCCTCTCCTTACCTGCCGACGACCCGCCGTTTCGTCAGCCCTCTCTACATCAGAGTCGAAGACGTACCTGAGGTGGCTTACCTCTCCTCAGCTGAGCGGCAGCTCATCGAGTGGCACGCCGACGACGCGCAGGCCTACCTCGACCTCGACCTTCTGGATCGTGACGCCGCCTGGACGGCCAAAGAGGCGGCGCTGCGGATGATCTACCGCCAGCCGAGGTCGATGCGGCGTCAGCAGGCCTTCGAAGCCTTCTGCGAGGAAGGTGGCGCCTCGCTGCTCGACTTCACAACCTGGTGTGCGCTGTCGATGGAGCAGGGCGCCTCCTGGCACGAATGGCCGGAAAATCTTCAGGACCCGGCTAGCCCAGCCGTTAAAAAGTACGTGGCCGAGCACGCCATAGAGATCGAGTTCTACTGCTGGTTGCAGTGGATCACTCGCGACCAGTTACGCCACGTGCAATTGGATGTGCGCGACGCCGGAATGGGCATCGGAGTCATCCACGACCTGGCCGTGGGGGTGCACCCACAAGGAGCCGACGCGTGGGCGTTGGCCCACACCTTGGCGCGTGGCGTGACCGTCGGTGCACCGCCGGACCAGTACAACCAGCTCGGCCAAGACTGGAGCCAGCCCCCGTGGCAGCCGACCGCACTTGCTGAGGCCGGCTATGCGCCATACCGAGAGATGATCGCCAACGTGCTGCGGGACGCCGGGGGCCTGCGTGTCGACCACGTGATCGGGCTGTTCCGCCTGTGGTGGATCCCTGAAGGCATGCCAGCCGACCAGGGCACCTACGTGCGCTACGACCACGACGCGATGATCGGCATCTTGATGCTCGAGGCACACCGGGCCGGTGCCGTGATCGTCGGAGAAGACCTGGGCACCGTCGAGCCGTGGGTGCGGGACTACCTAAGCGCGCGCGGCATCCTCGGCACGTCGATCTTGTGGTTTGAGCGCAACGAGGACGGGCCGATCCCACCGGAGCGGTTCCGCGAGTTGTGTTTGGCCACCGTCACCACTCACGACCTGCCACCAACGGCGGGCTATCTCAGTGGTGTGCACATGGAATTGCGTCGCGACCTTGAGTTGCTGACGCGGCCCTGGGAAGAAGAGCTTGCCGAAGACGAAGGCGCTCGCGAAGAAGTGCTGCACCTGCTGCGTGAGCGAGGACTGCTGCGGGACGGGGCCGACGTGGCCGAGCAGGTCGAGGCGCTGCACCGCTACATCACGTGGTCGCCCGCCAAGTTGCTCGGTGTCTCTGTCTCGGACCTAGCCCAAGATGTGCGCATCATTAACCAGCCGGGCACCCACGAGGAATACCCGAACTGGCAGGTGCCGCTGGCGGGCCCCGAGGGCAGGCCCATGCTGCTGGAGGAACTGTTTGCTCGTCGCAGCGCGCGCCGTGTGGCGAGGACTGTCACCCGTCGCACTTAACCCAGGGTTACATTTTTGCGCGTAGTCACCGGAACCGTTGTGGCGATTACGCGTCTTGATTCACGGGTGCGTGGTGCGCGCTCGAGTGAGCGGTGAGCACCACGAAACGCTCGAGGACGACGAGCATGTCTGGCGTGTAGTCGGCGAAGAAGTCGGCGTGCGTACTGCGCCACTGCGACAGCGTGCGC
>JBBSKS010000134.1:0-7026 GCA_038256095.1 Actinomycetales bacterium | reverse complement strand
TGGGGCTTCTCCTTGGCGGTGTCCGGGATGACCAGGCCAGAGGCGGTGGTCTGCTCGGCCTCGACGGCCTGCACAACGATTCTGTCTTCGAGCGGCTTGATGGAAACCGACACAGCGGCCATTCCTTTCGTCGTTGTCGACTAGCTGGGTCAACTCACTTGGGTTACTCGTTGTCACCGGTTGCAGGTCGCCGTCGCGGGGGTCGACCTTGACCAGATCTGGCACTTGCGTGCCTTGAGTGCTAAAGACGAATCTAGGCGGCGATTAGCACTCGGTCAAGCCGAGTGCCAGGGTGTCGGCCCCCCGTTGCCGCAACAAGATCACAGCAACGGCTGCAGCGGCCGCAGGACCTTCTCTCCGAGGCGGTGCAGCAGCGTTCGGTCTGCCCACAGCTCGGCCGTCATCTCGGTGCAGTTGGTGAGGTCTTGAGCGAATACCGTCTCCATGACGCGCGCCTGCTCTGAGCCCAGTACCTCCAGGTTCACCTCGTAATTGCCACGCAGCGAGAGGCGATCAATATTGGCGGTGCCCACGGTGGTCCATTGGCCATCCGCAGTCGCAGTCTTGGCGTGCACCATCGCGTCTTGATAGAAAAAGAGCCGCACCCCTCCGTGGAGCAACTCGCTGACGTAACTGCGAGCCACGATGTCGGCCACGATGTGATTCGAGCGCTGTGGCGTCACGACTCGCACGTCCACACCCCGCGCGGCTGCGGCGAGTAAGCCGTGCATGATCTCTCGGTCCGGGATGAAGTACGCCTGGGTGATGTAGACGTGATCGGCGGCCCGGTCGATCGCCTCGAGATAGATATTGCGCACCGGGAAGACCACCCTCGATGGCTCATTCCGGGCGGCCCGTATCGGATAGTCCCAACGGGGGGCGCCGACGTTAGGCAACCCCGGCTGCTCCGCCTTTTTATGGCGATTCCAGAAGTCGACGAAGCAGTTGCTTAACTCCCACACGGTGTCGCCCTCGACGCGTAGGTGAGTGTCACGCCACTGGGTGGCATACGTGGACCCGATGTTGTATCCCCCCACGAAACCCACCGAGCCATCGACCACCAGAATCTTGCGGTGATCGCGCCCAGTGCGCCGAATGTCCAGCACTCCACCTCGCACGGTGGGGAACTGCATCACGTTGACGTTGCTCGGGAACTTCTTGAACTCCCCTGGCACCACCAGATTGGCGAAGCCGTCGAAGACCACGAAGACCTTGACCCCGCGATCGGCCGCGGCCACCACTGCGTCCTTGAATTGCTGCCCGACCGCGTCCCCCTTCCAGATATAGCTCGCCAAGTAGACGTGATCTTGAGCCCGCGCTATCGCCTCCAACATCGCGGCGTAGACGTGCTCGCCGTAGGTATAGGTGGTCAGCGTGTTGCCCGAGACTTCGGTATGGTGCGAGGCGCTCTCGGGTGCATCGTGGACGTCTGTGGTCCGTCGCTTGCGCAATGCGTCCACACCGGTGATCGCCGCTGCCGCCACGACCGGGATCGAGCTGGTCACGACGGCAACACGGAGCACGTTTGCGGGCAATGCCTTCAGCACCCGGCCAAAGGTGGTGGTTGGACCGTCCATCAGCGCCTAGGCCTCTCGTCGTGAAGGTAGCGAACTGAACCGTTCGACGTTTTCTGTCGTTCCCGACACCACTAGCTCGTCACCTTCGTGCACGACCGTCTCCGGGACGGCATACGTGAAATCCTTGCCGCTGCGCTTGATCCCGACCACCGTCACGGAGTAGTTGCTTCGCACCGCGGACTCCGCCAAGGTCACGTTCCACGTCTGGCGGGGGGCGTAGGTGCGAATCATGGCGAATCCGTCCTCGAACTCCAGATAGTCCTTGACCCCTCCGGTCACCATGTGGGCGACGCGCTTGCCCATCACGTGCTCCGGGTAGATGACGTGCGTGGCCCCGATGTTCTCCAAGATTTTGCCGTGCTTGCGGGTGATCGCTTTGGCGTAGATGCGCTCCACTCCAGCCTCAACCAAAGTAATGACGGTCAACACGCTCGCCTCGATGTCGGAGCCGATAGCCACTACCGCGCTCTCGAGCTGATTCACCCCGAGTTGGCGCATGGCCTCACCGTCCGTGGCGTCGGCCTGCACGGTGAGAGTAAATTCGTCGGCATACCTTTGCACCCGCGCCGCGTCCTCATCGACCGCCAGCACTTCGACCTGCTGGTGCATGAGGGACTCGGCCACAGCGGATCCGAACCGCCCGAGACCGACCACCAGCACCGTGCTGCTGTGGACGGGCCGGGTCCTTCGCTTAGCCAACAATGGGTCGCTCCTCGGGTAGGCGGTAGTGCCGGTGCCTGGTATTCAACGCTATCGCCGAGGCCACGGTGATGCTTCCTACCCGGCCGATGAACATCAGAGCCATCAGAATAATCTGGCCGGTGGGCGGCAGGTCCGCCGTAATGCCAGTTGAGAGCCCCACCGTGGCGAAGGCTGAGACCACCTCAAAGCTAATGTCGATGGCCGGCAGATCGGTCACCGCCATCATGGCGACGATCGAGATCGAGACCAGGCTCAAAGCCAGCATCGTGACGGTCAGGGCTTGTCGCTGTACCGCGTCAGAGATCCTGCGGCCACGAATGGTGACATCCTGTTCGCCACGGATTTCCGACCAAATGATGAACCCAAGGATGACGAAGGTGCCGACCTTGATCCCGCCTGCGGTGCCAGCGCTGCCTCCACCGATCAACATTAGGCCAGTGGTGATGGCCTCGGTCTCGTCTTTGATCACTTCGTAGTCAACCGAGTTGAACCCCGCGGTCCGGGGGAAGACGCCCCCCGCAAACGATCCGAAGATCTGGCCACTGGCCCCCATTCCCTCCAACGTGCCGCCCGACGTGGCTTCGAAGGCCCAAAAAAGCACGGAACCGACGGCGAGCAAGACGACACTGCCCCATACGGTGATTCGAGAATGCAGGGTCCAACTCGAGGGTCGGCGCCAGCGGTGTCGCAACTCGCGGAGCACCGGGAAGCCGATGCCGCCCAGGATCACCACCGCGCAGATAGGCAGGATGATGAAAGGGTCGGCCACGAACCCGATCAGGCCATCGCTGAAGAGCGCAAACCCGGCATTGTTGAAGCCGGAGCCCGAGTGGAAAATACCGTTCCAGAGCGCCTGCGGCCACGATTGGTCATAGCCAAGTTTGAACCGAAGCACCAGAACGACCGCGACGATCGACTCGATGATGGCCATCATCACCACCACCCGCACCAGAACGCGACGGACATCACCCAAGGCAGTGGTGTGGGTCTCGGCCTGGGCGACCATCGTGCTGCGCAGCCCGAGCCGACCTCGCACCGTCAGCGTCAACAAGGTGGCCATCGCCATCACGCCCAGACCACCGATGTGAATTAACACCAAGATGACCCCCTGCCCGAACGGGGTCCAATAACTAGCGGTGTCAACGGTGATGAGGCCCGTCACGCAGACCGCCGAAACGGTGGTGAACGCCGCCACCATCACATCCGCGGGGCTATCCCCGGTGCGGGATATCGGCAACATCAGCATCAGAGTGCCGACAATGACGACCAGTCCGAAAGCGACGGTAACCAACCTCGCCGGATGTCGCAGCCAACCAGGAAACTTCACGCTCGGATCTGCTCGATTGGTTGCGAGGAATCGACGGAGAAGTCCAGACCCGACGGGGCTGCCCCGGCCGAAACGGCCAGCGACCCCCACGCGGCGACCATGGCCCCGTTGTCGGTGCACAGCCCAGGGCGAGGCACCCGCATCGTGATCCCGGCCACGTCGCAGCGCTCTTGGGTGACCACACGGAGCCGGCTGTTCGCGGCCACCCCGCCACCGATCAGAAGCGAATCGACACCGTGCTCGCGACAGGCCGCCACCGCCTTGGCGCTCAGCACATCGACCACCGCCTCTTGGAAGCTCGCCGCGACGTCGGCCACCGGCACCGGCTCGCCCGCGGCCGCCCGCAGATCCACCCACCGCGCTACGGCCGTCTTAAGTCCGGAGAAGGAGAAGTCGAATCGGTGCCGCTGCGTGTACTTGCCCCCGGTCAGCGCCCGCGGGAAGTCGATAGCCAGCGCATTGCCTTCACGAGCCATTTTGTCGATGTGTGGGCCACCCGGGAACGGCAGACCCAGCACACGTGCGACCTTGTCGAAAGCCTCGCCTGCGGCGTCGTCCATTGTCGCCCCCAGCGAGTGGACCTCACGGGTCACATCGGGCACCAGCAGCAAATTGGAGTGACCCCCGGAGACCAGAAGCGCCATCGTGGGCTCGGGCAGCGCGCCGTGCTCGACGACATCCACCGCGACGTGCGCGCTTAAATGGTTGACGCCGTACAACGGCAGTCCGAGCGAGAGCGAGAGGGCCTTGGCCGCGGCCAAGCCCACCAACAACGCGCCCGCTAGTCCGGGGCCGCTGGTAACGGCGAGCGCGTCGATGTCGGTCAGGCGCACTCCGGCCTCCACACAGGCCCGGTCCAGCGTCGGCACCATCGCCTCAAGGTGAGCTCGGCTGGCCACCTCCGGCACCACGCCGCCAAAACGGGCGTGCTGCGCCACGCTGCTGGCGATCGCGTCGGCCAGCAGCGTGTGGCCACGCACGATGCCGATGCCGGTTTCGTCGCAGCTCGTTTCGATCCCCAGGACCAGCGGCTCCTCACGCATGGCGCTCGCCTTGGCCCGGCAACTCGCGGCGCAGGACCAGCGCGTCGATACCGCTGCCGTAGTAGCCAGCCCGGGTCGCTATGCGCTCGTAGCCCAGGCGCGCGTAAAGCGCGAGCGCGGAGGCGTTATTGGCGCGGACCTCCAGCACCATGGCGCGTGCCCCCTGCTGGGCGGCCACGTCGTGCAAACCGGTGAGCAGAACCGACCCGAGGCCCATTCCTTGATGCCGCAGCGCCACCGCAATCGTCATCACATCGGCATTCTCCCCGTTGATGTCGATACCTGCATATCCGGCGATAGTTCGCCCCTCGGCGTGCGGCTTCGCCACCGCGTAGTGGCGCCGAGGGCGACCGGCTAACTCCGCCCACCAGGTCGCCTCGCTCCAGGCGTCATCAGGGTAGATCTCAGCCTCTAGTGCGGCGACATCGGCCAGATCGAACCATTGCATCGCGTGAATCTCGACGCTCGGCTGGCTCTTCACGAGGAAGCGTCAAACGTCGGGGTGCGGGTGCTCGGCACGGCATCCGGGCGGCGAAGGTAGAGCGGCTCCGGGGCCAGCAGTAGGCCATCGCGGGACGTCAGGCGCCCCAGGTCAGCAGCACTCACGTCCATCGGTCCCTGTCCAGCGCTGAGCGACTCTGGATACAACCGGGGACCTACCCCCACTGCGGGCAGCGCGGCAATATCGACGGGGAGGTCACTGGCGCGAGACACCGCGGGCCCACTGATCCGATTGAACTGTCCGTGAGCCACCGCATACCGAGCCCAGTAGATCTCCTTGCGGCGCGCGTCCGTGGCCACAATGAACTCGGGGTAACGATCGCCTACTCCAGCCGCGATGGCGTCCAAGGAACACACCCCGACCACTGGTATGCCGAGGGCGTGGCCCATGACCAGGGCCGTGCTGATCCCGACCCGCAAGCCGGTAAATGGCCCCGGGCCCACCCCGACCACGATGCGGGTCAGGTCGTCAGGAACAGCACCTGCCTCATTCATCGCCCGAAGGAGCGTCGGCGCGAGCAGTTCGCCGTGGCTTTGCGCGTCGCGCACGGTGACTTCGCTGAGCACGTCACCGGTGCGCAAACACGCCGCAGTCACGACTGATGTGGAGGTGTCCATCGCGAGCAGCACTGGGTCAGGCTAACGTGGGGAGCCCCAACTGCTTATGGAAGGACGACTTATGCTCACTCGCTTGTTCTCTTACCTTGGTACGCCTGTCGTCGAGGTCAGCGCCCACTGCGATTTGCCGTGCGGCGTTTACGACCCGGCCCAGGCTCGTATCGAAGCACAGTCGATCAAAGGCATCATGGAAAAGGTCAACGCCAGCGATGACCCCGAGATGAAGGCCCGCGGCCGCATTATCAAAGAAGAGCGCTCGGAGTTGGTCAAGCACCACGTTGCGGTGCTGTGGACCGACTACTTCAAGCCGCCGCACTTCGAGGCCTACCCGCAGTTGCACATGTTGGTCAACGAAGCCACCAAGTTGGCTGGCGCATCAGGCACCAAGTCGTCGTGGGACGTTGCCGTCGCCGACGAACTGCTCGCCAAGATCGACGAGATCGCCGAGATCTTCGCCGAGACCAAAAAGGGCTGACTCCTTGACGCCCTCAGGCGCAGCTATTTGAGGGCGGAGTGCGTGCGCGATGGCAACAGCTCGAGAGACAGCATGTCGCCCCGAGAGATCTGGCCATCGCGCACGAGCACTCGACACAGTTCACGCAAAACTTTGGGGTCGTAGTCATACCCCATCCCCAATCTCAGTCTCTGCAGCGCCCGCATCCGGGTAGCCGAGTCCAAAGAGACACCTACAAGGTCGTCGTAGGCGTTGATGACCCGCACAATCCGGCTCCCCATCGGGATATCCCCCAGCTGCTCAAGGCGCCAGTACGGCGTGGCTTGGTGGGCCACCACCGTGGCCACCCGCGACAACTCGGCCGTGCGCGCCAACAACGCCGCTCCGGCAGTGGCCATTCGGCGCTGATCCAAGGCAGAAGTGTGCGTCGTCGCGCCGCCGGGAATGGGTCGTTGCAACGACAGTTGGCCGAGATCGTGCAGCAAAGCTGCATATTCAAGATCCTTGAGCAGCGGCTCCGAAAGCCCCACCTGACGCCCAACCGGCACCGCCAGTCGGGCAACCCGGACGGCATGCCCAGGGTCAGTGAAGCCCCCTTGGTCCGTGAGTTTGGATAAGGCCCACACCGTCTGTCGCTGACCATCGGCGACGTGAGCCTGACGTCGTACAGCCATGAGCAACAACACCAGCGGCACCACGAAGATGGCCACCGCCACGACCCCCACTGCGCGGGTGGCCAGAGCCGTCGACACCGCGGTGCTGATGACGCCCAAACCGATAGGGGCCACAGCTTTGAACTCGTCG
>JBBSKS010000133.1:0-7039 GCA_038256095.1 Actinomycetales bacterium | reverse complement strand
TACGCCACGGGTTTCGGCGTGCTGGCGGCGGTGGTGCTGATCCCGCTCGCGGTGGCCGCGGTCTATCGGATGGGTCGCACCGGGCCCGATGGCACCAGCCCTCAGTGACTGACTGCCCGGTCAGCGGGCCGAAGCGCGGATGATCTGGCCGCCGGCTGACCCCGCGCCCGGTCCCATCTCGATGATCCAGTCGGCAGTGGCCACCGCGACCGGGTCGTGCTCGACCACCACCACGGTGTGCCCGTCGTCGGCCAACGTATGCAGTTGCTTCAGCAAGCGGTGCACGTCCGCCGGGTGCAGCCCGGAGGTCGGTTCGTCGAGCAGGTAGAGCGTCGGTTGGCGGGCTTGGGTCTGCAATTCGGTGGCAAGTTTGATGCGCTGGGCTTCGCCGCCGGAGAGCTCGGTGGCCGGTTGCCCCAAGCGCAGGTAGCCGAGACCGAGGGTGGCTAATGCCTCTAAAGCGCGCGCAACAGGCGGCTCGTCGTCGAAGATTGGCTGCGCCTCCTCGACCGTCCACGACAGGACATCGGCGATGGTGTGCCCGCGCCAGGTGACCTCCAACGTTTCGTCGTTGTAGCGCGAGCCACCACACGTCGGGCAGGTTGAGTACGTGCCGGGAAGGAACAGCAGCTCCACCGCCACGGACCCTTCGCCCTGACACGTCGCGCACCGACCTGCGGTGACGTTAAAACTGAAGCGCCCGGCGGCATACTTGCGCTCGCGGGCCATCGGGGTGCGGGTGAAGAGGGTCCGCACGTGGTCGAACAGGCCGGTGTAGGTCGCCAGGTTGGACCGGGGCGTGCGGCCAATTGGCTTCTGCGTGATCCGGACCAGCCGCGACGGGATGCGCTGGCCTTCGGTGTTGAACGCGGCGAAATCAGGTTTGGTGTCGGCAGGCGTGTCGGACGGATCCATAGCGTCATGGACCACGTCGAGCACCGTGCTCTTGCCGGACCCGGAGACCCCCGTGATGACAGTGAAGACCCCGAGCGGCACGGTCACGTCCAGATCGCGGACCGTATGCCGACTCATCCCCTCGACCCGCAGCGCACCTCCCGGCGTGCGTGCCTTCGAGCCAGCCGGGCGCACATCATCGGCATGCACGCCACTGTGCTGATAGCGCGCGGTGATGGAGCGCTCGACCGATCCGAGCCCCTCCAGCGACCCCGAATACAGCACTTCGCCGCCCTGGAATCCTGCTCCAGGACCGACATCGACAACCCAGTCGCACGCAGCGACGACGTCCATATCGTGCTCAACGACCAGCACCGTGTTGCCCGCGGTGACCAACCCCCGAAGCGCCCGCAGCAGTGCCTTGGTGTCGCGCGGATGCAGCCCCGCCGACGGCTCATCAAGGACATAGACCACACCAAACAAACCTGAGCGCACCGACGCCGCGACCCGAAGCCGCTGCAACTCCCCGGAAGAGACCGAGGTGCTCGACCGCGCTAAGTCGAGGTGTCCGATCCCGAGATCGACGATGACCTGCAGGTGGCTCGCGAGGTCTTCCAGCAGTAAACGCTCGGCCTCGGCGACAGCCTGCGCGTCGTCGCCACCCACCAAAGCAGCGAGTCGAGCGTGCATCATCGGCAGGAGTTCGTCGACCGGGCGGCGCGTGGCCTCATCAATCGCCATGCCCTGCCAGGTCACCGATAGCGCGTCGGTCCCCAGGCGGCGACCGTGACAGACCTCGCATGGCGAGCTCACGACATACCTCAGCGCCCGCGTTCGTTGGCTGGCGCTCTTGGTCTCAGACAGGGTGCGCATCAGGTAGTGCTCGGCGCTGACGAACCGGCCTTCGTAGGGGCGGTGTACTCGACCGGCGGCGCGCTCGGGCACCACGGTGACGACGGGGTCGGTGTCGCTGAACAGGATGAACTCGCGGGCCTCGGGGGCAAGGTCGCGCCAGGGCAGGTGTGTGTCGTAGCCCAGGGTGGCCACGATGTCGCGGTAGTTCTTGCCTTGCCATGCGCCGGGCCACGCTGCGATGGCGCCCTCGGCGATAGATAGCGACGAGTCGGGCACCATCGAGGATTCGGTCGGGCGGTGCGTCGTGCCCAGACCGGAGCACTCTGAGCACGCGCCGACCGCGGTGTTGGGGGAGAAGTGGTCCGAATCCATCCCGGTGACACCCTTGGGGTAGTCGCCGCATCGGGACCAGAGCATCCGCAGCGTGTTGCCGGTGGTGGTGATGGTGCCGACGGTGGACCGGCTGCTGGAGCCGCTGCGGCTCTGTTGCAGCGCGACGGTCGGCGGCAACCCGGTGATGTCGGTGACTTGCGGGTCGAGCGCGGTGTGGATCAGCCGCCTAGCGAAGGGGGCGACCGAGTCGAAGTAGCGGCGCTGGGCCTCGCCGTGGATGGTGCCAAACGCCAGCGACGACTTGCCCGATCCGGAGATGCCGGTGAAGGCTACGAGTCGGTTGCGGGGAAGGACCACGTCGACGTCACGGAGATTGTGCAGACGTGCGCCCCGGACGGTGATGACATCGGTGGGCTGGGGGTTCGATGTCGTTGGCACACCCGCCGGGCGATGTAGGTCGGTCGGGTTGCTCAACTGTTTTGCTGCGGGGTGCGGGCCGTGAAGATGATGGGGTCACCCTCGGTGATGGCCACGGTGTGCTCGGCGTGTGCGCCGCGCGAGCCGTCTTTGCTGCGCAACGTCCACCCGTCGGGGTCGGTGAACAACTTGTCGGTCGTATGCAGGAACCACGGCTCGATGGCAATGACCAGACCGGGCCGCAGGGGGTAACCACGGCCTGCTTTGCCGTCGTTGGGCACGTGCGGCTCGCCGTGCATGGTGCGGCCCACACCGTGGCCGCCGAAGTCGGTGTTGATCTTCAGACCCTCCGCCTTGCCGACCGCCGCGATAGCTGCCGAAATGTCACCGATGCGACCGCCGGGTCGGGCCACTTTGATGGCAGCGTCCAGGGCACGATTGGCAGTGTCGATGAGCCTAAGGTCTTCCGCGCGGGGGGTGCCGACCACGAGGCTTACGGCTGAATCGCTGACCCAGCCGTCGACGGACACCGCGAAATCGAAGGTCACGAGGTCTCCGTCGCGCAACGTGTAGTCGTGCGGCAACCCGTGCAGCACTGCGTCGTTGACCGAGATGCAGACCACCTTGCCAAAGGGCATCGCGCCGAAAGAGGGGTGATAGTCGATATAGCACGACTCGGCTCCACGGTCGCGAATGAGCTGATGGGCCAGGGCGTCGAGGTCGAGCAGGTTGACGCCCACGGCAGCCTCGGCGCTCAGACGGGTCAGCGTCTCGGCAACGAAGACCCCGGCGGGACGCATCTGCTCGATCTCGGCGGGGGTCTTGAGTTCAATCATTCCGGCAGCCTAACGACCGCGAGGTGACCCCAACGAGCGCAGACAAGCATCGAATCGTAGATTTTTTGTATGTCATTCCCTTTGAGCCGAATCCTGTCCACCGCCACTGGTGCCTATGCAGTGTTTGCGTTGATCAAGCCCGAGCATCTGGGATCGGCGCTGGAGGTGCCGGCAGAGCAGATGTCCGCCTTCGATCTCGTGGCCTACACCTACGCCGGTCGTGACCTTCCCTTGTCGTTGGTCGGCATGTTCGCCACGTCGCCGACCCTGGTCAGCGCGTCGATGGCGATGCGCATTGCGAGTGACTGTGGCGACGCCGCCATCTTGGGCCTCACGATGAAAGACCCCGCGATCCGCAAGAAAGCACTCAGCGTCACCATCGGTTGGGGCGCGTTGAACACTGTCGCCTTGCTGATCGACCGCCGTTCCAAAGCCTGACAGGGGTAGAGCACCGAGGCACCATCGGTTTAGACGCGCCGCTCGGCTGCCCACGTTTGCGAGACCCGACGCAACGAGGCGGTTGGCCCGTAGAGCCGTGTGATCTCGTCCGCGAGCCGCTTCTCGTGAGTGGGCACCACCTCGACGATGACGCGATGCTCCATGTGGTTCTCCTTTGACCCGATGCCCACCCGAGCCAGTGGGGCAGCGAACACGGATCGCGACTCGGTTCCCCCTCTAGAGCGCTGAGTCCACCCAGCCAGAGCCCGCGGGGATCAGATCGACATGCTCGGACATTACCTCGGCCAGCGTTGACTCCAGTTCGTGCCGACGTCCGGCCGCGGCGCCCACGAGGATCAGGGCTCGCTCGGCATACTCGGTCGTGAGGACCTGCACCCCGCGTGATCGCAGATCGTTCTCCACCCGTCCTGCACGGTCGTGCTCGACCGCCACGATGAACTCTTCAACAAGGGAACGCCGCACCAAGGGCAGCTCGTCCAGGGCAGCGCGCACTCCATCGCCGTAAGCGCGAGCCAGGCCACCCGAGCCGAGCAGCGTGCCGCCAAACCACCGCGTGACAATGGCGACGACATCGCTGATTGCGTGCCCGCGTAACACTTCGAGCATCGGCGCGCCGGCGGTGCCTGAGGGCTCGCCGTCGTCGTTGGATCGCTCAAGGGAAGCGTCAGCGCCGATGATCATCGCCGAGCAATGATGCCCCGCATCCCAGTGCTGTTTGCGGATTGCCGCGAGCACGTCACGGGCAGCCTCCTCGTTGTCGACCCGGCGCAGGTCGCAGACGAAGCGCGAGCGCTTAACCTCAATCTCGGCCTGACCATCCCGGGCGATGGTGAGGTATGTCGTGGCGCCAGTCACGCGATCAGCCGGCACCGTGTGTGCGACCCGTGTCGCGCCGGATGTCGATGCCGCGCAGCACCAAGCCGGTCGCTAACGCTGCCCCCACGCCTTCGCCCGCACGCAACCGCAAATCCAGCAGGGGCTCGAGGCCGAGGTGCTCCAGCACGAGGTGGTGGGCACGCTCGCGACTGCGTTGACCAGCCACGACGTATGCCGAGGCGCCGGGCTCCATTCGCACCGCGGCCAAGGCGGCGACGGAGGTGGCGAGGCCGTCGAGCACGCAGACCACACCGGACTCGGCAGCCCCAAGAACGACGCCAGCGAGCAATGCAAACTCCGGGCCGCCCACACCAGCAAGTGCACGCACGGGCTCGACTGCCACTACCTTGTTCGCCTCCTTTTCGCCGCCTCGAAGCCGCGTCAACGCTGATCCGACGACAGCGTGCTTGCGCTCCAGCATGGCGCTGTCCGCTCCAGCTCCTAGCCCGACGACGTCTTCGGCGCAGAGCCCGAGAAGCGCAGCGCTCAGCACGGCGGCCACGGTGGTGTTGCCGATGCCGACTTCACCCAAAGCAATGACGCTGTGATCGGTGGCCGCTGCGGCCCCAACCTGGCGTCCGCGCTCAATCAACTCGGCCACCCGCTCAGCAGAGAGAGCGTCGGTGGACGCGAGGTCGCCGTCGCTTATCCCGGCGTCTTCCAGGACGAAACTCAACCCGTTGGCGCGAGCGGCGACGGCCCCCGCTGACTCGCCGACTCGACTGGCCGCGACCACCTCATCGGTCACCGACGGGTCGAACGCGCTCACCCCAAGGTCGACCACCCGATGCCGCCCAGCCGCCAATATCAACGCGCCCGTCGGCGTTGCACGAGCTGACCGCAGACGATCAGCCCCTTCGATTCGAGCCTCGACGGACGCAGCGATGGCAGCTTCGACGCGGTCCACGCACCGGTCGAGCACCCCGAGCGAACCGGGGGGAGTCAACAACGTGTCGGCAGCGTCTCGGGCACTCACGACATCCACTCCGGCCGGGGCCCGCAAACGCGAGATGGGTGGCGCGGTTTCACCAGAGGGGGCAGCATCGGTCGAAGAGGTGTCTGTCGCGGGGGATTGGTCCCAGCGCTCGTACAGCACCACGTCGCTCAGTGGCTGGCGTCGTGACCATCCCGCGCGCTCCAACCCAGGCGCGGGCGGGCGTTCGTCGGGCCACCCGAGGCACAACCACCCGAGCGTCACGACCCCGTCAGGCAGGCCGAGCAGGTCGGACAATTCGTCGGGATCGAACAGCGTCACCCAGCCCAAACCGAGGCCTTCGGCTCGGGCGGCCAACCAGAGGTTTTCGATCGCACAGGCGCACGACCACACATCGGCGTCGGGGAAGGTCGCGCGGCCCAACACCCCAGCGGCCACAGCCCGTCGGTCGCAGGCCACAACGACGCCCAGCGGCGCTTCGCGGATGCCCTCAAGCTGCAGGTCAAGCAGCCGACGACCGGCGTCGGGCTCCATCTGTGCGGCTTGGCGCAGACGCTGCTGGTCGGCCATCCGGGCTGCCCGGTCGCGAGTCTCGGCTTCGGTCACGACGATCAAACGCCACGGTTGGCTATGACCGACCGACGGGGCGGCGTGGGCGGCTTGCAGCACCCGCTCAAGGGTCTCGCTCGGCACGGGGTCTGGGCGATAGCGTCTGATGTCGCGGCGAGCAGCGAGCACCTCGTAGAACGCATCGCGAGCGGCCTCCGGGAAAGCCCAAGCGTCAATGTCTTCGGCCCGTTGCGCCGCCGACGTTTGGTCGCCAATCGTCGGCACCGGACGATTCCAGGTCATGCTGGCGGATTCTAGTGCGATGGCCCCTGTCGGTGTCCCTCACGCGACCGCACCGAGTGCCTGGTCCTATGACCGTCGCGCGCTTTGCGCGCCGAGCCCACCTCTCGACGCTCGGAATCCTGGGGGCGGTGCCGGTCTTCTCAGCCGCGCCACCGTGACCAGGCCGCCTGCTTGGACGTCCCGGCGTAGGTGGCGACCTGAGTCCAAGACTGGGCCTCGGCGAGGGTCCGGGCCGACTCGCCGAGGGCGACCCCGACTGCGGCGCTGACTCCGAGCAGCTCTTGGAAGGCGTCCGGGTCGGTGGACTGGCCGAGCGCTGCGATGAGGTCGCGCGCCTCGGCGGCGAGCGCCGCCGGGTCGCTAGGGCCCGCCTGCTGGGGGGTGTCTTCGTGCCCGGTGGGGCCGGAAGGGGCGGCAAGGGTCATGACGGGGCCTCCTGGATGGTGGAGGCCCCAGTCTGGCTGGTCAGCGACCGGACAGCACCACCGAGATCGTGGTGTCATCGTCCTCGAACGTCCGAGTCAGGATCTCGTCGCCCCAGACGTAGGTGGCTTCGCCGTGGGCTGGACGGTAGGACACCGTG
>JBBSKS010000132.1:0-7096 GCA_038256095.1 Actinomycetales bacterium | reverse complement strand
GGATCTCACCACCATGGGGGTGCGTGAGTTGATCGGGCTGTTGGCTCACCTAGAAGATGCCACCCGCGGGTGGCATCCGGCGGCCTCGGCCGCCCGGTGGTCGCTCGATGAGGTCGATGCCGAGCAGGTCCGGTCCCGAAAACGTCAAGTCATCAAAGAGTTGCGCCGCCGACGCGCGCGAGCTCAGCGACTGTTTCCGCCACGAGGGTGAGGCGATGATCAGTCGACCAGTGCACAACTGTGGGTGTGCTGAGTTGTTTAAAACTCGGTGGGGGTGCCTCTGATTGAGGGGGTTAGAGGTTTGCGCCGAAGCTCCTGGCCGGTGCCCATCGCTGTCGGTCCACGATGCTGCCGACGCGGTTGGAGTGGAGCCGTCCGAGCAGGACCAGGCCGATGCGGGCCGGACCGCCGTTACCCCGAAGGTAAAGGGTCTCGTCGTTGCTGGAGTCCTTGTGGGTCTTACGGCGGGGGTGGTTGTTGTCGAGTGGTTTGTGCACCGGAGCGCAGAAAGGCTTGCCCATCGCGGGGTGACCCACCCGCACACCAAAATTGGCCTTGCCCTGGGCGCCTTGACTCCCTTAGTGCAGCGGGGTGTAGAGATGCTGTTTGAACGTGGCTTGTCGCAATCGAGGGTGTAACTGCCATCTGAGCCGCCACGAAACCTCGCCGGCCCCGAGATGCGCCCACTACCTATGTGAAGTCGCAGGACATCGTGGACGGTTGTGTCTTGGAACATCGTGGACAGTCGGGCTCATGACATCGTGGTCACTTTGCTGGCGCGTTGTCTTATGGCATGGACTCGAATACGGTGCCCGCGGATGTGCGGTGGGCGATTGCGAACTGGCCTACGAACGCTGAGCGGGGAGAGGTGGGCCGCTTCTGTGCGCGGCATGGGATCAGCCGGTCGGTGTTTTACAAGATCCGTCGCCAGGCAACTGAACTGGGCCCGGTGGGTGCGACAAGCCAAAATTCCGGCGGCCACACTCGAGCCCTGGACGTACCGATGCGGGCGTGATCGAGCATGCGTTGGCGGTGCGGGCATGGCTGGTCGAGCAGGGTTTGGACGCTGGGCCTTTGTCGGTGCGCGAGGATGCGGCGTCAGGGTTTGAACCCGCCGTCGCGGGCTACTCTTGCTCGGGCGTTCGTCGCCGGCTGGGGTCTCGGAGCCCGAGCCGCGGAAGCGGTCCAGGGCCGCTAACCGCCGGTTCGTTTACCCGGCACCGAACTGCTGCTGGCAGATCGACGCGTTTGCGTGGTCGTTAGCGGACGGGGGCGCGGTTGCGATCCATCAGGTCATTGACGACAACACGCGCTTGGCGTTGGCGACTCTGGTCGCTGACGGTGAGACGGCCAGGGCGGCCGTGCAGGTCGTCGCGACCGCGGTGCGCCGGTGGGGCGTGCCTACGCGGTTGCTCTCGGACAACGGGTTGGCGTTCAACCCCACCCGTCGAGGGTTCACCGGCAAGCTCGTCGACTACCTGATCGATCTTGGCGTCAAACCCATCACCGACAAACCGGATCGGCCCACCACGCAGGGCAAGAACGAGCGGTTCCACCAGACGCTGCAGAAGTGGCTCAACGCGCGCCCGCCGGCCAAGAGGATCACCGCGTTGCAGGCCCTGGGGTGTGGGTCCACACAAACGGTCAGATTTGGCGCAGCCACCGGCAGCTCGACTCTTCGTGTCTCTGCTGTCAGGGAAGATGCACCGCCGTAATCACAGCAGCCGACGTACAAAGGATGGCCAGAGGTCACACGTCCGTGAGGCAGTCCAGTGTCGCCTCTGCCCGGTGGGGGTCAGGACCGTGCATGCGCATCGATGTCCTCATGGAAACTGTGGATCATGTTGTGGGTAAGTGTGGGTCGCACCTGGGAGGTGGCGTCCAGATAGTCCTCGATCTCGGCGGTGCATCTCGAGCCGGACTCCATGGTGCGTTCGAAGATGCGTTGGGCAGCGGTCCTGGCAGCGTGCTCGATGTCGGCGGGCGTGAACCCGTCGCTGGCCGCCACAAGCCGGGTGGGCTCCAGACCGGTGCTAGCGACCTGTAGGTGTCTGCGCCACATGGCCTCACGGGCCATGTCATCGGGTGGACCGATGGGTAGGACGTAGTCGAACCGTCCATGCCGCAGGAACGCGGGGTCCAGGACGCGCACTGAATTGGTGGCGCACACCAGGAGTCGGTGTGGCCTGCTGCGGAAAGAGACCAGAGCTTTGAGTAGCTCGTTGACCACGGCGACGGGAGTCGCTCCACTGCCTCTCGCGGAAGCGATCTCTTCGACCTCGTCAATGAACACCACCACTTTATCGAGGTCCATGATCTGCTCGAACGCCACGTTGAGACCGGCTGGGAGGGTGCCCTCGTCGCCGCCCAGACGCGAGGGGAACAACTCCACGAAGGGCCAGCCGAGTCTGCTGGCAACAGCCCGGGCGAACGTCGTCTTGCCGGTGCCCGGTGGACCAAACAGCATGATGGCGTGCGGCGGCCTGACCCCGTGGTCCTCCGCCACGTCCGGATGAGCCAAGGGCAGGACCACCTTCTTCTCGATGGTCTCCTTCTCCACGACCATCCCGGCGACCTGCTCCCAGAGTCCCGCCGGGGGGACGGCCCCACCGAGGGAGCTGAGCAAGGTCGCGGCGTGTCGGTTCACGCTCTCCGTCTTTTCGTAGTGGCTCACGCCATCACGACGGACGAAGCCGTTGTTGGAGAAGGCCTGCGCACCGGTCTCCTCGGCGGGGAGCAGCGCCGAGATGCGCTGGACCCCCGCGGCCTGCAGGCGGTGCTCTAGATGGGTGAGCAGGGCCGTCCCCAACCCCTGGTGGCGCCAGTCAGGTGACAGCGACAGACGAAGGATCCAGGCGTGCTCACCGCGGATCGCGGCCACGCCGGCTCCAACCAGTTCACCCAAGACGGTTGCGGCCACAGCCGGATGGCGATCCGTCAGGGCGGTCACCACATCCGTGATGGGCAGCACTGGGGGCTCCCCGATAGAAGAGGACGAGCGGTCCAGGTCGACAAGGGCCGGTAGGTCCTCCAGACAGAGGTCGCGCAGGCGCCAATCAGCCATCGCGGTGGCCTGACCCGCCGACGGAGGCCGGGTGGCCGGGCCGCTCGTGTGAGGGCGTCATGTCGCCCAACTCCTGGTGCATAGACCGAAGCATATTTTCACGCACGCAGTCTACCTGCGCAAGCCGTTGAGACACCTCAGCTTGTTCAGCTGACCGCTAGTTCGCCCTCCCGCAGGAGCAACGGCGAGCACGCAGCAGGTCGCCGAGCACACCGCTCGAGGCGTGTCCCGTAGCTGTGGCTTTCGTCGCTTGATGGCGGGGTTCTGTTGATGGTGAGTGGCGGCCTCGCTGTCAGGTGATGCCGATGACGAGGGTGCTTTGGGCGGCTTCGATGACGTCGTTGGTGATGGTTTCGAGTTCGTTGATTTTCAGGACGCGTTCGATTTGGGGGAAGAGGCGTTCGAGGAGCCGGAAGTTGCCGCGGGTGATGGCGGCGATGGCTTGGGCGTCGGTGAAGTCGTCAGGGTCCAGGGTTTTTCCTAGGGATCGCCAGTGACGTTGCTAACGCGGCGCAGTCCAGACGAACGGCGCCGTCCACCCAACGGCTGGCCTTCCAATGGCTCCGCCGAGGGGCCCCAGCCCGGTGAGTCCGACCAGGTTGCGCGCCAATTCGACCCCACCACGTTCCAATGGTGCCAGCGGCAGGCATATCAGCGCCGCGAGCCCTCCCAGGGCGACCAGTCCCATCACGAGACCGAGGACCGCTGCACGGGTGAGTCGTGGCGTTGTGCTGCTGACTCTCCAGGGCGTGCACGCAGGCACGTCCATCGAGAGGCGAGCCGAGGCTTGGTCCATTGGCGTGCCGATGTTCCTCTGCGCGCGACGTTCCCCCTGCGGCTCGCCATTTCTGGGCCGCGACCTCGCGCTGCTCATGATTCCCGGCCCGACCCGGCCGATCCTTGATCGGCGGCCGGAGGGATGAGGGGTCGCCCGGCGGCCTCCCACACCACCATGCCCCCGCGCAGCTCCACCAGGTCCACCTAGCCCATTCCGGCGAGGGTATTGACTGCGGTCTCGCTCATCCCTCCTGTCATGCAGTACACCGCGATCGCGGACTTACGATCCTGAGGCAGCTCGGCCGCACGCTCTTCGAGCCTGTCGAACGGGATGTCGACATCGGTGGCGTCGATCCCGCCTTCGTCGGGGGTGTGCACGTTGACGACGAACCGGTTGCCGCCATCGAGGAGAGCACGACGACCTCGGCCCAGAGCCCCATACCCCAACGCCACATGCCGGGCGAACGCGCCCGGGGGCCGTTCGTGAGAGAGCCACTGCACGTCATCGGTGAGGTCTTGGGACCGTTCGGCGGGGATTGCGAGGGTCCGGTCTTCCACATCAACATCGACACTGCCGGGCCTTACCCCGGGGAGGTCGAGGTGGCGATGAACTGCTCCCGCCTGCGTTACAGGTCCATCGGCATCGCTGCCGAGGCCCTTGACCCCCGGCCAGCGGACCCCGGCAGAGGCAAGACCCTTAGCCGTTGCCAAGGCTCGCAGTCCTCGGCGACGGCTCACCCGTCCCGCATGTCCGACACCGTCGTGAGCGTGTAGCCGTTGGCTCGCAGTGTTCTGACGATCGACGGCAAGGCGTCCAGCGTCCGGTAGCCACCGAGGTGCGCCAGGACGATCGTGCCGTTCGGGGGCAGAGGGCTGACGACCCGGTTGACGATCTGGGTCGTGGTCGTGTCCGGACGCCAGTCGATAGTGTCCCGGTTCCACATCACCGTCTTGGTGTAGCCGACCGAGGCCGCGGCCTCGCGAACCGAGGCGTTGTGCGAGCCGTACGGCGGCCGCCAGTACGGGTTATTAGGCATGCCCGCGAGTCCCTCCAGCACCGTCTCGGCGCTGGTCAGTTCGGTGCGGATGAAGGTGCGCGTCATGGCCCGATTGCACGGTGCCGCGGTCGGGGACCCGCCGCCACCCAGGACGAGGTCGCAGTGGTGTGTCGTGTGATTGCTGACCTCGAACAGCTCGGGGTGCCGGGCTATCAGGGCCATCACCTGACGACCCTCCGCAGTGTTGGCCATCGCACCAGTGGGAAAAAAGGTCGTGCATACCTGGTTGTCGATTAGGTAGTTGACGATGCCCAGGGCAGGGTCGAGTCGTCCTCCCATGTCCAGGGTGAAGGCAACCTTCTTGCCTGCCCCCGGGACAGTGGAGAACACCTCCTGCGACCCCGTCGCTGGCCTTGCGCCGGCCCAGCAGACTCCGGAGAAGCGTTGCACCTGCATCGCCACGTTTTTGCTCTGCGCCGTCGTGCCGCCGAGGAGGTATGCCGTGCCTGGGCTCAGCCGGCCGAGCTCGGTGCCGGTGCCGGTGGGCAGGGAGGTCCCAGCCGACAGCAGCACCGGTCCACGAGTGCGCCGCACCGCTGGCCCAGCCACCAGGGCATCGGGCCAGTTGCGACCGGTCGCCACCACGACACCGGCCCGGTCTGCACCGAAGACGCGCTTGGAGACGGCCAGGCCGGTGCCATACCGGTCGGACCCGGAGACGCGTTCGGTGACGGCGATTGCCGCGAGCTGGTTAGCGACGCCGGCGGAGATCGCCCCCGTGCCGCCTAGCACCATGATCCGGGACGGGTTGAGCCGCTCCAGCTCGCTCCGGGTGCTCGGTGACAGGCTAGTCGAGTTGGTCAGCAGTAGGGGCGCCGACTGCCCGCCGGCCGCCGTCCCCCCGGTCAGCGCGTCGGGCCAGTTCTGGCCGGTGGCCACGTAGGCGATCGGAGCCCCCGAGGGGTAGGACAATCGGGAGACGGCTGCGGCCGTGGCATACCGGTCCACGCCGGACACGCGTCGCGCCCCACCCGCACTCAGCCCGGCTAGCGTGGTGCGCACGTCCTCCGAGATCGCCCGAGTGCCGCCGACGACGTAGATGCGGCCAGGCCGCAGTCTGGTGAGCTCGGTGCGGGTGGCCGCCGGGATGCTCGTCCCGTTGGTGAACAGCACGGGACCGTTGAGCCGGGCCCCGGCCGGCCCGGCCGCCAGTCCGTCGGGGTAGTTCGCCGTCGTCACGACGAAGGCGACGGGCACCCCGGCGCCGAAGAACTCCCGGCTGATCTTGGCCGCGGTAGCGGCACGGTTCGACCCTGCCAACCGCTCGACGGAGAAGTTGACGTCGGTCCCGGTGGTCGGGGCAGCCAAGGGGACAGGTGCCGTGATAGCACCCGCCCCCGTGGCACCGACCAGCCCCGGTCCAAGCAGCAAGATCAAGCCGACGAGCAACGCTCGCAGCCGAGGGCGGGCAGAGTTAAGACGTGCGGTCACGGGACGCCTCCTGTTAGGTACAGACGCCACATCGGGTCTGTGTCATGTACGACGCCGAAGGCGCTGGCCCGGTTGGTTTTGCGGACGACGGGGCCAAAGTCCTTCCCGCTCCGCGGATGGTGAGAACATGGTGGCTACTACCGACCGGTGGGAACAGGAGTCACCGTGACACCGTCGCCGAACAGTTGCGCCGAGGTGGGTGTGTGCGCCGCCTATGTGGCCCACCACGCACATCTGGCCGGGTGGGCCACATCCCTCGTCGGTGATCGGGAACTGGCCCAGGACCTCACACTGGAGGCGTTCACCCGGTTGCTCAGCCACTGGGACAGCGTGCGGGACCCCCGCCCGTGGCTCTATGCGACCGTGGCGAACCTGGCCCGCGACCACTGGCGCTCCAGGCGGCGCGAGGCGGCAGCCTACGAGAGGTTCCAGGGCGGGCTGGGCGGAACCGACGTGGCGCCACCTCCCTCGGACCTTGCCGTCGTGCTGTCGGTGCGCACGGCGGTGAGGTCGCTGCCCGCACGGCTACGGTTGCCGGTGCTGCTGTACTACTTCGCCGACGAGTCGGTGGCTGACGTGGCCCGCGAGGTCGGTCGGTCACCGGGCGCGGTCAAGCGCGACCTGTACGACGCCCGGGCGCTGTTGGCGGCCAACCTGGGCGATGCCCGATGATGGCCGGCGAGCACCTGCCCACCCCACGACGAAGGAGCACCCCTGCGGGACTGGTACGACCGCGACAACATCGCCGTGATCCTGATCGGGATGC
>JBBSKS010000131.1:0-7108 GCA_038256095.1 Actinomycetales bacterium | reverse complement strand
GTCACCAACCTGGCACTGGCCATGGCTCGGGGTGACCTAGACGCCTTTTCGGGGTGCCTAGTGCGGGCAGGAGTGGACACCCCTACGTCTTTGCGTGCGGCGGCGCAAGCTGGCTTGCCTGAGGGCGCGCGCACGATCCGGCTGCGACCGTGGGGCGACGACGATCCGTTGGCCTGAGCGATGACCGGGGGCACAGAATCGCGGCTAGGAAGCCCACGTATGTCGTGGGACGAGTTGCCCGACGCAGTGCAGGCGCACGTTGAAGCAATCTTGGGCGGACGTGTGGTCAGGGCCAAGCCCTGCACCGGCGGCTTCTCGGCGGGCACGGCCGACGTAGTGGCGACCGATCACGGCGGCCGTGCCTTCGTCAAAGCCATCAGTGCCGAGCACAACCCGCGCACGCCGGACCTACTCCGCACCGAACACTCCCGGCTGACCGACCTTGCCTTGATCGATCCGGGGCAACTGTTCCCTCGTCCGCTGGGATTGTTTGACGACGGAGAGTGGGTCGCGGTCATCGTGGAAGAGATCGGCGGCGCCACCCCTGCCTCGCCGTGGCAACACGCGGATGTCCTCGCAGCCCTAGCCGCACTGACGGAGATTGGCAACTGCGTAGCACCGCAGACGTGGCCGAGTGTGCGCTCTGAGCTGGATGCAGATTTCACGAAGTGGGCCGCCGTTATCGATGACCCGCCGGAGGGTCTTGACCCATGGATTGCCGAGCACAGCCGGCGGCTCATGGCCTTGGCCATCGAGTCCCTCGAACATGTGGTGGGTGACCGCGTCGCTCACCTCGATCTTCGGGGCGACAACATGCTGCGTCAGGCCGAGGGGGCTATGAGGGTTATCGATTGGCCGTGGGCCGCCCGCGGAGCGCCATGGGTCGACTCGGCTGTGCTTCTGCTCGATGTGGCGTGTTCGTGGGGGGATGGCCTCAGCGCCTCTGGCTGGGGGGCCGAACGTGAGCGCGCGATGGATGAGTACGTGAAGGCGGTCTGCGCGATGGGTGCCGAGCCCCGTGACGTGGCGGGGCTTATCGCAGGTCTGACAGGGCTCATGCTCGACAACTGCAGACAGCCGTCGCCGCCGTCGATGCCGACCCTGCGGGGCTTCCAAATGGCCAATGCGCACGCTGGGACCAACCTCATCAAGCGCTGGCACGACACGAGGCTCTACGTGATGTGAATAATCATGCAGGAGTCTGTATAGTTCCGCGATGTGACCGTGAGTGAAGTACGTATCAGCAGCGTCGAGGGGGTCATCCCCGCGACCCGCGCAGCGCGCCATCAGCGCATCACTGACCTGCTGGAGCGTCAGGCCGTGTCATCTCAGGCGGACCTGCTCATCCTGCTCGAGCACGACGGCATCAGCGTCACGCAAGCCACCCTGTCCAGGGACTTGCTGGAGCTAGGGGCCGTGAAGATCCGCCCCACGCCGGGCGCAAGCCTGGTGTACGCCGTGCCCGGCGCCGGAGGAGACACCACACCACGTCCGGCTCAGACCGGCGTCGAGGTGTCGCACCGCCTGGCTCGGCTGTGTGAAGAACTGCTGGTCAGTGCCCGCAGTTGCGGCAACCAAGTTGTCCTGCGCACTCCTCCCGGGGCCGCCCAATACTTGGCTTCGGCCATCGACCGCAGCGACACTGAAGACATCCTGGGCACCATTGCCGGCGACGACACGATCTTGGTAATCACCCGCGATGTCGAGCAGGGAGGCAGTACCGCCGCTCGGTTCCTGGCCCTCGCGGGCGTCGAGCGAACCGTCAGCGGTGACTAATCGCCTACGATTCCTAGCCGCGCACGCACCACCACACTTATCGCCCCCACACAGACCTCGCCGCATACCTAGCGTGTATCGACCGCGCACAGCGACTCAAGGAGCACACACATGACCAACCGCATTGTCCTGGCCTATTCCGGCGGACTCGACACTTCCGTGGCCATCGGCTGGATCGCTGAGGCCACCGGCGCGGAGGTTGTTGCCGTCGCCGTTGACGTCGGCCAGGACGGCGAAGACCTCGAGGTCATCCGCCAGCGGGCCCTCGACTGCGGCGCGGTTGAGGCCTACGTTGCTGACGCCCGTGACGAGTTTGCCGACGAGTACTGCCTGCCGGCTCTGAAGGCCAACGCGCTCTACATGGACACCTACCCGTTGGTCTCCGCGCTGTCGCGGCCCGTCATCGTCAAGCACCTGGTCAAGGCCGCCCGCGAGTTCGGCGCGACCACGGTCTCGCACGGGTGCACCGGCAAGGGCAATGACCAGGTCCGCTTCGAGGCCGGCATCTTGTCCTTGGCTCCCGACCTGACGTGTGTTGCCCCGGTCCGTGACCTCGCGCTCACTCGCGACAAGGCAATTGACTTTGCGATTGCCAATAACCTGCCGATCGAGACCACCAAGAGCAACCCCTACTCCATCGATCAAAACGTCTGGGGCCGCGCGGTCGAGACCGGGTTCCTTGAGGACATCTGGAACGCACCGATTGAGGACATTTACTCCTATACCTCCAACCCCGCCGCCCCCCACGAGGCTGACGAAGTCATCATCACCTTCGAGGCTGGCGCGCCCGTGGCGATCGATGGCAAGCCGGTCACCATGCTGCAGGCCATTGAGCAGCTGAACGTCCGCGCCGGTGCGGTCGGCGTGGGCCGCATGGACCTCGTTGAGGACCGCCTTGTCGGCATCAAGAGCCGCGAGGTGTATGAGGCACCGGGCGCCATGGCGCTCATCGCCGCTCACCAAGAGCTGGAGAACGTGACGATGGAGCGCGATCTGGCCCGCTTCAAGCGCGGCGCCACTCAGCGGTGGAGCGAACTCACCTATGACGGACTGTGGTTTTCCCCGCTGCACAAGGCGCTGCGTGGATTCATCGAGAGCTCGCAAGAGCACGTCAGCGGTGACATCCGGATGACCCTGCAGGGAGGGCGCGCCACCGTCACCGGTCGCCGCTCCGAGGTCGGGCTGTACGACTACGGTATGGCGACCTACGACGAGCAGGACACCTTCGACCAGTCCATGGCCAAGGGCTTCATCGAGCTGTGGGCGCTGCCGGCCAAGATGGCCGCCGCGCGCGACCTCAGGGCGGCTCAGTGAGCGTCAGCCTCTGGGGCGGCCGGTTCGCCGGGGGGCCCAGTCAGGCCCTCGCTGCACTGAGCAAGAGCACGCACTTCGACTGGCGACTGGCGCCATACGACATTGCCGGTTCCCGTGCCCACGCTCGGGTCTTGCATGGCGCGGGACTGCTCAGCGACGGGCACCTGGCGACCATGCTGGAAGGGCTCGCCTCGCTGCTTGCTGACGTGACCTCCGGTGCCTTTGTGGCGCTCGAAGGTGACGAGGATGTGCACACAGCTCTCGAACGCGGCTTGATCGAGCGCATTGGGCCCGATGTGGGCGGCCGGTTGCGGGCAGGGCGTTCGCGCAACGACCAGGTCGCGACCCAGTTCCGGCTGTATCTGCGCGACGAAGCGCGGGTGCTCTCAGCCGAGGTGGCTGAGGTCATCCAGGCGTTGACCGACCAAGCCGCCGTGCACGCCAAGGTGGCGATGCCCGGCCGCACCCACCTGCAGCACGCGCAGCCGGTGCTTCTTGCCCACCACCTGCAGGCCCACGGCTGGGCGCTGCTGCGTGACCTGCAGCGTTTCCAAGACTGGGACAACCGCTCGGCCTACTCGCCCTACGGCAGTGGCGCCTTAGCCGGGTCCTCGCTAGGTCTGGACCCGGAGGCTATTGCGGCCGATCTCGGCATGAAGGGCGCGATGGAGAACTCCATCGACGCCACTGCAAGCCGCGACTTCGCCGCCGAATTCGGTTTCATCACCGCGATGATCGCCGTCAACCTGTCGCGGATCAGCGAAGAGGTCATCCTCTGGGCAACAGCAGAGTTCGGATTCGTCACCCTCGACGACGCCTTCTCGACCGGGTCGAGCATCATGCCGCAGAAAAAGAATCCTGACGTGGCCGAGTTGGCTCGTGGCAAAGCGGGCCGGATCATCGGCGACTTGGCCGGCTTGCTGGCCACGCTCAAAGGTCTGCCGCTGGCTTACAACCGCGACTTGCAGGAAGACAAGGAGCCGGTTTTCGATGCGATCGACTCACTTCGCCTGCTGCTCCCCGCGGTCGCGGGCATGATCGCCACTCTGACATTCCACACCGCACGGCTCGAAGAGCTAGCCCCTCAAGGCTTCTCGCTTGCCACCGATGTCGCCGAGTGGTTGGTGCGCGAAGGTGTGCCGTTCCGGGTAGCTCACGAAGTCGCGGGGGAGTGCGTGCGGGTCTGTGAAGGCCGCGGCATCGGGCTGGAAGACCTGTCCAAAGAGGACCTTGCTGCCATCAGTGAGCACCTCACGCCGTCGGTGCACGATGTGCTCACGGTGGCTGGTTCGTTGGCTTCGCGCGACGCGGCCGGTGGGACCGCGCCCGTGCGGGTGGCCGAGCAACGAGCCGTGTTGCTCAGCCGGCTGTCCACCTGTCGCGACTGGGTAGAAATCGAGATCGAGCGCCGCTAAGAACAGTCAAGAGTCTTCTGTCGCAACCCGAGGGGTAAATGGGTCTTGACGATTGAGCCTCGCTACGCCAATATGATGCATGGACGCGACACAGGAAGACCTGGCCAGCACCGAACCGGTTCACACGCCAGACGCGCCGTGGAGTGAATTCAACGCCTTCATCTTGGCCATGCTGGCGGGTGCTCGCAGGAGCCATCGTGTTCGTTGCCGCTAGCCGCGGCGTGAAGCAGGCTATGGCTCGCAGGCACAAAGGATGTCCCTGATTCCGTGGCCGCGCGAAGGGCTGCTCGGATCAGCACACGACCTTGCCGCGGGGTTGCTCGGACAGATGATCCGGTGCGGTGACGTGGCGGTAAGGTTGACGGAAGTCGAGGCCTATGAAGGATCAAACGACCCGGGATCGCACGCCTACCGTGGCCCGACTCCGCGTTCTTCGATCATGTTTGGGCAAGCAGGCATCGCCTACGTTTACTTCAGTTACGGCATGCATCACTGCCTTAACATCGTATGTGGTCCGATAGGCACTCCCTCGGCCGTCCTCCTTCGTGGCGGCGAGGTCGTCGACGGGCTGGAGGTTGCTCGGAGCCGCCGCGACGTCGGTCGCTCGCAACCGCACCCCGAACGTGACCTCGCTCGAGGTCCCGCTCGATTGGCATCTGCCCTCGGGGTAGACCTGCACCACAACGGCCTCGACCTGTGCGATCCCTCGTCACTTCTGCGGCTCGAAACGGAAGTGCCTTCGCCTGGCCGGGTAGTCAAGACAGGTCCACGAGTGGGTGTGAGCGGCCCCGGCGGCGACGGGACGACATACCCCTGGCGGTTTTGGCTGGGGGGTGAGGTGAGCGTTTCGACCTACCGAGCAGCGAAGGCGCGCCCCCTGCGTCGCCCGCGGGCGCACTAACTAAGGCAAGGTATGCCGTGGCTGCCCCGAGCGGGGCCAGCGACGATGAGACAAAGGGTCAGTGAACGTGAGCGACATCATCGATGAACTGCAGTGGCGAGGATTGGTCGCACAAACGACAGACGAAACGGCGCTGCGGGAGCACCTAGCGGGTGAGCCGCGATCGGTCTATTGCGGGTTTGACCCGACTGCTCCGTCGCTGCACTTCGGCAACTTGGTCCAGCTTATTGTGCTCCGGCACCTCCAACGCGCCGGCCACCGCGTGGTATGTCTCGTGGGGGGATCGACCGGTTTGATCGGCGACCCCCGCCCCACGTCGGAGCGCGTACTGCGGACCAAAGACGAGACGGCGTCCAACGTTGCCCAGATCCAGAACCTGGTGCGCCCCTTCCTGAGCTTCGAGGGTGACAACCCCGCGATGATGGTCAATAACCTGGACTGGACAGCGCCCATCAGCGCCCTGGATTTCCTGCGGGACTTCGGCAAACACTTCCGGGTCAACCAGATGATCCGCAAAGACGCGGTCGCGGCGCGCTTGGCCAGTCAGGAGGGGATCTCTTTTACCGAGTTCAGTTACCAGATCCTGCAAGCGCTGGACTTCCTGCATCTGTTCCAAAACGAAGCGGTCACCGTCCAAACCGGCGGGCAGGACCAGTGGGGCAACCTGACCGCGGGCGTTGACCTGGTCCACCGCGTGGAGGGGGAGTCAGTCCATGTGCTGACCACACCGCTGCTGACCGACGCCACGGGGGAAAAGTTTGGCAAGAGTGCAGGCAACGCGATCTGGCTCTCACCCACCATGACCAGCCCTTACGCTTTCTACCAGTACTGGCTCAATGCCGACGATGCAGACGTCATCACACTGGTGAAGGTCTTCACCGACCTGGACCGACACGCCGTTGCTGAGCTTGAGCGTGCCACCGTGCAGGCCCCCTTCAAGCGGGCGGCTCAGAACAGGCTGGCTGAATTGGTGACGACACTCGTCCATGGCCCGGCTGCGACGCAGATGGTGCAGCAGGCGAGTCAGGTGCTCTTTGGGAAGGGTGACCCGGCAAGCGTCGACCCCGGAACACTGCTCGATGCGACGGCAGCACTGCCCAACGCATTGATGGCTTCTGAAGCGTCCATCGTTGACGCCCTGGTGGCCACCGGTCTTGCCGCGTCACGGGGTGCTGCGCGTCGTCTCATTGCCGAGGGGGGAGTGAGTCTCAACAACACCAAGGTCATCGACGCTGAGGCAGTTCTCACGCCGTCAGACTTCCTCGGTGGCCAGGTTGCCGTGCTCAAACGGGGCAGAAAGAGCCTCGCCGCGCTGCACCGCTCGGCCCTCTAAACCTGCGATTTGCCCCTGGGGCGTAAGCGCCGTAATGTTCCTCTTCGTCAGCCCGACAGGGAGGCACGGACACCGCGCAGAACATGCAGCGTGGCGGCCGGTCCCGCGGAACGACAACTCCTCAACGTCGACAGGATTTCGATCCTGCGCATTGCAGCGTCTTCACCGAGATTGACGAAGCGCAGCAAGGCAGATAGGCTTAGGAGGTTGCCCCAAATTGAGATTGGCACTGTGTGTGTTGGTTGATGTTGGTGTGTGTTTGATTCTTGAGAACTCAACAGCGTGCTAAAAATCGATGCCAATTTTGATCCTGGCTGTCGTGATTGTGTGTCTGCCTTTTGGGTGGGTGTGTGGTTGTGGTGGTTGGGT
>JBBSKS010000130.1:0-7112 GCA_038256095.1 Actinomycetales bacterium | reverse complement strand
TGTGATCACGTGCCTATCATCACAGGCGGCCACCCCCATACCTCAGGGGCCCACCATTCTCATTGCGTACAGCGGTCATGGGCTGAGGGGTTATGGGGTGACGGGGACACCTCGACGATCCGATCGCCACCATTACCGGCCTGTATGCCGACCTGGGAATCCCCGTGTCACCCGAGTTCAAGGCCGGGCTGACGGCATACGTGAAGTCACACACGGCCGGGCGTCACGGGCGGCACCTGTATGCGTTGGCCGACGCCCAGGTAGATCGAGGTCAGATCGAGAGTCGACTCGCCAGTTAAGGGACGTTAGGGCAGTTCGCAGCCGTCCGGGCCGCACGCAGAAGCGTCGTTGGAAATAGCCGACGACATGGTCAGGGGTTGTGGCACTCGGTCGGCGATGGCCCGCTCCAAGGCTTGCGCGAAGACCTCGACCGGTTGGGCGCCGGAGATGCCATACCGCCCGTCGATCACGGTGAACGGAACGCCCGTGGCCCCATACGCCTGAGCTTGGGCCTGATCCTGCTGCACGTCGCTGCCGTATGCCGTCGACGCGAGCACCTCGTCAACGCGGGACTCATCCAGGCCCACCTCGGCGGCTAACTCGCGGAGCACCGCGGGATCGGAGACATCAAGACCCTGGGTGAAGTATGCCGCCAGGAATCGCTCCTTGACCCGGTCCTGCAGTCCGTGGTCGTCACGCTCTTGTTCGACGTCGGCAGCCAAGTGCAGCAACCGGTGGGCATCAACCGTGTTTCCGACTCGCGCATCGTCGAGGCGGAAGTCCAGCCCGTCCCCGGAGGCGACTCCGCTGACCTGGGCGCTCATCGCCCGGCCCGCTTCGAGCCCGCCGCCGTACTTCTGGCCGAGGTGCTCAGCGACCCCCACTCCGTGGCCGTGCTCACCGGGGCGCGGTGCCGAAGGGTCCAACTGGAAGGCGCGCCAGTGGACCCGGACGTCGCTGAGGTCGGTGCCGCCGGCTTCAAGTTGACTCATCGCCGACTCCAGGCGGCGCTTGCCGATGTAGCACCAGGGGCAGACTACGTCGGACCAGATCTCGACGGTCAGCGGGGAGTGTGGTGCTGGGGATGCGGGTGCGGTCATGCAGACAAGAACAGAAGGGCACTCGGTCCTGTTCCTGCCCGCCATGTGCCCGCTTGGTTGCTAAGCAGGAGCCCACCTCGAGGCTTACATGCCGCGGACGGTGCTGCGGCGTAGCGCCCACGTGCCGATCGTCAACAGCGCGAGCGCCATCGCGGCTAGCACACCCAACTCCGGGAGTATGTCGACCAGGCTCGCGTCGCGGCGTTGCACCTCCGCCATCGCGTCGTAGGCCCAGGCATGCGGGGTGATGTGCGCCGCCGTCCGCATTGAGTCCCCGAAGAGTTCGAGGGGAAACATGCACCCGCCGAGCGCCCCGAGGATCAAACCGAGACCGATTCCGCTCCCGGCCGCTGCGCCTTCGTTGTCCATGACCGAGCCCAACAGCATGGCGGCCCCGGCGGCGACGGCGCTGAAGACGGCGAGCACCACGAGGGCCAAAGGCCACGACCCCCAACTGACGTCGAAGAACAGCGCTGTCGCCACCATGATGTAAAGCCCTTGGAAGGCCGCGATCGTCCATCGCCCCAGGGCCTGACCGCCGATCGTTTGCAGCGTGGTCACCGGCGAGCTCAGGACACGTCCGACGACGCCATACCGGCGGGCTTGGATCAGGGTGGCGGCCCCGGTCAGCGACGAAATGAAGACGAACAAGAACAGCTGCGAGGCCGCGCCTTGGTCGAATTGACCGGACAGGCCGGCGAACTCTGCGCTTACCTCGTCGACACTGTCGATCTGCAGTGTGGCCGGGGTGAGTTTGCCTTGCGCTGCTTCGAGCGCCTCCTCGATCTGTTGCTCGTCGCGCCCACCGCCACTGAGGGCGGCCACTTGAGAGCGCCGAGCATTGGCCGCGGTCACCGCGCCGTTCACCGCCTGGGACGCGACCTGGGCGTTGGCGTTGCTTCCGACCAGGGTCGCAAGGTCAACGTCGTCACCAGCCTCGAAGGCTGCCGATGCCTCGGGGGTGATGAGCAATCCGACGTCGGTGCGGCCGCGGCCGACTTGCTCACGGATGGCGTCGGAATCGGTGAAGGATATCTGCGCCTCCTCCCCGTCGGTGAGTTGCTGCACGATCTCGGCCCGCAGTGGGGTGTCGGCGCCGGAGATAGCGACCTTGGGCTGCGGCCCCCCGCCACCAAAGGATGCTCCGATCACTATCACCAAGACCAGCGGGAAGATGAAGACGAAGAAGAAGTTGGAGCGATCTGCCAGGAAGCGTCGCAACTCGACGGCGGCAATGGCTAGGACTGCGCGGAAACGGTTCATCATTGGGCTCTCCGATCGGGGACGAGGGCCGTGACAATCACGGTGACCACCGCGAATCCGACCATGATGATGACGGGGCCACTGATGTCGGCCAGGCTGCCGCCATTGCTGCTGATCCCGAGTCCGCGAGTGAAGGCGGCGATGGGGTTGAGGTCCAGGATTCTGCCCAGAAGGCCGGTGGCGGCGATGGGGAAGAAGGCCCCGCCCGCCATACCCAGGGAGATCGCGATGATGGATTGGGCCGCTCCTGCCTGCTCGGCGGTGCAAGCGACCTTGGCCACGATGAACATCAACGATGTGCTCGCGACGACGACGGCGGCAACTAGCACGCCGACGACCACGACCGACCCGAAGCTCACGTCGAAGAACAGCGCACCGACGGTCAACAACACCGCGGTCGCCACCACACCGAGGACGAAACTCACGAGAGCCTTGGCGGTGACAATCAGGCCAGGCTTCATCGGCATGGAACGCAGCCGCGAGTAGGTGCCTTGCTCCTTTTCAATGATCAAACCGAGCACGCCGAAACCCACGGTGAACAGTAGGAACAGCCCGGCCTGGCCGGCGATGGTCGCTGCTGCCGGGCTCAACTGCTCAGCAGACAGGGTGCCGGGGGTCAGCGTCATGGCCGGCCCCGCAGTGGCCGCATCTTCCGCAATCTGAGCGAACTGATCGGGAGGTATGCCGAGCGCAAAGCCAGCCGTTGTCGCCACCGACCCGTCGTTGAACTGGGTGACCAATGACTGGACGATGCTCAACACGATGACCCCCTCCAGGCCCGCCGTGTCGGATTCCACAGCCACCACGTCGACCCCAGTGCCCGCGATCATCGCCTCGGAGAAGCCGTCGGGCACGATGATCGCCACGTCGACATCGCCCGCCTCGGCCTTGGCGCGGGCGTCGGCCTCGGTGGTCTCTTCGACGGTGATGTCCATCGTGTCGATGTGGCCGAACACCGTCGAGAAGACCGGCGCCAACTGGTCGTCGGTGGGCGCCGAGATGGCTATCGTGGTCGGCTCCAACTCGGAGTTGGCGGCGTTGCCGAACACGAGGTTGAAGACGAACATCAGCGAGATCGGCACCAGCAGCGCGAAGATGAAGAACGAACGGTCTCGGAGACGCTGGCGTAGGTCCGAGAGGGTCATGGTCAGTAAAGGTCGCATCGTTAGTAGAGGTCGCATCATCAGTCCCGCAGCGCTTTGCCGGTCAAGTGCAAGAACACCGACTCCAGGTCGGGCCGTGAGATCTCTACGTCACTGAGCGACATACCCGATGACGTCGCGGTGTTGACGATGGTCGCCACTGCAGTCGGCGCGTCGTGGACGGTCAGGCGCAACTCGCGCCGCTCGGCGTCGATGTGCTCGACGGCGGGCAGCTCGTTGAGCGCCGCGGCCGCTTTGGTGAGGTCGCCGCTGCCCGCGAGGCGGATGGTGTCGATGCCGCCGGTGAGTTTGATGAGCTCGTCTTGGGTGCCTTCGGCCTGGATGGTGCCGGAGTCGATGATCGCGATCCGGTCGCAAAGCCGCTCGGCTTCCTCCATGTAGTGCGTCGTGTAGAGCACGGCCATGCCTTCAGTCGACAGCGCTTCGACGGACTCCAGGATCGAGTTGCGCGACTGGGGGTCGACCCCCACGGTGGGCTCGTCCAGGATCAGCAGGTCGGGGCTGTGTAGCAGGCCAATGCCAATGTTCAGCCGGCGCTTCATACCCCCGGAGAACTTCTTGGTGGCCTCCTTGGCGCGGTCCGATAGCCCGATGAGCTCCAGCACTTCGTTGCTGCGGGTTTTGAGTTCCTTGCCGCTGAGCCCCTGGAGGCGACCGAAGAAGTGAAGGTTCTCTCGGGCTGAGAGCTCGGGGTAGATCGCCAGATCCTGAGGCACCAAGCCGATGTGCCGCTTGGGCTCAACCGTGTCGGCCTTCATGGGCAGACCGGCGACGGTGACGCTGCCGCCGTTGGTCGGGATGAGGCCAGCCACCATCGAGATCGTGGTGGTTTTGCCTGCGCCGTTGGGGCCGAGCAGACCGAAGGTCTCGCCGGGCGAGATGTGGAACGAGACTCCATCGACGGCGGTGAACGAGCCGAAGCGTCGCACCACGTCGGTGACCTGCAAAACCGGTGCGTTGGGGCTGTGCTGCGTGGCGGTCACGGTGCTCCTTGGGTGGGTGTGCCGCAACTGTATGGCGGCACTCACCGGTGAGGGCAGTGACAGATGTCACGGGTGTGGCCTGACATTCAGGCGTCGTCCCGCCAGCGATCGGGAAAAACGACGATGTCGTCTCAACGCGCTTGAGGGGTCGCCCATCGGGCCGTCAGAATCGAGCGTCGGCTTACGTCTCTTCGGGCATCTCCCCGGCGGCGTGCGCAGCGGTGAGTGGGGTGTGACCTGGGTAGCGCACTTCCTCAATGAGTTGCTGCATGGCGGGCGTCGGTTTAGTGGTGAACTGCGAAACCGTGATGCACACCGCAAAGTTGATGAGCATGCCGATGGTGCCGAATCCCGTTTCGGGTATGTCGAAGAAGCCGGCACCGTTTCCGTAGATCTCGATCGTCCATATCTGGTAGGCCAAGGTCGATCCGAGCCCGGCGACCATCCCGGCCGTTGCGCCCGCAGCGGTGCACTTCTTCCAGAAGATGCCTAACACCAAGATCGGAAAGAAGCTGGCGGCTGCCAAGCCGAAGGCCAAAGCGACCACTTGGGCCACGAACCCGGGAGGGTTGATACCGAGGTAGCCAGCCACGACGATGGCCCCTGCCATCGCTATCCGTCCGACGCGGAGCTGCTGCTTGTCGGTTGCCGCAGGGTTGATCTTTTTGTAGTAGACGTCGTTGGCGACTGAGGAAGAGATCACCAGCAACAACCCGGAGGCGGTTGACAGCGCGGCAGCCAGTCCACCGGCGGCGACCAGCCCGATGATCGGTGCCGGAAGGCCAGCGATTTCGGGAGCGGCCAACACGACGATGTCGTTGTTGATGAGGAGTTCGTTTGCGGCACTGGCGCTACCGGCAATGTTGATGATGCCGTCGCCGTTGACGTCGTTGAATTCGATCAAACCCACGCTTTTCCAGGTGTTATACCACCCAGGCGCTGCGGATTCGGCGGTGCCGGACAGTTGATTCAGCACGTTCAGTTTGCTGAAGGCTCCGATAGCCGGTGCCGTCGTGTAGAGCAAGGAGATGAAAAAGAGTGCCCACAGGGCCGAGTAACGAGCGGCCCGCACCGACTTAGCGGTGTAGAAGCGGACGATGACGTGGGGCAGTCCGGCCGTTCCGAACATCAACGCGCCGGTGATCAAGACCATGTTGAGGCGGCTGGTCTGGGTGAACGCCTCGGTGTACGCGGCGATACCCAGATCTTGCTGCAAACCGTCAAGCTCGGCGAGGATCTGACCGAATCCGATCTGGGGGAAAGGGTTGCCAGTCAGCTGATTCGAGATGGCCACGGCGGGGATGATGTAGGCCACGATGAGCACGCTGTACTGCGCCACCTGGGTCCAGGTGATGCCCTTCATGCCGCCGAGCACGGCGTAGAAGAACACCACGGTCATGCCGATAATGATCCCGACGGTCTTATCGACCTCGAGGAATCGCTGAAACACCAAACCCGCGCCAGCCATCTGCCCGGCCACGTAGACGAACGAGACCACGATGGCGCAGACCACAGCCACCATACGAGCGCTCTCGGAGTATCGGTCGCCCACAAAATCCGGGACCGTGTACTTACCGAATTTTCGCAGATAGGGAGCCAAAAGCAGGGCCAGCAGCACGTACCCACCGGTCCACCCCATCAGGTAGACCGATCCGGCATACCCGTTCTGTGAGAACGCCACGATGCCCGCGAGCGAAATAAACGAAGCCGCGCTCATCCAGTCCGCCGCAACAGCTGCCCCATTTGCGGGCGCCGGGATCCCACCCCCCGCAACGTAGAAGCCAGCGGTGTCGGTGACTCGGCTGGCGTAGGCGATATAGATGTAGACGCTGAAGGTGATCACGACAAAGACGGTCGTCCACAGTTGCACGTCGCTCATGAGGGATTCACCTTGCTAGGGGCTTCTTCGACGCCAAACTCTTTATCGAGTTTGTCCATCCGCCAGACGTAGAAGGCGATCAGGAGGACGAACACAACGATGGAGCCCTGTTGGGCAAACCAAAACCCAAGCGGAGCGCCGAGGAACGACACCTTGTTGAGGACATCCACGAACAGGATGCCAGCGCCAAAGGACACGAGGGCCCAAATAGTCAGTAGCACGGCCATGAGCCGTAGATTCCGCCGCCAATAGGCGGCGCGATGCGCAGCGTCCACTCGTGATCAGCTCCCAGAGAGAGAAAAGTGACGACCGCGGTGTCGCCATGTCAGGTTCTCAGCATTCCCAGGTTGAGGGCATCCGTCAAGCGGTAGCCTCGTCCGGTGACCCCTCATCGGCGCGGAAAACGACGCCTCCTGCTGGCCACCGTCTTGCTGCTCGTCGGTGCCTTCCTGCCGTGGCTCTACACGCCGGCAGGCCCGATCAGTGGAATGCGCGGACCCGGCCTCTGGACCTTCTACGCCAGCCTGTTGGCTTTGGCCGCCGCCTTGTTGCCGTCCCGTTTTCGGCTCGCGGCGTTGGTGCAGGCGGGCTTGGTGGCGATCGTTGCGGTGGCCTTTCCCGTGTGGCAGGTCGGCCGCGTCCTCAGTCTCGTGGGATTCGGCGGATGGGCTCCGGGTCCAGGCCTTGTGATGACCTTCGGCGGCGGAGTGCTGTGCGCGGTGGC
>JBBSKS010000129.1:0-7173 GCA_038256095.1 Actinomycetales bacterium | reverse complement strand
TTCTTGGCCAGTGACGACTCGAGCTTCATGACGGCCAACGAATTCGTCATCGACGGTGGGATCAGCTCGGCATACGTGACGCCGCTACGCTGACCGCGTGACCAGGACGGCCTTCTCAGGTCAGCAGAAGGCCCAGTTGGCCCTGATCGCCGCCGTGCAGATTTTGGTGATGGGGTGCTGGTTTTCGGCGTCGGCGGTGGTGCCCGCGCTGCGTCAAGACTGGGGCATCAGCACGGGCGAGTCCACCCTGCTGACGGTGGCCGTGCAAGTCGGATTCGTCGTCGGTGCTTTGGCGTCGGCCGCGTTCAACGTCTCCGACATTTTCCCCGCCCACCGTGTGATGGCGGTCTCGGCCACGGTCGCTGCTGCGAGCACAGGAGTCATCGCGATGGCCGTCGACTCGCTGTGGCCCGCCGTGGCGTTGCGCTTCGTCACCGGGGTTGCCCTCGCTGGCGTCTATCCCACGGGTTTGAAGATGATGACCTCGTGGTTCACCACCGGCCGCGGGTGGGCCCTCGGGGTGCTCATCGGGGCCCTCACCGTGGGCAGTGCTCTGCCTCAGCTGATCAACAGTTTTACCGCCCTCCCCTGGCGTGCTGTTCTCGTGGTCGCTGCGATGCTCGCCGTCATGGGTGCTGCGCTCGCCTGGAGGTTCGCCCGCAGCGGCCCCCTGACCAGGCCGGCTCCCCCGTTCAACCCCCGCTACATCTTTACCCTCTTCGCCGAGCGCGGGCCACGACTGGCCAACCTTGGCTACTTCGGCCACATGTGGGAGCTGTATGCGGTGTGGACGTGGATCCCGGCATACGTCGCGGCCACCTTGAGCGCCTCTACTGGCTCCGACGCGTCGCGCTCACTGGTCGGGGTTATTTCGTTCACGGTCATTGGCGTCGGCGGTGTCGTCGGGTGCCTGACCGGCGGCGCGCTCGGCGATCGTTACGGGCGAGCGGCGGTCGCCGGATGGGCCATGCGTATCAGTTCAACCTGCTGCCTGCTCGCGGCGCTCGCGTTTGGCAATTCCCCCTACCTCGTGGTGCCGATCTTGGCGCTCTGGGGAGCATCGGTCATTGCCGACTCGGGCCTGTTTTCTAGTTGTGTGGCCGACGTGGTCGACCCTCGCTACGTCGGCACCGCACTGACCTTGCAGACCGCGATCGGGTTCGCGTTGACCATCGTGACGATTCAGGCGGTGCCCGTGGTCGTTGACCTCGCCGGGTGGCCCGCCGCCACGATCATGTTGGCATTCGGGCCCATCGCCGGCGCTGTCGCGATGAGTCGGTTGCAGACCATGCTGGACGAAACCACGACCTAGTCACCAACTACGGCGTAACAGACCGATCGCTTCGTTGAGGGTCAGCCCTTGCCGTTGCGCGGCGGCCACGAAGTCGGCCGCCGCGCCGGAGCTCACATCGCCGACACCGCGCTGCCCCGGTGGCAGCACAACTGTCCCGTTGCGGCCATGAGTTTGGACGTGCCCTTCGGCTCCGAGTTGCTTATACGCCTTGGCCACCGTGTTGGCCGCGACCTCCAACTCGGCAGCAAGATGCCGCACCGGAGGTAGGTGCGTCCCCGGGACGATCGTGCCGTCGCGCACATCGGCCAGGATCGCGTCGCAGATCTGCTGAAAGACCGGGGTAGCGCTGGCCGGGTCGATTCTCACGCGGGCACGACGCCGTGCTCGGCCACCTCGGCGTACCACTGTGCACTGGCCTTAGGGATGCGCTCGCCGGTCGGGTAGTCGACCCGCACGATGCCGAAACGTTTGCTGTAACCAAAGGCCCACTCGAAGTTATCCATCAGCGACCACAGGAAATAGCCCCGAATGTCGGCGCCGGCCTCCATCGCGTTGTGCACAGCTTGCAAGTGTGAGCGCACGTAGGCGATCCGGTCCTGATCGTTGACAAAGCCGTGTTCATCGGGCTCGTCGGCGTAAGCCGCACCATTCTCGGTGACGTACAGCGCTACCCCCAACTCGCCGGTGTAGTCGTCATACAGGCGCAGGAGCAGGGCCTCGAGAGCATCCGGCACGACCTCCCACCCCATATCGGTCACCGGCAGTCCGCGAGAGACAACCTTGACGTGCTCCGAACCGGGATTGGGCGACGGCTCCCCCAGGCGCGCCTTCGCAGCAGCCTCCGCGATGGTGTCCGGATCGGTCAACCCACCCCCGCTCACGGCCGTCCCGAAGTAATAGTTGACCCCCAACACGTCAATGGGAGTCGAAATGATGTCTAGGTCACCGTCGTGCACCAGATCCGCGGGCCACAGCGAGGTGACATCGTCCATCACGTCAGCCGAGTACTCACCGGTCAAGATCGGGTCGGCAAAATACCGGTTGGACAGGCCATCGATCCGCCGAGCAGCGTCGTGATCGGCCTCGGAGTTTGTGGCCGGAGCAATGTCAGTGAAGTTCAGCGTCAACCCCAGCGACAAGGTCTCGTCCCGCGAGCGCAGCTCCTGGGTCGCAAGCCCATGGCCGAGCATGAGGTGGTGGGCGGCCCGCAGGGCGTCGCTGCCGTCGGTGCGTCCGGGCGCGTGATGACCGCTGCCGTATCCCAAGAAAGCCGAACACCACGGCTCGTTCAGCGTCGTCCAGAAGTTCACCCGATCCCCTAGCGCCTCGTGCACTACGGCGGCATAGTCCCTGAATCGGTATGCCGTATCGCGGTTGGCCCACCCGCCTGCGTCTTCGAGGGTTTGCGGCAGATCCCAGTGATAAAGCGTTATCCACGGCACGATCCCGCGGCTCATGAGCGCGTCGACCAGTCGGGCGTAGAAGTCGAGGCCTGCCGGATTGACCGGCCCACCGTCGGGGCACACTCGGGCCCAGGACACCGAGAAGCGATACCCGCTGAGGTTCATGTCACCCATGAGATCCACGTCGCCGGCATACCGGTGGTAGTGATCGCACGCCACCGAGCCGTCGTCACCGCCCAGCACTGCCCCCGGCTGACGAGCGAACGTGTCCCAGATGGAATCGGTGCGTCCGTCTTCGCTGCTGGCGCCTTCAATTTGGTAGGCGGCCGTGGCCGATCCCCACAGGAACTCGGCCGGAAACTCAAGGGTCGACATACGTGATCCGTCCTGTTGGAGGCAGCGAAATTTGGCTAGGGTGACCAGCATGGCGGAACTGTTTATCTCAGGCCAATGGCGCGCATCCAGCGGCGGCGGCACCAGGACGATTACGTGCCCGGCCGATGGCACTCATGTGGTGACCGTGGACGAGGGCAACGTACAAGACTCGGAGCGCGCGGTGTGGGCGGCCCGCGAGGCCTTCGACAGCGGCCCGTGGCGCTCCACCACGGCAGGAGAACGCTCCGGCGTGCTGCGAAAGTTTGCCGACACGCTCGAGGCCTCTCGTGACGAGGTGGCCCGGCTCGAGTCGCTAGACACCGGCAAACGCTTCGTCGAGTCGCGGATCGACATGGACGACGTGGTCTCGGTGTTCCGCCACTTTGCCGACCTGGCTGGCTCGGATGCTGGCCGCGTCGTCGACACCGGTATGCGAGGTGTCGCGAGTCGGATCGTGCACGAGCCGGTGGGTGTCTGCGCGCTCATCACCCCGTGGAACTTCCCTCTGCTGCAGACCTCCTGGAAGGTGGCACCAGCGCTGGCCGCAGGCAACACATTCGTCTTGAAGCCCAGCGAGCTCACGCCGTCGAGCGCCATCTGGATGATGCAGGCCCTGACTGATGCAGGTATGCCGCCTGGCGTGGGAAACCTCGTGCTGGGCGCAGGTGCTGCGGTCGGTGCTCCACTGACAACGTCTCCGCATGTCGACCTGGTGTCATTCACCGGTGGCGTGGAGACGGGGCGGGCGATCATGGCGGCCGCCGCGCCAACCGTGAAGCGCATTGCCCTTGAACTCGGCGGCAAAAACCCGAACGTCATCTTCGCCGACGCCAATCTCGACGCCGCGATCGACAACGCGCTGACGGCGATCTTCCTGGACTCCGGTCAGGTCTGCTCGGCCGGGTCACGTTTGATCGTCGAGGAATCGATCCACGATCAGGTTGTCACCGAGTTGGTCCGCCGAGCGGGCGGCATACGCCTGGGTGGTCCGTTCGACGAGGAAGCGGAGACTGGGCCGCTGATCAGCGAGGCCCACCGCCAAAAGATTCACGCCTATGTGGAGGCTGCCGTCGCTGACGGGGCGCACCTGTTGGTTGGCGGTTCAGCCCCAGAGGGCGCGGGGCTGTCGTCGGGGTGTTACTACTTGCCGACCATCCTCGATGGGTGCACCCGTGAGATGGACTGCGTGCACGACGAGTCTTTTGGGCCTGTGGTCACGGTGGAGACGTTCTCAGGTGAGGACTCGGACGCTCTCGAAGACGCCGCCGTTACGATCGCTAACGACACCATTTATGGACTCGCCGGGGCCGTATGGACCGAGAACGCGGGCCGCGCCGAGCGGGTCGCCGGGCGCCTGCGTCACGGAACGATCTGGATCAACGACTACCACCCGTACGTGCCTGCTGCTGAGTGGGGCGGCTTCAAACAGTCCGGGATCGGGCGCGAGTTGGGACGCGCTGGGCTCCAGGAGTACCAGGAAATCAAGCACATTTGGCACAACACTCGACCGGCTCGCGCTCAGTGGTTCGCGGACCGCGACTAATATCGGAACAACTGACTTCTGAGGAGTTGCATATGTCGCCGTCGGCAAACCATTTCGACTACATCATCGTGGGCGGCGGGTCGGCTGGGTCTGCGCTGGGAAACCGTCTCAGCGCTGATCGCTCGACCTCTGTCCTAGTGTTGGAAGCGGGCCGCAACGACGCTCGTATTGACCCCTTCATTCACATGCCGGCCGCGCTGCCCTTCCCGATCGGCAGCCGCTTCTACGACTGGAAGTACGAGACCGAACCGGAGGCCTTTATGGGGGGTCGCCGGGTGGAACACGCGCGCGGCAAAGTGCTGGGCGGCTCCAGCAGCATCAACGGGATGATCTTCCAGCGCGGCAATGCGCTGGATTACGAGCGTTGGGCGGCCGAACCCGGCATGTCCGACTGGGACTACGCGCACTGCCTGCCGTACTTCAAGCGGATGGAAACCACGCTCGCCGGTGCAGACACCTGGCGGGGTGGCTCAGGTCCGTTGAAGTTGGAGCGCGGCCCGGCCACGTCACCGTTGTTCGGTGCGTTCTTCGAGGCTGTGCAGGAGGCGGGCTACCCGCTCACTGACGATGTCAACGGATACCGCCAGGAGGGCTTCGCCAAATTCGACCGCAACGTCTATCGCGGCCGCCGGTTGTCCGCTGCGCGGGCCTATCTACACCCCGTCATGAAGCGTCCCAACCTCACCGTGCGCACGCTCGCTCAGGTGAGCGGTCTGCATACCAGTGGCACCCGGGTGACCGGGGTGGACTATCTCGTGGCCGGCAAAGCCAAGCGCAGCGCGAGCGCTGGTGAAGTCATCTTGTGCGGCGGGGCTTTCAACACCCCGCAACTAATGCAACTCACGGGCATCGGCGAACCCGACCACCTGCGCAGCGTCGGGATTGACCCGCTGGTAGAGCTGCCGGGAGTAGGGCAAAACCTGCAGGACCACCTTGAGGTCTACATCCAGCACGAGAGCACGCAGCCGGTATCCATCGCTCCGTGGCTGGCCCACAAGCACAAGCCGCGGATCGGCGCCGAGTGGCTGTTCTTGCGCAGCGGAGTCGGTGCGTCCAACCACTTCGAAGCCGGCGGGTTCATCCGCAGCAACGACACGGTGGCCTACCCCAACGAGATGTTCCACTTCCTGCCGATCGCCATCCGCTACGACGGGTCTCGCCCGGCCAGTGAGCACGGCTATCAGGTCCACATTGGCCCGATGTTTTCCGACTGTCGCGGCTCGGTGCTCATCCGCTCCCGCGACCCGTTGAAGCACCCGGCGATCCAGTTCAACTACCTGTCCACTGAGACCGATCGCCAAGAGTGGATCGAGATGGTGCGAGCGGCCCGGACCATCTTGGAGCAGCCCGCGTTCTCCGCCTTCAGTGGCGGCGAGATCTCTCCCGGGCCGTCGGTGCAGACCGACCAGGAGATTCTCGATTGGGTTGCTGCCGACGCCGAGACCGCGCTTCACCCCTCGTGCACGGCCAAGATGGGCAGTAGCGAGGACCCCATGGCGGTCGTCAACCCCGACACCATGGAAGTACACGGCGTGCAGGGCTTGCGCGTCGTCGATGCTTCCGTCTTCCCCTACGTCACCAACGGCAACATCTACGCGCCAGTGATGATGGTGGCCGAGCGCGCTGCCGACCTCATCGCTGGCAACACCACCCTGCCCGCCACGCCGGTGCCGTTCTACCAGCACGGCAAGGGCCTTCCGCTCTTCCCTCCTGGCGATCCTCGCAACGATGCCTGGGATGCCACCACCGATCCCCCGAGCGCGGCCGGCGCCCGGGCTGGTACGCCGACGAAACGGCTCGCCTAAACAACGAAGGAGAGTGGCATGAGTCTCGACAACCGCGAAAAAACGGACGGGCCGCCCCCACCGGAGGCCTCGTCGGGACGACCGCTGCGCGCCGCGAGCGTAAATCCCATCGTGTTCGGTGCCTCGATCACCGGCACCGTCTTGGTGGCCGCCTGGTTGATCATCTGGCCCGAGGCCGCAGAGGCCCGGATCGGGTCGTTGGTGGGGTATGTCGGCTCGTGGTTTGGCTGGTTCTACATCGCCCTAGCCACGGTCGTGTTGTTGTTCGTACTCTTCCTCGGTATCTCGAAATACGGGCGCATTAAGTTGGGGCCTGATCACTCCAAACCTGAGTTCAGCACCTTCTCGTGGGCAGCGATGCTCTTTGCTGCCGGCATCGGGACCGACCTGATGTTTTTCTCGGTGGCCGAGCCGGTGACGCAATACATCGCCCCACCGGTGGGCGAGGGCAGCACCGTAGAAGCCGCTCGGGAAGCAACGGTATGGACGCTGTTCCACTACGGCATCACCGGGTGGGCGATGTACGCATTGATGGGTATGGCGCTGGCCTACTTCGCCTACCGCCGCAACCTGCCGTTGGCGGTGCGCTCGGCCTTGTATCCCCTCTTTGGCAAGCGCATCAACGGCGCGTTGGGTCACACCGTGGACACCGCCGCGGTGCTCGGGACCATCTTCGGAGTGGCCACCAGCCTGGGCATTGGGGTTGTCCAACTGAACTTCGGCCTGAACTTGCTGTTCGGGATCGAGGAGGGC
>JBBSKS010000128.1:0-7219 GCA_038256095.1 Actinomycetales bacterium | reverse complement strand
CAATCCCCACGATGCCGCCAATATCCCCGTAGGAAGCGACCGACCCGCAAGGGATGCGCTCCACCACAATCAGCACCTTCTCGGCCATCAGGTCATCCACGCGTGACAACCTACGCAGCCGTTTCCCACTACGCGCCATCGCCCACTTAGTCACCCGCCACCCCAAGCCGACCCGAGCGGTCGGCATACTCTGGGCCGATGAGTGGACTGACGATCGGCTACGCGGCAATGCTCGAGCAGTTTCACCCGCGGGAGGCCGTGGACCTCACGGCATACGCCGAGTCCAAAGGGTTCTCGGGGTGTATGGCGGCCGATCACTTTCAACCGTGGGTGCCCGCGCAGGGGCAGTCGGCGTTTGTCTGGAACGTGCTGGCCGCAGTCGGCGAGCACACCACCGGCGACCTCGGGCCCGGGGTCGTATGTCCAAGTTTTCGGATGCACCCGGCGCTGGTCGCCCAAGCCGCCGCCACGTTGGAGGCGATGAACCCGGGCCGGTCCTGGCTCGGCGTTGGGGCTGGCGAGGCCCTGAACGAGCACGTCATCGGTGGCTATTGGCCCGAGGCGGGCGCTCGATCGCGGCGGATGTTCGAGGCCATCGAGATCATCAACAACCTCTACACCGCCAGCGCCGAGGGCAAAGACATCAAGCACCAGGGCGAGTTCTTCACCATGGAGACCACGCGCATATGGACCATGCCCGAGCAGGCACCGCCCATCCTGGTGGCCACCGCGGGGCCGATCAACGCCAAGAAGACTGGCAAGTTTGCCGACGGCATCATCACCGTCGGCGCTCCCCTGGAGAAGATCTCGGGTTTGTTCGACCGCTTCGCTCACGGTGCGCGCGAGGTTGGCAAGGACCCCGACGTGATGCCGAAGGTGCTGCAGGTACACCTTTCCTGGGCGCCCACCGACGAAGAGGCGCTGGCCAACGCCATGACGCAATGGCCCAACGGTGGGATGAAGTTCGCGAAGGCCGACATTCGATCACCGCACGACTTTGCGGCCATGGCTGCGCTGGTGCGTCCGGAGGACTTCGAAGGTCGGATGGTGATTTCCTCCGACCCTGACGTCCACCGCGCACATCTACAGAAGTATGTGGACCTCGGCTTCGACCGGATCTATCTACACAATGTGGGGCGCAACCAGCGCGAGTGGATCGACGTCTTCGCCGAGCAGGTGCTGCCGAAGTTACGTCGCTGACGCAGTTGCGCTAGCCAATACGTTTCCTCGACCCCTCGCTCGAGCGTTATTGAGAGTGGTCCGAGTTGGCGTTGTCCCAATCTTCGTCCTCGTCGTCCCACTCTTTGGTGCGGGCCGCCGCCGTCTCCAGCGCCGCTTGAGCGTCAGCCTCGGTGTCGTAGGGGCCGAGCAGATTCTCGACACGCGAGCGGTCAGGGTCATCGTGCGCTTCGACTGACTTTGACTCGACGTTAAACCAGTACTTCATCTCGTCCTCCACCTCACCGTTCCTCGGCTCGAACCCTTCTGGCCCGACCTTTAGACTCCACGGTATGGCTTCTGCTCCCGCTGCGTCGCGCAGTGCATCTCACCACTTCGACGCCATAGCCCCCGGTCGGGTGGGACCGGTGCTCAAGGTTCCGGCCGACATACCCCGCCCTGAGTACGTTGGCCGCCCAGCTCCCACGCCCTTCACTGGCTCCGAAGTCAAAGACGCCGAAACCATCGAGGCTATGCGCATTGCTGGCCGGATTGCAGCCCAGGCGCTCAAGGCGTGCGGCGAGGCTATTGCTCCCGGGGTCACCACCGCCGAGATCGACCGCGTCGGCCACGAGTTCTTGTTGGACCACCGTGCGTACCCGTCAACGCTGGGCTACCGCGGCTTCCCCAAATCTTTGTGCACTAGCGTCAACGAGGTCATCTGCCACGGCATCCCCGACGATCGTCCCTTGCACGATGGCGACATTTGCAACGTCGATATCACCGCATACGTCCACGGGGTGCACGGCGACAACAATGCGACCTTCCTGGTCGGGGACGTCGACGAAGAGTCCCGGTTGCTGGTCGAGCGCACCGAAGAGGCCCTACGCCGGGCGATCAATGCGGCAAAGCCTGGGCGGGCCGTCAACGTCATCGGCCGGGTCATCGAGTCCTATGCCAAGCGCTTCGACTACGGAGTTGTGCGTGACTACACCGGGCACGGCGTGGGGCAGGCCTTCCACTCCGGGCTCGTTATCCCGCACTATGACGCCCCGGAGCACGACATCCTGATCGAGGAAGGCATGACCTTCACCATCGAGCCGATGCTGAACCTCGGCACGCCCGAATGGGACGAATGGGACGATGGCTGGACCATCGTGACGCAGGACGGCCTGCGCTCAGCCCAGTTTGAACATACGCTGCTGATCACCGCCAGCGGCGCCGAGATCCTTACGCTGCCCTGACTTTGTTTGCACCATCCCGGCTAGAACCGACCCTCTAAGGAGTACGCCTTGTCTAAGGACCACGTGCTAGGAATCGACATCGGCGGCAGCGGCATCAAGGGCGCCCCCGTCGACCTCGAGAAGGGCGAGTTCGCCAAAGACCGCGAGCGGATCGACACCCCGAAGGAGTCTACCCCCGAGGCCGTTGCGAAGATCGTGGCGGAAATCGTCGACAAGTTTGAAGACGACATCGGCAAGAAGAGCCCGATCGGGGTGACCGTGCCAGCGGTGGTGCACCACGGAACCGTTCGTACCGCGGCGAACATCGACCAGGCGTGGATCGGCACCAACGCCGAGGAACTCTTCAGTGATGTGCTGGGCCGTCAAACCATGGTGGTCAACGACGCCGACGCAGCCGGTGCCGCTGAGATGCACTACGGCGCGGGTCAGGGCAACAACGGAACGGTGCTGCTCACAACGCTCGGCACTGGGATCGGGACTGCGCTGTTCTTGAACGGCGAGCTGCTACCGAACACCGAGTTCGGGCACCTCGAGCTCGATGGTCACGACGCCGAGACTCGGGCAGCTGAGAGCGTCCGCGACAAGGAAGATCTGGAGTGGGAGGAGTGGGCCGACCGGCTGCAGCGCTACTACGGGCACATCGAAGACCTACTGTGGCCTGACCTGATCATCGTCGGTGGTGGCGTGTCCAAAAAGTCCGAGAAGTTCCTGCCCCTGCTGCATCTGCGCGCGCCCATCGTGCCCGCTCAGCTACGCAATGAGGCGGGGATCATCGGCGCGGCGTGGTTAGCCAGTCACCACCGCGCTTAAGATTCTGCGCATGGCATCTGCTGAATACATCAAGCTCAACCTCAGCAGAGTGGGGCTTTCGATCATGATGGTGGTCATTACGATCATCGAGATCATTTTGATCATCGGGGCGGCGATCGTCCTCGACGACAGCAGCGCCGTGATCATCTTCTTCGCCTTTGCTGGCGGGGCTATCGTCAGTTCCATTATGTGGGTGAGCCGCGCCTCAGCCGATGCAGAGGGTCTGCTTCGCCATCGCTTATTCATGCGCAGCGCTCGCACCCCGTGGCGGCACGTCATGACGATGCGGCCGATGCCGAGCAGCAGCGACCCTGCTCGGATTGAGTTCAAGATCGCCAACGGAGACGTGATGTCCGCGTCGCATCCGGGCAAAGAGGCCGCCACGCTCATGCAGCGTTGGCGCAGATCCGCACCAAGCAGTTAGTCCTGACCTTTCTCCCCCCGGTTCCCGCACACCCTCGGCATCCATCGCCTTGTGGACGAATCATCGCCATATAGCCCGGTATTCTGCCCACAGGCCGATAGTTCAGTCCCGGTCGTCCACAGGCACGGCCGTTCACAACGTAGGCAAGGCGCGAAGTGGCGATCGTGTGGGAATGCACCCCTCATGTCAGACGCTCTTCGACTCCCACCACCACGTCATCACCAGCGCGATCGGCGCGGCACGTGGCATTGGACCCAAAGACCTCCAGCGGCTCGAAGCGCGGTGCGAGCTGCTTCGAGTCGCCCGCGGCGCGTATGCAGGCGGTCAGGCTTATCGGAGCGCAACGAGTGAGGGTTAGTGCCGAAACGTGTCCACGTGGTCAGGGAGGGGCACGGTCAACGACGCCAGAGCGCTTCGGCGACTCTGCACACCCGACTTCCAGCGGCAGTCTTCGACACTCGGAAGGGTCTACGGATGCTCAAGCCAGCTTTTGCCCTTCTCGGGGTGGCCGCTCACCACGGCATCAAGCAGCGCGTTGTCCTCTTAGATGCCGGTTTGCCCGAGGGCATGGTTACCGATCAAGACGTCACGAGAATGCTTGCTGCCTGCACGTGCAGACAGGGTCACGCGGTGGCCGCAGTCGCTGCAGCCTTGGCCGACAGCGCATCCGAGTCACCGGCAGATGCAACGGGCGCGGTAATCCATCACGCCCTTGTGCGGGAGAAGCCATGTGAGGACCGGCTCAGAGCCCTCGGGTTCGAGGTCGTCCGCTTGGTCTGGGCGGACCTCAAGCGCCCGGAGCACGTGAGGTCACTCATTGAGGCGGCCCTGACTCGAGCGACTCCTCGGAGTTAGCCCGTGGGGTCCCTACTGCGTCGAGCGAACTGGGGGCGGGCGGTCACCAGGAGGTGTGGCGGGGCCTTCCCTCGTCATACCCGGAGGCCCCCTGCATGCCGACCACGACGCGATCCTGGAAGCTCGCGATATCTGGTGCCCCGGCATACGTGAAGGCGCTGCGCACACCCGAGATGATCTGGTCGATGACGTCTTCGACCCCGCTGCGTTGCGGGTCGAGGTACATCTTGGACGATGAGATGCCTTCCTCGAAGAGCGCCGAGCGGGCCCGGTCAAAGGCTGAACGGTCACGCGTGCGGTTACGCACCGCGCGAGCCGAAGCCATCCCGAAGCTCTCTTTGTAGAGCCGCCCATCGGCATCGCGCATCAGGTCCCCGGGTGACTCGTGAGTCCCAGCAAACCACGATCCAATCATCACCGAACCCGCCCCAGCGGCCAGCGCAAGTGCGACGTCGCGCGGATACTTCACTCCCCCATCAGCCCACACCGTCGCCCCGGCCTCACGCGCGGCAACTGCGCATTCGAGCACCGCGGAGAACTGGGGACGGCCCACACCGGTCATCATCCGCGTGGTGCACATGGCCCCCGGCCCGACCCCGACCTTGATGATGTCGGCCCCCGCAGCAGCCAAATCACGGGCACCGGCAGCCGCGACGACGTTGCCAGCGACCACAGGCACCCGCACCCCGGTCGCAGCCAAGTGCTCATCACGTGCTGCCACCACCAGCGGCAACACCTCGATCATCTTGTCCTGGTGACCGTGAGCCGTGTCCACGACCAACACGTCGACCCCAGCAGCCAAGACCGCGGCAGCACGGGCGACGACGTCACCGTTGATGCCGACCGCAGCCCCGACCAGCAGACGCCCCTGGGCATCCAGCGCCGGAGAATAGATCGCCGAACGCACCAGCCCTGTGCGGGTTAGCACCCCCAAGAGTTCACCGTCGCCGACCACCGGGGCCAGGTCTAGGTGGGCAGCATCGAGCGCCGCAAAAGCCTCGCGCTCGCCCGTGCCCGGTGCCAGCGTGAGCTCACAATCCCTCATCACGTCTTTGACCTGCGCGAACCGGTCGACTTCGACGCAGTCGCGCTCGGTGATCACCCCTACCGGGCGGCGACCATCAACGACGACCGCCGCACCATGCGCGCGCTTGCCCATAATCGACAGCAATTCGGCCACAGGTGCCTGCGGCGCGATCGTGATGGGGGTTTCGTAGATCGGGTGGCACCCCTTGACCCGCTGCACACTGCGAGCGATCATCTCGACCGCGATATCTTGCGGCAGGATCGCGACCCCGCCTCGGCGCGCCACGGTTTCGGCCATCCGGCGACCCGCGACAGCGGTCATGTTGGCGACGACGAGGGGAACGGTGGTGCCCACCCCGTCGTGCGTGCTGAGGTCAACGTCGAGCCGCGAGGTCACAGCCGAACGCGACGGCACCATGAACACGTCGCTGTAGGTCAGGTCGTGCGTCGGCTGCAGGCTATTGAGGAACTCCACGAGCGCACATGTTACGCAGCCCCTCGCCACAATCGTGCCTGGCGCATACCGTGTGGCTCATGCACCTGACTCATCTCGGCCATTCCTGCCTGCTCGTCGACGTCGACGGGACTCGCGTCTTGATCGATCCGGGCAGCTTTTCCGACGTCGAGGGGGTGCGCGACCTGAGCGCAATCCTGGTGACTCACACGCACCCCGATCACCTGAATCCGCCGGCAATCCCGGCCTTGCTGCGCGACAACCCCAAAGCGGAGTTATGGCTCGAAAGCGAGGCAGGGGATCGGCTCAAAAGCTCGGAGCCGCAACTCGGCAACCGCATTCAGCGTATGCAGTCTGGCCAGGCCTTGACCTTCGGTGCGGTCACCGTCCTACCGGTGGGGCACAAGCACGCGCTCATCCATGACGGTGTCCCCCGCCCCGACAACATCGGTGTGGTGCTCACATGCCACGGCCATCCGTCCCTCTTCCACCCCGGCGATGCTCTCGACGTCGAGCACGAGGCGCTCAACGACCTCGACGTGCTGTGCGTGCCCATCAACGCCCCATGGGCATCGGTGGCCGACACGCTGGCCTTCGTGCAACGACTAGCCCCAACCAAGGTTGTGCCCATCCATGACGGCCTGCTCAACGATGCCGGGCGCGCGATGTATATCGGACACATCGAGAAGTTCGGCGCCGGTGGCGGGATGACGGTGCTGGATCTGAAGGGCCAAGGGTCAACGCAGTTCTAGCCCACCCCGGCTGCCCCAAAGGCTAAGCCGAGCAGATAGGTCGCCGCCGCTGCGCCATACCCAATGCTCAGTTGACGTAGGGCTGGTGGCCCGATCGCCGCTCCGGAGAGCAGGCCCACCACCGCGCCGGTCGTCACCAACGCGAGGCCAACGAGCGCAATGGCCGTGAAGAGTGCTGCTGCCCCGGACAGGCCAAAGAGGTACGGCACGATAGGGATGAGGGCGCCGCTGGCGAAGAAGCAGAAACTCGAAGAGGCCGCCCCCCACGCCTGACCCACCACGTGGTGATTGCTTGCCGATGGGGCGACCGGAGCAGCCCCCGACTCGACTGTCTCTTGGGTCGCTGCGGCCGCCTCGCTGGCGCTCATACCCCGCGCGCGGTAGATCAACGAAACGTTGGCCGCCGACACGTCCCCAGAAGCGATGGCCGTGGCCGAGTCAGCCCCGGGGCCGGAGGCCACGATCAGTTCTCGGGCCGAGCGGACCGAGATGTATT
>JBBSKS010000127.1:0-7252 GCA_038256095.1 Actinomycetales bacterium | reverse complement strand
GTGCCTCAGCACGACACCGGCACCGGTTTCGAGCACGACCTCGAAGCCGTGGCGTCTGCCGTCCGCTCCACGGGTGCCCGCATCGTCTTCCTCGCATCCCCAGGCAACCCCACCGGGTCCGTCGTCGACCTCTACGACGTGCTCGCACTCGCCGACGAGATCGCCGACGCGGCGATGGTGGTGCTGGACGAGGCGTACGTCGAGTTCGCCGACGAGGGCTCGGCGATCTCTGCGGTCGCCGCCCACCCGACGCTCGCGGTGCTTCGCACGATGTCGAAGGCTCACGGCCTCGCCGGTGCCCGCATTGGAGCACTCATCGCCCACCCCGACCTGATCGCCGTGATGCGGCGGGTACAAGCGCCCTACCCGCTGCCAACCCCAGCGGTGGACGTCGCCATCGAAGCGCTGAGCCACGCATCGCTGGCCGACACCGCCATCCGGGTCGAGGCGACCGTGGACTTGCGCTATCGACTGACCGAGATCGTCAGCGCGGCACGCGGCGTGAAGTGCGTCTACGACAGCCAAGCCAACTTTGTGCTTGCCCGCACCTCAGCACCGGATCGACTGATCGAGGCGGTCCGACATCGGGGCATTGCCATCCGCGACATGCGACATCTTCCCGGCCTGTCCGACGCCGTGCGCATCAGCGTCGGCACATCCGATGACCTTGACGCGCTGGCCCTAGCGCTAGACCCTTTGACCCCTCCCGAGAGGAATTCATGAGCTCGATGCCCGGCCCCGTTCTGTTCATCGACCGTGACGGCACCCTGATCGAAGAGCCCGAAGACCAGCAGGTCGACGCGCTACACAAGGTCAAGTTCGTGCCCGACGTTATCCCCGCGCTGCTGCGTATGCGGGACGCTGGCTGGTCGTTTGTCATGGTCAGCAACCAGGACGGTTTAGGCACCGAGTCGTTCCCGACGGAGGATTTTCAGGGTCCGCACGACCTGATGATGTCGGTGCTCGCCAGTCAGGGCATCACCTTCCGCGACGTGATCATCGACGTCACGATGCCCGAGGACAACGCCCCGACCCGCAAGCCGGGCACCGCGCTGATGACCGGTCTGCTCAAAGACCGCAGCATCGACTGGGCAGCCAGCGCCATGGTCGGCGACCGTGAGACCGACGCGCAGTTTGCCGCCAACCTGGGCATCCCGGCATACCTGATCGGGGTGACCGACTGGCCGAGCATCGCCCATGAGCTCGTCACCAAGCCCCGTACTGCCTCAGTACGTCGCGCCACCTCCGAGACGATCATCGACGTCAGTGTCGACCTGGACCGCGGCGGCCACAGCAATATCGCGACGGGCGTTGGATTTCTCGACCACATGCTCGAGCAGTTGGCCAAGCACGGCGGCTTCAGCCTCACCGTCGCCTGCGACGGCGACTTGCACATCGACGAGCACCACAGCGTCGAGGACATCGCTTTGGCCGTCGGGGAGGCCATTCGTACGGCCCTGGGCGACAAGCGCGGCATCGGACGCTACGGCTTCACGCTGCCCATGGACGAAGCTCAGGCAACCGCCGCGATCGACCTGTCCGGTCGACCCTTCTTCGTGTTCGAAGGCGAGTTTGACCGCGAGAAGGTCGGCGACCTACCGACCGAGATGGTCGGGCACTTCTGGCGTTCCTTCGCCGACGCGATGCGCTGCACCTTGCACCTGAGCATCTCGCCCGGCAACGCCCACCACCAGATCGAGGTCGGTTTCAAGGCCGTGGCCCGGGCCCTACGCCAGGGCATCGCCGCCACCGGCACCGACCTGCCGAGCACCAAGGGTGTTCTGTGAGCGGTCCCAGCGTGGTCCTTGTCGACTCTGGCGGCACCAATATTGCCTCGGTGAGTTTTGCGCTAGAACGTCTGGGCGTCTCGTGCGAACTCACTAGTGATGCGGCCGTCATTCGAGCCGCCGACCGGGTCATCTTGCCGGGCGTCGGAGCGGCTGCCCAAGGCATGGCCCGCTTGCACGACGCCGATCTCGTTGGTGTGCTGCGTGACTTGGCGCAACCGCTTTTAGGCGTGTGCCTAGGCATGCAGTTGCTGTTTGACGGCAGCGAAGAGGACGGCGGAGTCGAGTGCTTAGGGATGATTGAGGGCACCGTTGTCGCAATTACGCCCGGCAAAGACGTTCGAGTTCCGCACATGGGGTGGAATACGCTGAGCCTTGACCGGCAGGACCCCCTCATCCGTAGCCTCAGCGACGGGGATCGAGCCTATTTCGTGCACTCCTTTGCAGCGCCCATCACCAGTGCGACCCTCGCCAGCACCTGGCACGGCCGGGACTATGCGGCGGTGGTGCGCAACGGCAATCGCTGGGGCGCGCAATTCCACCCTGAGCGTTCGGCGGCCGTGGGCGCAACCGTGTTAGCCAACTTCATTTCGGAGGCAGTCGATGAGTGAATTCACCATCTACCCCGCCCTGGACATCCGCGGCGGCGGCGTCGTGCGCCTGCACAAGGGCGACTACGACAAAGAGACCAAGTATGCCGGGGAGCCACTAGACCTCGCGCGTAACTACGCCAACGCGGGTGCTCAGTGGCTGCACTTGGTCGACCTAGACGCTGCCCGCGCTGGCGGCTACACGCTGGCCCCGCTACTGTCCGACATCGCGACGGGCACCACCCTGCAGGTCCAGACCGGCGGGGGAGTGCGCTCGGCTGATGACGTGCAACGCCTCCTCGACGCTGGGGCGAGCCGGGTCGTCGTGGGCTCCATGGCGGTCCGTGAGCCCGAGACGGTGTTGGGCTGGTTGGAGCACTTCGGCCCCGACCAGCTGACCGTGGCGCTCGACACCAAGGCCGACGAAAAGGGCTCCTGGGTCTTGCCGGTGTCGGGGTGGACCTCGGTGGCCGACACCGACCTGCCCACCATGCTTCATCGGTATGCCGCATCGGGCCTCAAGCACGTGTTGTGCACCGACATTGGGCGCGATGGCACGCTGTCGGGGCCGAACACGCATCTTTACACCTTCTTGACGATGTCCTCGCCGGACCTGCTGATTCAGGCCTCTGGCGGCGTGCGTGACATGGCTGACGTGCGCGGCTGCGATAAGAGCAACTGTGCCGGAGTCATTCTCGGCAAGTCGTTGCTCGAAGGACGGCTCACCGTTGAGGACGCGATGAAACTGGAGCGCCGATGAGCGTGGCCCGGCGGATCATCCCGTGCCTCGACGTGCGTGACGGTCGAGTGGTGAAGGGCACCCAGTTCCGCAACCACGTGGATATGGGCGACATCGTGGAATTGGCTCAGCGATACCGCGCTGAAGGTGCTGACGAGTTGGTGTTCTACGACATCACCGCCAGCCCCCAGGGCCGTTCGGTGGACACCGAGTGGGTCAGCCGGGTGGCGCGCCAGATCGACATCCCCTTCTGTGTGGCTGGCGGCATCCGCTCCGTCGAGGAGGCTCGGCGCGTCCTGCACGCAGGGGCCGACAAAATCTCTATCAACACTCCCGCCACCCAACGCCCCGAGCTGATTTCGGAGTTGGCGACGGCGTTTGGTGTGCAGTGTGTCGTGGTGGGCGTAGACAGCCTGCGCGACGACGACGGTCACTGGCGGATCCGCCAAATGACCGGAGACCCCGACGCTACGACTGCGCTGAGCGACACCACCCTGGACTGGGTAGCCACCGTGCAGCGCCTCGGTGCCGGCGAAGTGGTGCTGAACTGCATGGGCAGTGACGGTGTGAAGTCGGGATACGACCTCGAGCAGCTTCAGGCCGTGCGTGGGATCTGCCAGGTGCCGTTGATCGCCTCTGGGGGTGCCGGCAACGCGCAGCATTTCGTTGACGTTTTCACCCAAACTGACGTGGACGGGGCGCTGGCCGCGAGTGTCTTCCACTCCGGGGTCGTTCCCATCTCCGCGTTGAAGATCACCCTGGCCGACGCCGGGCTGGTCATCCGCGAGCCTCAAGAAGGACACGCCGCATGAGCGCAGCCACAGACAATGCCGCAGCCGCTCCGCTGAGTTTGCCCGATCCGCATACGGTCGAGAGTTTGGCCTTCGACAAGCAAGGCGGGCTGCTTCCCGCCGTTGTGCAGCACGCGACTACGGGTGACGTGTTGATGCTCGGTTACTGCGACGAAGCGGCAGTCCGGGCGACCCTCGAGACCGGTCTGGCGACGTTCTACAGCCGCAGCCGTGGCCAATCGTGGGTCAAGGGGGAGAGCAGCGGCAACACACTTGCTGTGCAGCGGGTCGAGGTGGACTGCGACGCCGACACGTTGCTGCTGCACGCCATACCCGCTGGCCCGACGTGCCACACGGGCACCACGTCCTGCTTCACCGGCCCTGCCGCTGCGCCCGTTGGTGCCTTTGTGGGCGAGCTCGACGAGGTGATTGCCACTCGGTATGTCGACCGTCCCGCCGGGTCGTACACGACCAGCTTGTTCGAGTCTGGGGTGCGCCGGATCGCGCAAAAGGTGGGCGAGGAAGGCGTCGAAACCGCCCTGGCCGCTGTCGCGAGCGACCAAACTGACGACGATCTCCTGGGCGAGTCCGCCGACCTCGTCTACCACCTGTTGGTGCTGCTACGCAGCCAAGGCCTCAGCTTCGCCGACGTTGAAAAAGTCCTACGGGCCCGTCACGGCTGATCCGCTGCATCCCGTGTACTTAGGACGTTTCGAAGGTCGAGGCAGGTCGCAATCCCGAATTATCCAGTTCCAGGGTTGCCAACGCAGCAATGACGTTCACGTCCCCGTTACGCCAATCGCCGAGCGGGTCGTCGCTGACCGAGGACAACTCGATCGTGGTGCGGCTCGTCAAGGCTCGGAGAGCCAGGAGTTCCTGCAGCTCAGGCCGATCCCGATATACCGCCAGGGACGTGGCCGCCACGATCCCGTTCCAGCGGCGCAGCGCGTACCAGGCGACCACCAAGACGATCGGTGTCCCAGCGGTCAGAAGGCTGAGCCAGAGGGCCATTCGGTCTACCGAAGATTCCAGTTGGTTTGCGGCCGATGTCAGGTTGGTGCCGACCGCAGCGGTCCCTGCGAACGGAGTCTGCAGACCGTCCCCGACCAACGGAACGCCCGTGACCCGGTCAGCGATATCCAGCATCCGCGCGGTCAGTGCGTCGCCGGCGGTCCGCATTGGATCTGCGGGGGCTCCGAGGGCACTGACGACCCCGTGAATGAAGCGGCCTACAAGGGTCCAAGCCACGACCCAACCCAGCACCAGGAGGTCGGCCGTGATTTCTCGAGTGCGGGCTACGGGAGTCTCGGAATACCAATACATCCCGACATCATGACGCTTGGGGCACACAATGGGTCGGTGGCATCACCCGAGACTGACGATCAATGCGTAGCGGACGGTGACGGCCACTTTGACGACCACGATGAGCCGATCGGTGCCAGCATGGAGTCTGCGCGGCAGCGGTGGCTCGATCACCTGATCATCGAGCGAGGCCTGGCCCGCAACACTATTGCTGCGTATCGGCGCGACACCACGCGCTACCTGCGCTTCTTGGCCCACCGTGGAGTCCACGAACCGGCGCGCGTCGACGCTCCGGTGGTGAACGACTTCTTAGCCTCGCTCACCCTCGGTGACCAGACCCACCCTGCGCTGGCCAAAACGTCCGCGGCCCGAGCGGTCGTGGCCGTGCGAGCTCTGCACTCGTTTTGGGCCGATGAGGGCCTCACCGTCAGCGATCCGGCCTCGACTATTGCGCCCCCCACCCCGACCCGTCGTCTTCCCAGCACCCTGAGCACTGCCGAGGTCGAAGCCACCTTGGATGGTGCCGCGATCGGCGACACCGGCGCGGCCCTACGAGACCGAGCGCTGCTGGAGGTCCTCTACGGGTGCGGCGCCCGAGTGAGCGAGGCCATCGGCCTCGACGTGGACGACGTCGACCTGGACCCTGATGAGGCGTCTGTGCGGCTTTTCGGCAAAGGCTCAAAGGTCCGCATCGTGCCCATCGGGTCGTATGCCGTTGAGGCCCTTCGCGCATACACGGTACGAGCACGACCTCAGTTCGTTAAGGCGGGGAAGGGGACGCCGGCGCTGTTCGTCAACCAACGTGGCGGGAGGTTGAGTCGCCAAAGTGCGTTCACCATCATCCGAAGCGCCGCGCAGCGAGCAGGAATCGACAAGGTCATCAGCCCGCATACGATGCGGCATTCGTTTGCCACCCATCTGTTGGAGGGCGGCGCCGACATCCGGGTGGTCCAAGAACTGCTCGGGCATGCCTCGGTCACCACCACACAGATCTACACTCATGTCTCAACCGAGCACCTACGCGAGGTGTATGCACAATCCCACCCGCGGGGCAGGTAGCCCTTGGTCGGTGAGGCAGTTAGGGTCGAACCGATCGGCGGGAGGCCGACCTCTTCTATGGACAGGGCTGAGACAGACGTGACATCCGAGACGAACACCGCGCATTCGGCGGACCGGGCTCGAGCAGAGCACGACCGACTTCCCGGCACCGAGGCCGCCGGGTCGGGTCAGGACGGGCCCACGGGGCGGCCGCTCCCTGACTTCGGGACACCCCCTCCGCTGAACTCCCATGGGCCCGCGCGCGTCATCGCCATGTGCAATCAGAAGGGTGGCGTCGGCAAAACGACGACCACCATCAACTTGGGTGCGGCGTTGGTCGAATACGGCCGCAAGGTGCTCGTCGTCGACTTCGACCCCCAGGGCGCGCTCTCCGTCGGTCTGGGTATTCGCACCCACGAGCTCGACGTGACGATCTACAACCTGCTGGTCGAGCGCGGTCACACCATCGGCGACGTCATCCAGCACACCCGCATCCCAAATCTCGACGTCGTGCCCGCCAACATCGACCTATCGGCCGCTGAAGTGCAGCTCGTCGGTGAGGTCGCCCGCGAGCAGGTGCTGACCCGCGTGCTTCGCCCGGTGATGGACGACTACGACGTCATCCTGATCGACTGCCAGCCCTCGCTGGGCCTGCTGACCGTTAACGCGCTGACCGCCGCCCACGGGGTGATGATCCCGCTGGAGTGTGAATTCTTCGCCATGCGCGGCGTGGCTCTGCTCGTGGAGACCATCGAGAAGATCACTGACCGGCTCAACCCAGGTCTGGGCCTGGACGGGATTTTGGCCACCATGTATGACGGTCGGACCCTGCACTCGCGCGAAGTCGTCCGCAGCGTGGTTGACCACTTCGGTGACAGCGTCTTCCACACCGTGATCTCGCGCACGGTGAAGTTCCCCGACGCTACGTTGGCAGCTGAGCCCATCACGTCCTACGCCAGCACCCACAGCGGGGCTGAGGCCTACCGCCAGTTGGCTCGCGAGCTC
>JBBSKS010000126.1:0-7328 GCA_038256095.1 Actinomycetales bacterium | reverse complement strand
GTGTGTCAGTGACCTCCGCGACGCTTAGATGATGGGCACACCCTTCATGGCGTGGGCGATGTCGGAATCGGGAAGGTCATAATCTGTCATCGAGCCGTTGAGGTACTGCTCGTAGGACGCCAGGTCGAGGTGGCCGTGCCCACACAGGGCGGTCAAAATGACCTTCTCTTCACCGGTTTCCTTGCACTCCAGCGCTTCACGAATCGCGGCAGCCAGCGCGTGCGTCGGCTCGGGAGCCGGGACGATGCCCTCAGCCTTGGCGAACTGTAGGGCAGCCGAGAAGCACTCGGTCTGCGGGATGGAGATGGCTTCGACCAGGCCGAGCTGGTAGATGTGCGAGACCAGCGGGCTCATACCGTGGTAGCGCAAACCCCCTGCGTGGATCGGCTCGGGGATGAAGTCGTGCCCGAGGGTGTGCATTTTCATCAGCGGGGTCAGCCCGGCGGTGTCGCCGAAGTCGTAGCGGTATTCGCCCTTGGTCAGGCTGGGGCAGGCAGCCGGCTCGACGCAGCGAATGGTCGGGTTCATCCTTCCCGCCATCTTCTCGCGCAAGAACGGGAAGGACAGCCCACCGAAGTTGGATCCGCCACCGGTGCACCCCACGAGCACGTCGGGCGTCTCGCCGACCTTAGCCAGTTGCAGGAGAGCTTCCTCGCCGATGATCGTCTGGTGGAGGAGGACGTGGTTGAGCACCGAACCCAGCGCATACCGAGTCTTAGGGTCAGCCACGGCCATCGAGACCGCCTCCGAGATCGCAATGCCCAGCGAGCCTGGGTGGTCGGGGTTCTCGGCCAGCAACGAGCGCCCGTATTCGGTGACCTCTGAGGGGCTCGGGTGGACCGAAGCGCCCCAGATTTGCATCATCGTCCGGCGATGCGGCTTGGCGCGGTAGGACGCGGCAACCTGCCACACCTCACACTGCATGTCGTACTGAGCGGTCGCGAACGCCAGCGCGCTACCCCACTGACCGGCCCCGGTCTCGGTGGTCAGCTTGGTGATGCCCTCTTGATGGTTGTACCAAGCCTGGGGCACCGAGGTATTCGTTTTGTGCGACCCGGATGGGCTCACGCCTTCGTACTTGTAGTAGATCCGAGCGGGGGTGTCGAGCAACTTCTCGAGGCGGCGCGCGCGGTAGAGGGGGCTCGGCCTCCACAGTTTGTAGACGTCGAGCACTCCCCCAGGAATGTCGATATAGCGCTGCGTGCTGACCTCTTGCTCGATGAGCGCTATCGGAAAGAGCGGAGCAAAATCCTCGGGGCCGGCAGGTTCATGGGTGCCTGGGTGCAGTGCCGGCGGCGGCGGCTCCGGGAGATCTGCAACCACGTTGTACCACTGCGTGGGCATCTCGGACTCGTCGAGAAGAATCTTGCTGTATGTCGGGTCGCTAGCGGGCATGCCGCTTACCTTAGTCAGGTGCGACCTAGCGTTTCCAGAGCCTCCTTAGAGGCGCGTTGCCCGGCCTCGACAGCCCCTTCCATATACCCGCTCCAAGCGGAGGCGGTCTCCGTCGCGGCCCAACTGATCACCCCGATGGGGCGGCTCATTGCTTCACCGAAGTGCAGCAACCCGCAGGGGCCGAAGTTGGAGTTGTAGGCACCCCGGGTCCACTGCTCGTCGGCCCACCCTCGCTCCACGATCAGGGACGGTGCAGCTCCCCTGGGCCCGAAGTGTCGACCCAGTTCTGCGCGCAGCGCTTCCTGCCGTCGCTGCGCGGGCCAACGATTCGCCACCCGGGCCGACTCACCTTCGAGAAATGCCAAAATGATCCCAGGGCCGTCCGCTTCGTCAGGCAAGCAACTGTCGTTGGACATGCGCGCCGGGCCGACGCTGGAGATGAACTGACCGTTCAAACCCTCGTCGCGCCAGAACGGCTCGTCGTAGAGGGCAAACATTTTGTGGGCCGAGGCTTGGGGCACCCGTTGCGTCATCTGATCTCGAATGCCGGGTAGCGGCGGGTCGTACATGATCCGCCCGGCCAGCGTTGGCGAGAGCGCGACAATCACCCGGCGCCCGGTCGCGACCAGCCCGCCGCGGCAGGTCACCGTCACCGAGTCCGCGCCGTGATCGATCATCAGGACCGGCGCGTCCAGCACGATCCGGTCCCCCAAGGATGCCGCCAACCGCTGCGGGATGGCCGAGGTGCCCCCAACAAACCGCTTGGTCTGCGCCCCACCTTCAGACTCGGCAAGAAGTTCAGCGGTGACACCGCATACCGTGATGTTCGCCAGCAAGCACAGCAACGAGACCTCAACGGTCGGCATCGCGAGGATCCCGACCGTGCAAATCTCGAGCAGTTCCCTGGCCACCGGAGACAGGCCCTGACTGTCGTACCACTGGCCGACGGTGATCCGGTCCCACTCCTCTGCCTGAGGTGCCAGCCACGGCGCGGTGGCAGGCACCGTGTCTGCCATGTCGTCGATCTGGCGCAACACGCGTTCGATCCCGGTCAGCTCGTCGCCGTAGCGTTCGCCGAACGCCTGCTCGCGAAGCACTTCCCCGCTGAGTTCGTACGACGTCTGACCCACATCGAACTGCTCATAAATCTCGACGTCCAACTCGGCCGCCAGCGCCTGCATACGCACGTGGGTGTCGCCGATCCACTGGGCACCCAACTCAAGCGGAACCCCATCGACGACCTTGGTGAAGATCCGGCCGCCGACCCGGTCGTTGGCCTCGAGCACCAACGGCTCCAAGCCAGCCGCGATCACCCCGCGTGCGGCGATCAGGCCAGACAAACCGGCCCCGACAATGATGACGTCCGCCTCGCGCTTCACGAGTCGAACCCCAGGCCGAGTTTGTCCAGGGTCCGCAACCAGGCGTTGCGCTTCCCGCCGTGGTGATCGGCCCGATCAATCGACCAGGTCGTCAGCGCGATGGCGGCATACCGCGCCGGCTCGGGCGGGAAAGGAATCGGCTTGGTGCGTACCATCTTCAGTCGGGTCCGCTCGGTCTCGTGGCCACTGAGCAGGTCGAGCATCACCCGCGCACCAAACCTGCTCGCCCCGACCCCCAGGCCGGTGTAGCCCAACGCGTAGCTCAACTTGCCGCCGTAGGCACGGCCCCAGAACGTCGTGAACCGGCTGCAGGTGTCGATCGAACCGCCCCACCGGTGAGTGAAGCGCAAGCCTTCCAACTGGGGAAACGTCGTGAAGAAGTGCTCGGCAAGCAGGGCGTATGACGCCGCTCGGTGGTCGTATTCGGCGCTGACTTTGCCGCCGAAGTGGTAGATCACGTCCCAACCGCCCCACAGGATGCGGTTGTCTTGGGTGAGCCGGTAGTAGTGAAACTGATTGCCTGAGTCGGCCAGGCCTTGGCGCCCTTCCCAACCGATCGAGGCCAGCTGGTCGGGGCTTAACGGCTCGGTCATCAGGACGTAGTCGTAAACCGGGACCACGTAGTTGTTGAGCCGGCGGAGCAAGGTCGTGGACGAGTTGGTCGCCAGCGCTACTTTCCGCGCGCGCACCGAGCCGTAGGCAGACTCAACCCTTAGGGCTCCGCGCTCGTCCTCCAAGCCGGTGACCTCAGTGTGCTCGTAGATGCGTACACCGAGGTCGAGGCACGCCTGCCGAAGGCCCCAGGCCAGTTTGGCCGGGTGCACCATGGCCACCCCGTCGGGGTCGTAGGTGGCGGCCAGGTAGGTCGGCGAGTGCACCAGTGACTGGATTTCGTCTCGATCCATCACCCTCGGGCGTCCGCCATGGTCGGCGAGTAGGTCGGCGAACTCGTGCAGCCCGTCGACCTGCCACGGCTCGACGGCGATATCCAACTCGCCGGTGCGCTCCCACTCGGCGTCAATCCCGTAGCGGGCCAGCGTGGCTCCGATGCCTTCGAGGTTGGCCTGGCCCATCTGCTGCAAGGTCGCGAACTCGTCGGGGAAGCGCTCAATGCCGTTGCCGTCCCCGTGGGTGAGGCTGGCCGAGCAGAACCCACCGTTGCGACCGGAGGCTCCACTGGCGACCGTCCCCGCTTCGAGCACCACCACGTCCCGTGAGGGGTCATCTTCTTTGGCTTGAAGGGCACTCCACAGGCCCGTATAGCCTCCGCCGATGATGCAGAGGTCGGCGTCTTGGTGCCCGACCAAAGTCGGCGCCGCAGCAGGCGCTCCATCTGCAAGCCAAAATACGGCTGGCTCGGCGTCGGCAAGGGCACTCATATGCGATGGTGCGGACTTCTGTGACATGTCTTTCTCCCGGGTCCTGACCGGACCCGCCACAGATTGCCTCTTGCCTGCGGCCCGGTTCTCCGATATTTCTTACCTCTGAGAGCAGATTACCTAGACCGCTACACCGGCACGCGACCGATCCAGAACGGGACCCACCATGAGTTCACGACACGAAAGCCCGGCCTCGGCAGATCTGAGCGAGCACAAGGGTTTGAGCGAGGGTTCGCTGAGCCTCACCGGCGCGGTGGTGGTCGGCTTGGCCTCCGTTGCCCCGGCATATTCGCTGGCCGCAACGCTGGGGTATGTCGTCATCGAGAACGGGGTCCTGGCGCCGGTCGCGGTGATCTTGGGCTTTATCCCGATGGTGCTAACGGCCTACGGTTATCGCGAGCTCAACCGTGTCATCCCAGACTGTGGCACGACGTTCACCTGGGTCACGAAGGCGTTTGGTCCGAAGACGGGCTGGTTCGGCGGCTGGGTGCTGACGATCTCAGGGATCATCGTGTTGGCCAACCTGGCTCAGGTCGCGGCGCAGTACACCTTCCTCCTGCTGGGGGCTGACGATCTGGCGGACAGCACCCTTTGGGTCACGGTCTTGGGCGTCGTCTTCATTGCGGTGATGTGTTACGTCTCCTACCGCGGCATCGAGATCGCGGCCTGGTTGCAGAACGTGCTCGTCGCCATCCAGTACCTCGCGCTGGCGATCTTGGTCGTCGTAGCGTTCTTGGCCATCACTGGGACGGGGCGACCGGACACCGCCATCGACATTGAGGCCGGGTGGTTCAACCCGCTGAACTTCTTCGCCGAGGGCGGTGGCGGCTTCTCGAGCATGGTCGAGGGCATGCTTTTGATGGTCTTCATCTATTGGGGATGGGACACGATTCTGTCGCTCAACGAAGAAACCAAAGACAAGGAGAAAACACCTGGCCGCGCCGCACTCGCGGCCACCTTGATCCTGCTGGCCACCTACTTGCTGACCACGGTCGCCGCCGTGTCGTATGCCGGGGTCGGCGAGAACGGGATTGGTCTGGGCAACGAGGACAACGCCGGGGACGTTTTCCGGGCGATCAGCGAACCGGTGCTCGGCGAGTGGAGTTGGATTGTGCTGCTTGCGGTGCTCGTGTCGGCGGCGTCCTCAACGCAGACCACGATCTTGCCGGCCGCCCGCGGGACCCTGGCGATGGGCGTCTATCGGGCGTTGCCGAAGTCTTTCTCGACGGTCCACCCGCGCTTCATGACCCCCACCACCTCAACGCTGACCATCGGTGGGCTCGGCATCGCCATCTTCGTCGGCCTCAGCGCGCTCGGGGAAAACGTCTACGGCGATGTGCTATTGGCGCTGGGCTTGCAAATCTCGTTCTACTACGGACTGACCGCGCTGACCTGTGTGTACTACTTCCGCAAGGACATCGCCAAAGGCGGCAAGGACTTCTGGGTCAAGGGCGTGATGCCGCTGATCGGCGGCTCGATGTTAGCTTTCGCGTTTGTCTGGAGTGCGATCGACATGTGGCAGCCCGACTACGGATTCCTCGGCGGGTGGACGGTTCCGGGACTAGGCATCGAGATCGGCAGCGTGTTCATGCTCGGTATGGGGTCGATCCTGCTGGGGCTGCCAGTGATGTTCCTTGTGTCGAGGCTCGAAGAGCAGAAACCGTTCTTCCGCGGCGAAACGTTGCACTCCGACACCCCCGTGCTCGCACCTGAAGAGTAGCCAGCGGGCCGAAGGTGGCGCTAGGGTGCAGACGCGGCGACGTCAGCAGTCACAGTTAGGTCCGTGGCCCGCCACATCTCGAACCGCGAATGGTCCTCGGCGCCTTTATAACGGTAGAAGCCGGTTTCGGGCGTCCTCGCTTCGATGGTGCTCGACTCATCCGGGTCCCACACCATCGCAACGTGGCCGATCTCGTCCGGTCCGAGGTAGTCATCCCAGAAGACCAGGTCACCGGGTTGTTCTTCGCCCGGCTCGATCCGGATCCCGTTGCCGTCTGCCATCCAGTCCCGCTGGGCTCGGGCGGTGCGCGGCATGCGTATGCCGACCTCGGAGTAGGCGTGGCGAACGAAACTGGAGCAATCCCAGATGCTTGGCCCATCGCCACCCCACTCGTAGGGTTCCCCTAACTCGTCGGTGGCCACGGTCAGCAAGGCACCTAAGCGATCCCTGAGCTCGACACTTGTTTCAGATTCCCCTGACGATGGACTGACGTGCTCGTTGACAAGGGGTGTCACGGCCGCATCGGGCTCAATGCTCTGCCACGCGTCGTTCGCGCATCCGGAGACACCCATCAGCACAACCACCACCGCCGCGATACATCCACTCGCGCTCGGCATACACATTCCTTCCTTAGGTGCCGGGGTGATCCCCGTGGGCTGCTAATCCTGGGCTCTTCACCTGACTCTGCGCTGAACGGGAATACCCGCTGCCTTGGACGGCTCCAGTTCGTCTCAGACGTTTTGTCGCTTGTCCATGTACGTGACGATGGCAATGTGCGGGACAGTAAGAGCCGAGATGAGGACTAGGTAGGGCCCCAGTTGCCCCTCCGCCGAGCCCGTGGCGGCCGGAAGGAAGTAGTAGGCCAGCACCAGCACCACAAGGGCAACCGCGGTGATGGGCGCAGCTTGAAGCGCGAAGCCGCGAGCGGCCTTGGCCATTTGGCCCTGACTCAAGAGGGCCACGCCGTTCGGGTCAAGCAACTCCAGGCGGACGATGTGTCGCAGAGCGTGCCACAGACAGAAGTAGATCCCGATGGTCAGGACTGGCGGGCCAAGCGCGAAGAAGAGAACGAGGAGAGCGATCTCCGACTGGTCATAGACCCAGGCGGCTCGATGACCGTGGGCGCGCGCCGCCGGCCAGGTCGCCGTAGCCATGCCAAGCACGACCAAGCCGAACGCAATCCCAAGGCCAAGCCGTCCGTCTGGCCCAAGCACCCACGAGCCAGCAGCGGTGGATGGCTTCGCGAACAGCTCAACGGTGCCTCTGCGCACCCTCTCGTAGACGTCCGGATGAAACAACAACGGCAGCAGCAGTGGAATACCGCCCCGGACGAAAACGGTTCCCGCCTGCACGAACGCTCCGCGTAGCCGCCCCGGGTGGTGAGCAGCAAGGTCGACCCATAGGTCACCTTGCCCCCAGTGAAACCACGTCAGCGCGATGAACGCACCGAACGCG
>JBBSKS010000125.1:0-7436 GCA_038256095.1 Actinomycetales bacterium | reverse complement strand
TCGTCAGGAGTGTAACGCGAATGACCCATGACGATTTCCGTCGAAGCCCACTCCAACCTCCTGAGGAGGAACGATGACCGTAACCAGCACGCCTTCAATCAAACAAGGTTTCACCCTTGCGCTCATCTCGGCGGCAGCTTTTGGCACCGCCGGTGCCTTCGGGAAGTCCCTGCTCGATGCAGGCTGGAGCCCAGTAGCGGCGGTCGCGGTTAGGGTGCTTATCGGCTCGTTGGTCTTGGCCATCCCGGCCGCCATCGCCATGTCGGGCAAGTGGCACACGCTGCGTCGGGGCCTACCGTCGGTGGTGATCTTCGGAGTCTTCGGGGTCGGTGTTGCGCAGGTTGCGTTCTATCAAGCCGTCCAGCACATCCCCGTTGCCATCGCGTTGATGCTCGAATACCTAGGCATCCTGCTCGTCGTCCTCTACCTGTGGCTGCGTCACGGCCAAAAGCCCCGCGCCCTGACCATCGTCGGGGTCTTCCTGGCGGTCGTCGGTTTGGCGCTGGTGCTCGACGTCTTCGGCGCCGGCTCGATCAGCGTCGTCGGCGTGCTCTGGGGCCTCTTCGCTGCGACCGGGCTCGCTGCATACTTCATCGTTTCTGCTGACGACAGCCACGACACCCCGCCGCTGGCCATCGCCACGGGCGGACTGATGATGGGCACCGTCGCCCTCTTCGGGGCCGGCGCCGTGGGCCTCGTCGACTGGCGCTGGAACACCTCCCCCGTCGTGCTCGCCGGCGACGTCACACCGTTCTGGGTCAGTCTGCTCGGGATGGGCGTCGCCGCCGCCGCCATTGCCTACGGCCTCGGCGTCATCGCCACCCGCGCTATCGGCTCCAAGATGGCGTCGTTCTTCGGCCTGACCGAGGTCCTCTTCGCGGTCCTATTCGCGTGGTTGCTGCTCGCTCAGCTACCCGGCCTGATCCAACTCCTCGGCGGCGCGATCATCCTCAGCGGAGTCATCGCTGTGAAGCTGGACGAAGAGCCGGCAGCTGATTCGCAAGACGTCAGCGACGTCACGGAATACGGACCCCCCAGCGTGGCATTGGCAACAGAGTGACTTTGCTTGAACCTTTGACCCACCCGTCGGCTGCAACGCTGGCACCCGACGAACGCTCGGTGCCTCCGACCTCTGGAGGCACCGGGCCGTCGGCCGTTCGCTCCAGCGACGGGCCGTCAATGATGTCGCGAATCCTGCTCTTCGGTGCGCTCGTCGCCATCGGCCCACTGACGATCGACATGTACCTCGCCGCGTTCCCGGCCGTGGTCAGCGACCTGGGCACCACCGAGGCCACCGTGCAGTTAACGCTGACGGCTACCCTCGTGGGGCTTGGCCTCGGCCAGCTCACCATCGGCGCCGTGTCGGACAACATTGGCCGCCGCATCCCACTGCTCGCCGCTTTGAGTCTGTATGTCGTCGCCTCAGCAGCCATCGCGCTCACCGGCACCATCGAGACGCTGCTGCTGCTCCGGTTCGTCCAAGGTTTCACCGCTGCCGCCGGAATGGTGCTCAGTCAGGCCATGGTCCGTGACCTCTACAGCGGCTCGCAAATGGCGACGTTCATCTCGCGACTGTTCTTGATCGTCGGCGTTGCCCCGATCCTGGCTCCGACCCTGGGCGCTCAGTTCCTGCACTTCTGGGAATGGCGCAGCATCTTTTGGGGGCTGGCCGCCTTTGGCCTCGCCTTGGTGATCCTGTCGGTCTTTCGGGTCAAAGAGACGCTTGCTGTTGACCGCCGGACCGCCGCCGGTCCGCGGCCTGCCTTCGCGTCATATGGAGTGCTGTTGCGTGACCGCCGTTATGTCGGACTCGTGTTGACTGCGGCCACCGCGATGGGGTCGCTGTTCGCCTACATCTCGAGTGCGACGTTCATCTTTCAGGACCTCTACGGCATGAGCGTGCAGCAGTATGCGCTGGTCTTCGCCGCTGGCGCCGGGTCGCTGACCCTGACGAGCCAGATCAACGGCTCGCTGGTCAAGCGCGTCCACCCGGCTCGGATCATGATGATTGCGCTGCCGGTGATGGTGGTGGTGACCTCGTCGCTGCTGGTCGTGTCGCTTCTGGACTTCGGCGTCTGGCCCATCGTCGGCGGTGTAGTGCTGGTGATGGGAGTCGTCGGGTTCGTCATGCCGAACTCCCCGGTGATCGCGCTGAGCGACCACGGGATGCGCGCCGGTTCTGCCGCCGCCGTGTTAGGGGCCAGCAACTTCTCCTTCGGTGCCATCGTTTCCCCCATTTCGGGTGCCTTCAACACGGCGAGCGCCGTGCCGATGGCCTCCATCATGGTCGTCTGCTCAATCGCTTCGCTGACCTTCTTCTACACCATGGCCCGTCCGCGCGAGATCATCGCTGACATGCCCTGGGGCGACGACGCTTAGGGGCTTTCTGACGCCTACCTACCGTCGCGCTTGGGCACGATGATCCAGGCTCCGATGTAGAAGATGAACTGTGGGCCCGGCAGGATGCACGACGCGACGGCCAAAATGCGCACCAACGTGGCGCTGATGCCGAAACGCTCGGCTAGACCGGCGCAGACACCAGCGATGATCTTGTTGTTCTGAGGACGGGACAGTGGGGTTGACATACCCATAACCGTATGTCGAAACCTGGGCCGTATCTATCGGGGTTCGCCCTGGTTGCCCCCTGGTGCCGATGACCGTTGTGCGCGCACTCCCCCGCGTGCAAACCGCAAGTGGCGAGCACATCGGTCACTGGCGGCCTGGGTTCACGGTTCGGCGGGTCGACATTGCCGGTGAGTCCATGTTTTCCGCCTGATCGTCGGGCATCTTGGACAGTTGGGCGCCCAGGCGCTTAGCCCAGGGGCTTGCGGTCACCCCGTGCGCATAAACGCTGACCAACACCGTCCACATGGCCACGGTGAAGATCAGTTCGGCGTTCGCGCCCTCGACTTCTTGCATCACCAGCAGCGCAAACAGAATCGACGCCAACCCGCGCGGGCCGAACCACCCCAAGAACACTTTGGTATGCAGCAGCGTGCCCGAGCCGACCAGCGCCAGCACCACGGGCAGGACGCGGATGAGGGTCAGGCTCGCCGCCGCATACCCGATCACAGGCCACGTCACCTCGGTCACAACCGGCCCCGCGATCACGGCGCCGAAGAGGATGAAGGTGATCGCCGTCAGCAGATCGCCCTCGTCTTGCGTGAAGTCTTGGACGTCGGTGCACTGTTTCGCGGCCACGACCCCGAAGGTCATTCCGGCCACGAACGCGGCCACAAATCCGTTGCCGCCCAGCGCCTCGGCGCCCGCGTAGGCCACCGCCGCGATCGCCACCGTCGCGAGCTGACGGTAAACCCCCTCGATGCGTCCGGCCGAGGCAAAACGATCCAAGAGCTTGCCGCCGACCGCGCCAGCAAGCACTCCGCACAGCAGCCCGAAACCGATCTGCTCGGCAGCAAACGCGCCCCAGTTCCGCGAGCCGCCCTCCTCGGCGGCGGCGAGCGCAATAGCCACGGTCACGATCGGCACCATCAACCCGTCGTTGAGGCCGCTCTCGACGTTGAGGCTCTGCCGCACCCGGACCGGCAGACGAGTGTCGCTGACCACCGCCTGGCCCAGGGCGGCGTCGGTCGGGGTCAACACGGCCGCCAACAGGAGCGCTTCAGCCCAGGAAAAGCCTGGGAAAATCAGCGCAGCGGCGACGGTCCCGGCCCCGAGGGTTAGCGGAAGACCGAGGCCGAGCATGCGGATCGGTATTGCAGCGTCTTTGCGCAGCGAGCCGAGGTTGATGCGCACTGCGTCGGTGAAAAGCACCAATACCAAGGTCGCTTCCACGATGATCGACAGCGCCTCACCGTCCAGGCTCAGGCCAAACCAGCCGAGTCCGGCGCCGCCGACGAGCAATCCGACGGTTGTGAACACCATCGGCCCCGTGATCGGCGACATCGCCAACGGGCGAGAGACGAGGGCAAAGCCGAAGACCGCGGCGGCGATGATGAGGATCTCGATCATGTCTGCATACTCCCAGGGCTAGGGCGCCGACGCCTATGCAGCATCCGGGCTCTAGTGCCTCGACTCTAGTGACGAGGCGCTGGGTCGTCTTCGTGCCACCTGGCGGGGCCTGCGCTGCCTGCCGGGTAGCTGTCGAGAGCAACCTCCCCGGCACGCCACGACGCCAGCACCGGGGTCATGATGCGCCAGCATTCTTCGGCCACGTCGCCGCGGATCGACAACAACGGGTCGCCGTCAAAGATGCCCGCCAGCACTTCGCCGTAGGGCAGCATCCGGGCCTTACCCAGCTCGGCCTTCAGCTCCTTTTGCTCCAAGTGGAAGGGATCGCCCTCGGCGTTCATCGACAACTCAAGCGTCACTGCACCGGGCTTGAGTTCGAGGATCAACCGGTCGGGCTCGGGCACGTCGCGCAACCCTGAGGGCACATGCGCAGGGGCCTTGAAGTTCACGGTGATCCGCTTGGCTAGGTCACCCAGGGCTTTCCCGCTGCGCAAGGTGAAGGGCACTCCGGCCCACCGGGCATTGAGCACCTCGAGCTTCACCTCGGCCAACGTCTCGGTCTCTAGGGCCGGGTCGACCCCGTCCTCCGAGGCGTAATCCGGCACCGTGCGGTCGTCGACCTGACCGGCGGCATACCTCGCGCGTCGTGATCCGGTCGTGGGGTCGTCCTGCCAGACCTTCGTGGCCCGCAGCGCCTGGGCCTTGAGCGCCTGCACCTCGACGCTGGTCAAGGCCGACGGCGCCTCCATCGCGAAGAGAGCCAGGATCTGCAGCAGGTGCGACTGCAGCATGTCGACCAGCGCACCGGCCTTGTCGTAATACCCGGCGCGACCCTCCAGGGCCAACGTCTCGTCATACGTGATCTCGACAGAGTCAATGTGCTCGGCGGACCAGATCTGCTGCAAAAGACGGTTGGCAAAACGTATGCCGATCAGGTTCAGCACCGTGTTGACACCGAGAAAGTGGTCAACGCGGTGGATCTGCTCCTCGGGCACCACCCGAAGCAACTGGGCGTTCAGCGCGCGGGCCGCATCTAGGTCGTGGCCGAACGGCTTCTCCAGCGCCAGCCGCGTGCCCCACGGAAGGTCGATGGTCTCCAGCAGAGCGCACAACTTCACGCTGACCTGGGGCGGGAGCGCAAAGTAGAGCACTAACGGCCCGGCCTGCGCACCCAGCAGTGACGCCAACTGGTCGGGCTCTAACAAATCCACCTTCACGTATTCGGCGGTCGTCAACAGCGCGTCGATGCGGCCCGCCGGCACCTCCCCCGCCTCCAGCGCCGTGCGAATCTTGGCGTGCCACTCGCCCTCCGACAGCTCGGATCGGTCAGCGCCGACCACCCGCACTTTGCGCTGAGGCTCCACCGCCAGCAGCGATCCGAGTCCGGGCAGGAGCAAGCGGCTGGTGAGGTCACCGGAAGCACCCAAGATGAGCAGCGTGGTGACGGGCGTTTCAGTCATAGGCGTCAGTCTGCCGCACGCATGGTCCCTTCGCGCTCCGCACCCAAAGGCCCAACTGCTACGCCTTGTCGTGGCATGATTCGGCCATGCCGCAGTGGTGGGACGACCAAGGCTTCGTCATCACGTTTGTGGTGCTGCTGCTGGTCGCGATGGGGCGTGGCCAGGTCACCTACTGGATCGCGCGGACCGTCACCGAACGGACCCTGAGCCGCACCGCTCCGGCGGAGGGTTGGCAAGCGTCGGTGCACGATTGGCTGCAGGGTGACGGGCTCGCTCGGGGCCGCAGATCCCTGCAAAAGTGGGGGCTGGTCGTGGTGCCGCTGTGCACATTGAGTCCTAGCGTTTCGGTTAGGGCGGGCCCTCAGTGAGCGGCCCCTCCGCGATAGCCAAGACGTCGCGGATGACACCGAAGATCGGTCCATCCATCTCGACCTGTGCCAAGACCACGCCAAATGAGCCGTCGGGGCTGACGAAGAAGTCCGTGCCCAACCCGCCTGACCAGCCATAACGCCCGGGGTGCGCCCCTGATGTCTCGATCGCGACGCCATACCCCCAGCCCATGCCCTCCCAGAATCCACCGAAGAAGCTCTCGGGCGTCTTTGCGGCCTCGGGCACCCGATCGATGGTCATCTGCGCGAGCAACGTTGGGTCGACGAACGGCTCCCCCTTGTGGGTGCCGCCACGAGCGAGCATCGACGCAAAGACGCAGTAGTCACGCAGCGTCGAAACCAATTCGCCGTGCGACGTCTCGAGGTGACTCGGCTCCAGATAGAACCCCTTCCCTGCCGGGTCGACCCGCTCGAAGGTGCCATCGTCACGACGCCGGTATGCCGCCACAAGCCGGCGCGCGTTGGCCCGCTTGGCGGCATACCCGGTGTCGGGCATGCCGAGCGGTATGAAGATGTCCTCCCGCAGGTGCTCCCCGAGTGGTTTGCCGACCAGGCGAGACAGCAGCACGCCGAGCAGGCCGAAGCTGTGGTGATAGCGCCATCCGGTGCCGGGCTCGAAGGCCAGGGGCAGCTCGGCGAGCGCGGCCACCCAGTCGTCGGCGCCGAGTTGGACCGGTGCCGCATTGGCCTCGGTCTGGTTGTCGCGCATGGCGTCTTGGAGCGGCGACGACTCAAGGGCCATGCCATAACCGGACATATTGGTCAGCAGGTGCTCGATGGTGATGGGGCCTTGGGCGTCGGCGGTGTCGTCGAGATCGGACGTCGGGGTGCGCAGGACCTTCCGGTCAGCGAGCTCGGGAAGCCACCGCTCGACGGGGTCGGCGAGGGCCAGCCGTCCCTGCTCGACGAGCCGCAACGTGGCGACGGCGGTGACGGCTTTGGTCATCGACTGGATGCGCACGATCGAGTCCAGCGCCAGGTCACCGGCGGCTGCGACGTCGAGCCGGCCGTCGGCATACCCCAAAGCGGCAACCACCCCCGGTGCTGAGCCGTCACGGACGTGCCGGTCGAGTGTCTCTTGCAGGGTGGCCACCCCCGCAGGTTGCCCGATCTCGACGCTCCGGGGCAATCCCAAGCGTTGCCATCGAGCTTTCTGCCGACGACATGCCCGTCAAAAGCGGCCACAGCGCGCACGTGAACCCCGCAGCCGCTTTCCACGGGCGGGGCCGGCAGGACAAACGAGGGCGACGTCTAAGGGCGCGGCACGGCGCGGGGGCCATCGCGGCGCCACGTCGGTATCCCCACTGCGCGGGGCGCTCGGGAGTATGGAAAAGTAGGGAGATGACAAGGGCGGAGGCCGCATGAATAACGATCAGCACACCGAGGACCTGAGCAGCGTCAGCGAGCCGCCGGGGGCGAAAATCCTGTCCTTCCCCACGCGACACGAGACGCCGGAGAGCGCCGAAGTCGACGTGGACGGGCAGCAGGTTCAGATCATCTACCTGCCGTGGCGCCACGAGGTGGATGGCGTAGAGCGGTCCGCTGGCCTGTACTTCCGCGCCCCCGACGCGGCTGGCTTTTACCCCGTGCCGACACCTCGCAACCTCGACGAGTT
>JBBSKS010000124.1:0-7449 GCA_038256095.1 Actinomycetales bacterium | reverse complement strand
GGGCTCGGTCAGCTGCGGGAAGACGATGGTGTCGTCAACCCGGTTGAGGAACTCGGGGCGGAAGTGCTGCTTGAGCTCGTCGGTGACCTTGTTCTTCATCCGCTCGTAGCCGCTGGTGGTGTCGTTGCCGGCCGCGAAGCCTAGCGAAATACCCTTAGCGATGTCGCGGGTGCCGAGGTTGGTGGTCATGATGATGACGGTGTTCTTGAAGTCCACCGCACGACCCTGCGAGTCGGTCAATCGGCCGTCTTCCAGAATCTGTAGCAGCGAGTTGAAAATGTCGGGGTGAGCCTTCTCGATCTCGTCGAAGAGCACCACGGAGAAAGGCTTGCGACGCACCTTCTCGGTGAGCTGGCCGCCCTCTTCGTAGCCGACGTAGCCGGGAGGGGAGCCGAACATCCGCGACACGGTGTGCTTCTCGGAGTACTCGGACATATCCAAGGTGATCAGCGAGTCTTCGTCACCGAACAAGAACTCCGCGAGCGCCTTGGCCAGTTCGGTCTTACCGACACCGGTGGGGCCAGCGAAGATGAACGAACCACCGGGACGCTTCGGGTCTTTCAACCCGGCGCGGGTGCGACGGATGGCCTGTGAGATCGACTTGATGGCCTCTTCCATGCCGACGATGCGCTTGTGCAGCTCGTCTTCCATGTGCAGCAGACGCGAGGACTCTTCCTCGGTCAGACGCATCACCGGAATACCGGTCGAAGCGGCAAGCACCTCAGCAATGAGCTCCTCGTCGACCTCGGCGACAACGTCCATGTCTCCGGCCTTCCACTCCTTCTCACGAGAGGCACGCGCCTGAGTGAGTTTGTGCTCCTCGTCGCGCAAACGTGCCGCCAGCTCGAAGTCCTGGCCATCGATAGCCGATTCCTTCTCGCGCTTGGCATGACTGATCTTCTCGTCGAAGTCGCGCAAGTCTGGCGGTGCAGTCATTCGGCGGATGCGCAGTCGAGCGCCGGCCTCGTCGATCAGGTCGATGGCCTTGTCGGGCAGGAAACGGTCGTTGATGTAACGATCGGCCATCGTCGCCGCGGCAACCAATGCCCCGTCAGTAATCGAAACCCGGTGGTGTGCCTCGTAGCGGTCGCGCAGGCCTTTGAGGATTTCGATGGAATGAGCCAGGGTCGGCTCGGCCACTTGAATCGGCTGGAAGCGACGCTCGAGGGCCGCATCCTTCTCGATGTGCTTGCGGTACTCGTCCAACGTCGTCGCGCCGATGGTCTGCAACTCGCCGCGGGCCAACATGGGCTTCAGGATGCTTGCGGCATCGATCGCGCCTTCAGCTGCACCTGCCCCGACAAGGGTGTGGATCTCATCGATGAACAGGATGATGTCGCCGCGGGTGCGGATCTCCTTGAGGACCTTCTTGAGCCGCTCCTCGAAGTCACCGCGGTATCGGCTGCCGGCGACAAGCGCGCCGAGGTCGAGCGTGTAGAGCTGCTTGTCCTTCAGCGTCTCGGGCACTTCGCCGCGGATGATGTCGCTGGCCAGTCCTTCAACGACCGCGGTCTTACCCACGCCAGGCTCACCGATCAGGACCGGGTTGTTCTTGGTCCGTCGCGACAGCACCTGCATCACGCGTTCGATCTCTTTTGAGCGTCCAATGACGGGGTCGAGCTTGCCTTCGCGGGCGGCCTGGGTCAGGTTGCGACCGAACTGGTCGAGCACGAGCGAACCCGCCGGCGTGCCCTCTTGGCCGCCTGGACCCACTCCAGCAGTTGCGGTTTCTTTGCCCTGGTAGCCAGACAGCAGTTGAATGACCTGCTGGCGGACCTTGTTCAGGTCGGCGCCGAGTTTGACCAGCACCTGGGCGGCGACGCCTTCGCCTTCACGGATGAGGCCGAGCAGGATGTGCTCGGTCCCGATGTAGTTGTGGCCAAGTTGCAGGCCCTCGCGCAGCGAGAGCTCGAGCACCTTCTTGGCGCGGGGGGTGAAAGGGATGTGCCCGGTCGGGGACTGCTGCCCCTGTCCGATGATCTCTTGCACCTGGTCCCGGACTGCGTCCAGGGAGATGCCTAGAGACTCAAGGGCTTTGGCGGCAACGCCTTCACCTTCATGGATGAGGCCGAGCAGAATGTGCTCAGTGCCGATGTAGTTGTGATTGAGCATGCGCGCTTCTTCTTGCGCAAGCACCACAACTCGGCGTGCTCGGTCAGTAAACCGTTCGAACATGGATTCTCCTGATGTCGCGAGGACCTCGATGGTACGTGTCGTTGCTGGTCTCAACGTGGGCGCATCTCGGACTGTTCCACAATCACCTGACTCAGGTGTCTCTGTTCGCCCTGGGCGCAAGCCCGGCGGCATCAACCGGGGGAATGCGCGGACAGCCAGAGCACACTCGCATCCCGGGAAGCGCATACAAAAAGCAGCACGATTGGCGTCTGCTTCGGGCGCTGACCGTGGCTGCCTGCCACACGTCATGAACTAAACCGTGCCGTTGGCGAGAACTCATCGGCAAACCCGGCCGGTAGGTGTCGATGAACGCCAAGGATGCCCTTTGGTATGCCGAGTGCACCTCCTCGATCCGGCCCGCACGGAATGCGGTCGGCTCGACAAACACCGCGCGTGGGTACCGGGCCGTCGGATCAGGGGCGATGTGCAGCGACAGGGGCGAGACCAGGTGACCCCCAGACCGGTCAGCGGCGACCACCGCACACGCAATCGACTGGAGCACCCACTGAGCGACGAAGGTGACTGCCACGCTGGCGGGAGCGTCGGCATACCCGCTCTGGTGCCACCGCAGAAGACTCGTCCGCCAGCCCAACGTCGGGTCCGAGCCGGCACGTTGGCCCTCCACCACCGCAGCGAGGTCGACGAGCTGGGTGTCGCGCGGCGACTCCGGGCCGAGCACGCCGACCGGAATGAGCAGCGGCGGCCCCTCAAGGGGCGGCGAGCTCAACCAGCCTTCCCTGCCGCCGCACCGTTTGAGTCGCCAGAGCCAGAAGCCTGATTCTTCTTCGCCCGATCGACGCTGCGCTGCAAAGCTGCTAGCAGGTCCACCACCTCGCCTGTGTCCGTGTCATCCTCGGCGCTGGGTGCAGTCGTGGTGTCCCCACCTTCGATTTTGGCCGCAACCAGGGCCTCAACGGCTTCCTTGTAATCGTCGACGTGCTCCTCTGGGGTGAAATCTCCCGCCATCGACTCCACCAGCATGTGCGCCATTTTGACCTCAGAAGCTTTGGGTTCGCTGACCTTGTCGAGGTGTTTGAGGTCGGCAGCGTCGCGCACTTCGTCGGGCCACAACAGCGTCTGCAACACGATCACGTCCTGGAGAACCCGAAGCACCGCCATGGTCATCCGCGTTCGAACACTGACGGTGACCACCGCGACCCGCTCGGTCTCGCGCAGCGCCTCGCGCAGCAGCCCGTAGGCCTTGGCGCCCATCTCGTCAGGCTCGATGTAGTAGGCCTTGTCGTACAGGATCGGATCGATCTGCGCGATGGGCACAAAACTCTCGACCGCAATCTCTTTGCTGCTGCGATTCGGCAGGGTGGCTAGATCGGCGTCGGTCAGCATCACGGTGGTGCCGTCGTCGGCTTCATACCCCTTAGCGATCTCGCGGTAGGCCACTTCTTCACCGTCGGCCTGGGCGATGCGTTTGTAGCGCACTCGTGATCCGTCGCTGGCGCGGACCTGGTGGAAACTCAGGTCGTGATTCTCGGTGGCCGAGTAGAGCCGCACGGGGACATTGACCAACCCGAACGACACGGCTCCCTTCCAGATGGCTCGCATGGGCCCAATATGTACCTATGAAACCAATGCTCGCCAGTCCGGGTGCTCCCGGAGGCAGCATGTCCGTGCCCACCGGGCCCGATTGGCAGCATGAAATCAAGTGGGACGGCGTGCGCCTGCTAGCCGATGTCCGCGGCGGCACCGTGACCCTGAGAACTCGTTCGGGCCGCGACGTCACGTCGGGCTTTAGGGAGTTTGCGGACCTCGCGCGGGTCGCCCCGGACGGAATGTTTGACGGTGAGGCGATTGCCTGGCACCACGGAATCCCGACGTTTTCCCGAGTTGTTGACCGCATCCACATCGGCGCCGAATCGCCCGGCCGCAGTCTTTCCACGGGCGGCGCTAGAGCCCATCCCGCAATCTTCATGGTCTTCGATCTGCTGAGCCTCGATGGGCTCGACATCACCAGCCTGCCGCTCACTCAACGTCGCGCGGCTCTCGAAGAAATCTGGCAAGACGGCCCTGCCCAATCCCTGTCCGCGACGTATGCCGACGGGCCAGCTTTGTGGGCTGCCACCGCTGATCAAAGGCTTGAGGGGGTGGTCTCCAAACGGCTCGACTCGCCGTATAGGCCGGGAGTCCGCAGCCTCGACTGGCTCAAGTTCCCGCATCGCGGCTGCGACTCGTTCGTCATCGGCGGATGGCGCACGCAAGTGGGCTCGAAGTCGCTGGGTGCCGTCCTGGTGGGGTCCCCCTTAGCGGACGGCAGCGGCGCATTGGCCTTCCGTGGCCGGGTCGGCAGTGGGCTCGCGGGCCGGGCAGGCGCCAGATTGGCGCAGGCCTTGGCCCCGCTGGCCCACGAGCAGAGCCCTTTCGCCGACGAGATTCCGGCGGTCGATGCGCGCGGAACGACCTGGGTGCAACCGCTGGTGGTCATTGATGTGGCTTCCCTCGGCACCTCGGCTGCACCTCGGCTGCGCCAGCCCGCATACCTTCGCCTGCGCAGTGACCTCGACCCGAAGCAGGTGCACCATGGCGACCGATGACACCGGGCACCTGACGATTGCAGGGCGCCCACTGCGAGTCAGCAGCCTCGACAAGGTGATGTATCCACTGACCGGCACCACCAAACTGGATGTCCTGCAGCACTACATCATCGTCGCCGATCACATCCTGGGGCACCTAGCACGCCGCCCCGTGACCCGCGTGCGCTGGCCCCACGGCCTCGCCGGCGATCACTTCTTCGAGAAGAACCTGCCCAGCGGCGCACCTGCGTGGCTACCGTCGGTGACTATGCATGCCTCTGGCACAGGATCACGCACCCACTCCAGCGTGACCTACCCCGTCATCGGAGATCTTGCTGACCTGATCTACCTCGTCAACCTGGGGTCGTTGGAGTTCCATGTGCCGCAATGGCGCCTTGACGACGCTGGTCAAGCGGAGCGCCCAGATCGCCTCGTGATTGATTTGGACCCTGGCCCCGGCACCGGGTTGATGGAGTGCGCGCAGATTGCTCTCCTGTTGCGTGACCACATAGAGGGCACCGGCTTGGTGTTGGTGCCGGTGACCAGCGGCAGCAAGGGCATGCAGTTGTATGCCGATCTCGAGGGTGACCGGAAGGCCGCGGAGATCACGGCGGTGGCTAAAAGGCTGGCTCAGCATCTCGCCAAAACCCATCCTGAACAGGTGGTGTGGCAGATGGCCAAAGCGGCACGGGCGGGCAAAGTGTTCTTCGACTGGTCGCAGAACACGGCCGCTAAAACAACGATCTGCCCCTGGTCGCTCCGTGGCCGGGATCGCCCTATGGTCGCGGCTCCACGCGAGTGGAGCGAGATTGAGCGCGGTGCGCAGGCAGACGGCTACCTGAATCAACTGCTTCTTGAGGATGTCCCCGACCGCATAGCGGCGCTTCGAATGTAGCCAGGTCCACTCCCCCAGCGGACCGCCATCAGTTCCCCGCCCAAACACTGATGGCTCCGAATCGCTACTGAGGGAGTAACAATCGGAGCCATCAGTGCGATAGCAGGGGCGTCAACGACAGTGCGTCACCAACGCACATACATCAGTTTGCTGCAGCGTATGCGTCTTGCACGTCCTGCGAAACGCGGCCGCGGTCACTCACGGAGTAACCGTTGTTGCGGCCCCACTCGCGGATACGGGCGAGCTCTTCTCGCGTTGCTCCACTGCTTGCGCCACCGTTACGGCGACGCGTTTGACGGCGACCGCCCGAGCGACGCGAGTGACCAACCCAACGGGCCAAGTCATTGCGCAACGCTGAGGCATTTCCGTCACTGAGGTCAATCTCGTAACTGACCCCATCAAGAGCGAACTCAACTGTTTCTGCAGCCTGCCCACCATCGAGGTCATCCTCGAGAATCACTTGCACTCGCTGTGCCATGGATTAAACCTCTTACTTTGTCGTAGGTATGCGCTCGGACACGGACCGAGCAACCAATGCAATGTTAGACGCTAAGGAAGCAAAAAAACAACAGAAAGGGCGACTATGCCCCGCGTTTGTTGTCTTCGTGACCATCGGAGACCTCATTAGCCGCCGTCGTGGCGTCCTGTTGAGCTTCCCAAAGGCGTTGCGCTGCACGTTCTCGCCGGTCTCCTTCAAGGATGTGCTTCATGATCACCCAAAAAAGGTAGAGCAGCCCGATCGAGGGCAGCAGCGCCGCCAAGATCGGCCAGGTTGCATCCCATACCCCCATGTCAGGCCTGCGTTTTCACGAATGGGAAGAGGATCGTCTCGCGGATTCCAGCCCCGGTGAGCAGCATCATCAGTCGATCGACACCAAGGCCTAACCCACCCATCGGGGGAGCCGCATGTTCGAGGGCCTGAAGAAAGTCCTCATCAACTGACATTGCTTCAACATCGCCTCCGGCAGCAAGCATTGATTGTTCGACCAATCGGGCACGTTGGATTTCCGGGTCAACCAACTCCGTAAAGGCCGTAGCACGTTCCACCCCACCGATAATGAGATCCCACGCTTCAATTAAACCGGGCTTGGATCGATGCGGTCTGGCCAACGGTTGGGCGATGTGTGGGTAGTCGCACACAAAAGTTGGCTGCACTAGCCCAGGCTCGACTAACGACTCGAAAATCTCCATAGCGATCTTCTGGCTGCTTGCCCCATCTGGCACGCTCACCCCGTGCTCAACAGCCAGCCCAGACAGCACCCCCTCGTCGGTATCGACAGCGATCGGGCGACCCACCGCCGCAGAGAGCCCGTCATAGAAGGACAGCCACGTCCACTGGCTATCGAGGTCGATGGTGCCTGGGCCACTCACAATCTGACGAGATCCGACCGCGTCGGCTGCGGCTAAAACAATGTCCTTAGCTAGCGCCGCCATCGTGACCTGATCGCCGTAAGCGGCGTACGCCTCCAACATCGTGAACTCCGGACTATGCGAAGAATCGATACCTTCGTTTCGGAAGATGCGACCCATTTCGTAGACCCGATCCACCCCTCCGACGACGGCGCGCTTGAGATAGAGCTCCAGGGCAATGCGCAAGGTCATCGGCATATCGAAGGCATTCAAGTGCGTGTGGAAAGGGCGAGCATTCGCCCCTCCGTGAATGGCCTGCAGGGTAGGGGTTTCCACTTCGAGGAAAGCCTGCGCATATAGCACCTCGCGAATCGCACGGGTCACCGCCCCACGGTGGCGGACCATCTCGCGCGCTTCATCGCGGACGATCAGGTCGACATACCTGCGGCGAACGCGCTGTTCTTCCGATAGATCCTTGTGCAAAACCGGTAAAGGGCGTAGGGC
>JBBSKS010000123.1:0-7540 GCA_038256095.1 Actinomycetales bacterium | reverse complement strand
CCGATCAACCGGTCAGTGGCTCCCGCCGAGGCTGGTTACTTCAGCGACTGGACCGACACGACCGCGGGGCCATGCGCGACCTACGCCAGCAACCACACTGAGGACGGCATCCAATGCGGGCCGTCGGCCATGTGCCTCGACGAGACGTGCTGCTGGCGCTACGCATCAGGGGCTGGCAACCAAGCGGGGTGGCACAAAGAGGCTCCTGGTCGAGGAAGTACCTACTACTTGCACCGACCAGATGCGTGCTACCGGGGCACCTACGACTCGTGGCGCTGGAAGTTCAGCGACGGTCAGATATACCGCTGCTCGGACGGCTGGACGTGTGGCCTCGCCGGGTGCTTCACGTCGATCTGCCCGTGGGTGGTGTGAGCAGCTCGCCGGAATCGTCGGCGCTCGAAACCGCGCGACGCTGGGCCGCCGACCCCCTTGCTGTGATGTGGGTGCTACTCGCGGCTGGTCTGGCGGCAGTGGTGGCTGGCTTTTCGCTGTCCGGCTCCACGTGAGGAACGAACAGTGCAGCGGCGCTGCTCGCCTCGGTTCGGGGTGGCCAAGGACACCGTAGGTTTTGGGTTCCGTTTGCGATCGGCACGACGGTCGGCGGACGATGAGTGGCGCCATTCTGGCAGTACTCGCCGGGCTGGCCTTGGTCATCAGTGAACCTGCGCGTACGGCGGCGTTAGTCATCGGCAACGCCGGTCTGCTGATCCTCGATATGGGAACTCGCACGTTGCCGCTGCCCCAGCGCAGCGTCCTGATCCCGCAGCAAGTATTCAGTCGGAGCCGCGGCGGCGGGCTGCTGCGTTTTGGAATCGAATACGGGACGGGGTTCCGGACGCTGATCCCCAGCGCGTCGGCATACACGCTCGCGATGTTCGTGCTGCTCAGTAACCCGCTGTGGTGAATGACTCTGGGCTTCGGCGCGCTATTCGGGGGATGCTGGAGCGTGTCGGGAACCTTGGATGTGCCGCCCTGCTGATCTGGACGACCTAGTGCGAGCTACGTGCGCCGTGGGTCTGCCGCTGGGCCGGGGTGCCCGTCCTCGTCCGGACGGTTGTCAGCCTGTCCGTCGATGTAAGGCTCTTGTGAAAAGGGTCGGTCGGCGGCGGCGGGCCCGGCGCTGGGGTTGCCGGTGATCTTCCCTAAGCCAGTGCGCAGGTGATCGGTTCCTTTGCGAATGCGCTGGTCATGCGCAGCGCCGGCCTTGCTACTGGCCAGGTTTGCGGCTTTGTCGATGCCACGTTCGATGCTGCCCTGGTGGGTGGTGATGGCGTTCTTGGCTTGACGAGCGACGCCAGAAAGTCGGTGCGCAAATCCCATGATCGTCTCTTCCTTCTATGCCCCCGGAGCTGATCCCATGAGGGAAACTCTGGTCGGCGTGACCGGAGGTCTCTCCCAACCCCTCAGGGCCCAGTGCGCCGAATCGGTATGGACCGATCGTATTGGCGACGAACTGAAAGCGGGATACTCCCCTCCGAACGCTTATTAGACCACGACTGCGTGTCGTAAACAATTCAGCGAAGGGTCGCAGGTTAGGGGCATGCGGCGTCGTTGTCACCCACTAGAGTCAAGTGCTATGGACGCGCTTGATATTGGACGAATAGTGCTGGGTTTGGTCGTGCTGGTGGGCGGTGGCGAACTGCTAGTTCGGGGAGCGTCGGCTCTTGCCGCGCGTTGGGGTCTGAGCCCTCTGGTGGTGGGGTTGACCGTTGTCGCCATCGGAACCTCAGCGCCGGAGTTCGCGGTCACCGTGGGCGCGGTATTGCGTGACGAAAGCAATCTTGCGGTCGGAAACGTCGTCGGATCGAACATTGCGAACGTGCTGCTGGTCCTGGGTGTGGCGGCTATCGTCCTGCCGCTCGCGGTCAAGGCACAACTCGTGCGTTTCGACGTGCCGGTTATGATCGTGCTCTCTGTGCTCCTGCTGATTCTCGCCGTGGACGGGCTCATCTCGGCCCTGGACGGTCTGCTCTTGGTCGGGCTGTGGCTAGCTCACACCACGATGACGATTGTGGTGGGCCGGCGCAGCACTGCACTGGCCCATTCAGTTGAGGCCGAAGATGCTTCGAGTGCTGGCCGATCTCCGAGCGTGCCTCTGTCTTTGGTGCTCATCGCGGTTGGTATCGCCCTCCTAGTCGTAGGGGCCAACCTGCTCGTCACAGGCGCCGTGAGCATTGCGACCGGGCTAGGGGTCGACGGACTCATTATCGGCCTCACGGTGGTCGCGGTAGGCACCTCGCTGCCCGAGTTGGTGACCTCTTTGGTCGCTGCAGTCCGAGGGGAGCGAGACATTGCCATAGGAAATGTTGTCGGCAGTTGCATCGCCAACATTGGGCTGGTGCTGGCCGTGCCAGCCATATTCGCTGGCGATGGGATCTCGGTTGCTTCGGCTGCCGTTGCCCTCGACATCCCCTTAATGGTGGCCACCGCAGTAGTCGTTTTGCCCATCGTGTTCACCGGCTTTACCGTGCAGCGGTGGGAGGGCGCCGTTTTCATCGCGCTCTACGGCGCCTACACCGCCTACTTGGTGCTGAACGCCACCGGGCACCAGGCCCTGTCCGGGTTCACCCAGACCATGGTTTTCCTGGTGCTACCCCTCATCGCGGTCACCATCATCACCACGCTCGTTCACGACCTGCACCGACGAGGCGCCGTGCGCGCAACCTCAAGCGCTGGACGCAATGCTGCGTAGCAGCACGGGGGCCCTGGGCCGCTCGATCAGCCGGGGGGGTCCCTTGTGAGCACTCCGAGTCGTCGTCCGACGGGAATTTGTGTCCAGCCCTGGACAAGCACCGAGACGATAACGACGAAGAAGACAACGGTAAAGAGCTCGCTGGCAGCGTTGAGCCCGACCGTGGCGGGGAAGGTCGCCAGCACAATCGGGACCGCTCCCTTCAGACCAGACCATGCCACATACGACATTTCCGAGCGTGAATAGCCAAACGGAGCCAAACAGCTGAACACGCTGGCCGGTCTGGCCACGAACATCAGGACTAGCGCGAGAGCTATGCCGACCGGGGCGACGTCGAGCAGTTGTGAGGGGAAGATCAGCAGGCCCATCACCAGGAACATCGCAATCTGGGCCACCCAGGAGATCGCATCGTTCACCTGCACGATGAGCAGACGATTCACGGTCACGCGGTTGCCGACGATGACTCCGCAGACGTAGACGGCCAAAAAACCGTTGCCCGTCATTAAGTCGGTGATGCCGTAGGTGGACAGACCGAAAGCCAAAGCGAGCGCCGGGTAGAGCCCGGCGGCGTCGAGCCCGATCTTTTGGATGGCCGCAGCTGCGAGCAGGCCCATCGCTACGCCCACGACAACGCCGAGCGTCAATCCGGTCCCGAGAGCAAGGATGGCCCCGCCGGGACCGGAGTCGGGGGCAAGCAGCAGGCCGATCAAGGTGGTGGTCAGGATTACGGCCATCGGGTCGTTGCTGCCGGCCTCTAACTCGATCAACGCTCTCATGCGCGCCCGGGGCAGCATGCCGCCGCTGCGGAAGAGCGGGAAGATGGCGGCGGCATCGGTCGAGGCAACAATCGCTCCGAGCAGGAGAGCTTCGGTCCACGAGAGTCCCTCTTGGCCGAGTTGAAAACTGGAGAACGTTCCTAAAAGCCACCACGCCGCAGTGCCCACGACCACCGCGGTAATGATTACGCCGACGGTCGATAGCAAGATGCCGGGAACGAGAACGGGCCGCACGGCGATCCAACTGGTGTCGAGGCCGCCGGCAAACAAGATGAGCACCAAGGCGACCGTACCCACCGCTTGCGCGGACTCCGGAGAGTTGAACGCGATGCCTCCGGGGCCGTCCGATCCGGCCAGCATTCCGAGGCCGAGGAACAACAGCAACGCCGGCACCCTTAGGCGCTGCGAGAGCCTTGCCGCGGCGACGGAGGCCAGCAACAGCAAACCGGCCGCCAGCAACGCAAGATCGACGACAACAGAAGCGTCGACGATGTCGACAGGCATGTGACCTTTCGGCTGGACGTGGAAGGGAGAAAGAGAGGAAGGGCAGGTCTTACCTTGCGTCAGCGGATGATGGCCACCGGGCACGTCGCAGCATGCACGACCGAGCGGCTGACTGAGCCCAGCAACAGGCTGACGAAGTCGCTGCGCCCTCGCGCGCCGACCACGATGAGACCGGTGTTTTCGTGGGCCCGCACGAGCAGGCGCTCCGCTCTTCCCTCCTGCACGAGGTCGCGGATGGTCAGGTGAGGGTGGCGCTCGTGTGCTCTCGCGCAAGCGCGTTTCGCTGCCGCAAAAGCCCCGCGGCTGGATGCTTCGATGGCCTCGGTGCGCCAGGTCTCGTCAACTAGATAGATCTGGCTCCAGTGATCGGATCGGGGCATCTCCCAGGCAGAGACCACCATCAGGTCCGCTCCGCAGGAGGCGGCAACGTCGGCGGCTGAATCAAGAGCGGCGTCACTGCCAGGGGAGCCGTCAATGCCCACCACGACGGGCCGATCGGGCCCCGAGAGGCCGACATCCTCGCCACGCACCACGACCACGGGAGCGCGACCGTGCGTGGCCACTGCGAAGACCACGGACCCTAGGAGGGCCTGGGCGATTCTGCCGTACCGCTGAGTGCCCAGAACCACGTAAGTCGCCCCGCGGGATAACTCACACAGTGCGGCGGCCGCCCCCATGCTGCTCACCAGCGATGAGGCTTGCACCGAAGGGGCGCTGGCCCGGGCGAGGGCAACGCCCTTCTCGGCAACCTGCTCAGCTTTGCTGACCAGTGCGGGGCTCGGGCGGTGCGCCAACGACGATGCAGTGTCTTGAAGATGCGCGTATCCCGTCGCGAAAAGGACCACCAGTCGCTGGTCTCGGCGGACGGCTTCAGTCGCAGCCCACACCACCGCGTCGGCGGCTGCTCGGTCGGAGCCGTCGTAGCCGACGAGCACGAAAGGGTCCGAACGTTTCATCACTCTTCTTCCCTCTCAGCGGCTCGCAACCTCACGGCATGGTCGTCATGGCGATACGTGGCTAGTCCTACTGTCCCCCCAAGGGTAGTGTGCTCGCAGAACGCGCTCCGGGGTCGGTGTAACTCCGAGCCGGCGGTGACAGTCCGCGACCCGACCGCAGCCAGCGGCCGGTTGACCTGGTGAAACTCCAGGACCGACGGTGAAAGTCCGGATGGTAGGCGCGCGTGGCCCTGCGAAAGCAGGCCGGTGCTCAGGCGTGAGTCACCTCGGCGAAGCTTTTTCGAGCCGTCGGTGTGCCCGCTTCTGCACCCGTGCCGTCAGCCATGCTGACCCCCCGGAGCTCGCATACGACGACGCAACGGACGCGGGTGAAACGAAGTGGGCACCATCGAAAGCACGGACGCGGCCATGCTGCGGCGCTGCGTCGAGGCCGCGTTGCTTGGGCCTGAGGTCAACCCTAACCCTCGCGTCGGCTCGCTCATCCTTGATGCCTCGGGTGACGTTGTGGGCGTTGGGCACCACGATGGCGCGGGCACCCCCCACGCAGAAGTTATGGCCTTGGCTGCGGCAGGGGAGCGAGCCCGCGGCGGCACCGCCTACGTCAGTTTGGAACCGTGCGCTCACCATGGCCGCACTCCGCCGTGCGCCCAGGCTTTACTCGATGCCGGTCTGAGTCGGGTCGTGTATGCCGTGGCCGACCCCGACCCGCGCGCTGCCGGTGGCGGGGCGTGGTTGGCAGAGCGTGGAGTGCGGGTGGAGCACGTCCGCAGTGACGAGGCTGATGAGGTCACGCGGCATTGGGCCTTCGCGGCCCGGGCCGGCCGACCCTGGGTGACCTGGAAGTACGCCGCAACCCTCGACGGCAAAGTTGCCGCCAGCGACGGCAGCAGCGCCTGGGTGACCTCGCCTGATGCGCGGGCCGACGTCCACGACCTGCGCTCTCGTTGTGGCGCGATCATGGTCGGCACGGGCACGGCGCTGGCTGATGATCCCACGCTGACCGCTCGCCGCACCGACGGTTCGCTGTATGCCGACCAGCCGCTCCGCGTTGTGGTCGGCCAACGCGAACTTCATGCGTGCGCGCGTCTGTCTGCCAGTGACGTTGAGGGCGTCGCGGAACCTTTGCGCCTTCGCTCGCACGACCTGACCGACGTGCTGGCGAGTCTGCATAGCGCCGGGGTGCGCCGGGTGCTGCTTGAAGGTGGGCCGACATTGGCCGCCGCCATGTGGCGCGCCGGATACGTCGACGAAATCGTGGCCTACCTCGCGCCCGCGTTGCTCGGATCGGGTGCTGCTGCCGTGGGAGACCTAGGGATTGCCTCGATGACGGACATCGCCCGCCTGAGCATTAACGAGGTCAGGCAGATCGGGCCAGATCTGCGCATTACCGCTACCCCCACGCACCACCCCCCAGAGCACCACCATGAGAAGGACTGATCACCCGTGTTCACCGGAATTGTCGAAGAAAAAGGCACCGTAGTCGCGATCGAGCACCTCGCCGACTCGGCCAGGCTGCGCATCAAGGCGGCGATCGTGACCAGCGACGCAGGCCACGGCGACTCGATCAGCGTCAACGGAGTCTGCTTAACCGTGACCGAATTTACCGACGGCGAGTTCAGCACCGACGTGATGGCCGAGACCCTCAACCGCAGCAGCGTCGGCGACCTGACCGTCGGCTCACCGGTCAACCTCGAGCGGGCGCTGCGCAGCGACGGTCGCTTCGGCGGACACGTGGTTCAAGGCCACATCGACACCACCGCCACCTTGATCAGCCGTGACCCCGGCGAGAAGTGGGACGTCTTGACCTTTGCTTTGCCGCAGGAGATCTCCCGGTATGTCGTCGCCAAGGGATCGATCACCCTCGACGGAGTGTCGCTGACGGTCAGCGATCTGCACGACGGCGGTGACGACGGCAAGGACAGCGGAAACCTCGGCTCCACTTTTTCTGTCTCGCTCATCCCCACCACGCTGTCAATGACCACCTTGGGCGATCGGGCCGTGGGTGATCGGGTGAACGTGGAAGTGGACGTGCTGGCCAAATACGTGGAACGACTCATGAGCGGTGGAGCCCAATGAACGACTCATTAGGCGCGGCGTTGCAGGCGCTGCGCGACGGACGGCCGGTGCTCGTGCTCGACGACGCCCACCGCGAAAATGAAGGCGATGTCATCCTCGCCGCGCAGACGGTTACCCCAGTGTGGATGGGATGGACGATTCGGCATACCTCGGGGTATATCTGTGCGCCGATGCCGCAGAGCTGGGCCGACCGACTGGACCTGCCGCTGATGGTGGAGGCCAACGAGGACCCGTTGCGCACGGCCTACGCGATCACGGTCGACGCTGCCCGCGGTGTCACCACCGGGATCAGCGCCACTGACCGTGCTCACACCGTCAACGTGCTAGGCAGCGCGGATTCTTCAGCAACCGACCTGATCAGGCCGGGTCATGTGGTGCCGCTGCGTGCTCGCCCTGGCGGGGTGCTGGAACGTCCGGGACATACCGAATCCGCCGTCGAATTGTGTGATCTCGCCGGGCTGACCCCGGTGGCTGCGATCGCCGAGCTGGTCGACGACGAAGGCGAAATGTTGCGCGGCGACGCCGTGCGAGCGTTG
>JBBSKS010000122.1:0-7545 GCA_038256095.1 Actinomycetales bacterium | reverse complement strand
ATGCCGAGACGGTCGTAGGTGTTCTTGATCTCTTCGGGCAGCTCGTCCCACGTGGTCGCCTGCTTCTCGGTCGACTTCACGAAGTACTTGATGTTGTCGAAGTGGATTCCGGTGAGGTCGCTGCCCCAGGTCGGCATCGGCTTCTTGTAGAACAACTTCAACGACTTCAGACGCAGGTCATGCATCCACTGCGGCTCGGACTTGCGCGAGGAGATGTCGACGACAACTTCCTCGCTCAGACCACGCTTGGCCGATGCTCCGGCCGCATCGCTGTCCGACCAGCCGTACTCGTACTTTCCGAGCTCTTTGAGTCCCGGGTTGCGCTCTTCAATGTTGGTACTCATCGCGAAGGCCTTTCGTCGTTGATCGTGTCCAATGAGGTCTGACGTGGTGCGTCCGTGCCCGTGTTGGCGGGCTCGGCAATTCCGAGAGGTATGAAGGTGGTGCAGACGTGCGCCCCACCAGCCAAGGTAGCCAAGCGCTGAACGTGCACGCCGAGCAGGTCGGAAATAACGTCCGTTTCGGCGTCGCACATTTGCGGGAATGACGCCGCGATGTGTTGCACCGGGCAGTGACCCTGGCACAACTGGAGCCCGGCGAACGCGGTGCCCTGCCCCACCGGTCGCACGCTCGCTGCGAAGCCTTCGGTGGACAGGGCTTGCGCGAGCGCTTCGGTGCGAGCGGTGAGGTCCCCGCCAGCGTCGTCGAGCACCGGCTTGATGCGCTCGGACAACGAAGCCATTTGGTCCCGGGAGAAGTCGGCGACCGCCCCTACACCTGCTCGATCAGCCAGGTAGGCCAACGCTGCGGTGGCGATGTCTTCGTACGAATTGGCTAACTGGGCCTGACCGATATCAGTCAGCACGTAGGCACGAGCAGGTCGGCCGCGTCCACGTCGCGCACCAGCGGTAGCGAGTTCGTGTTCAACAATGGCATCGTCGGAAGCGAGGGCATCGAGGTGGCGGCGCACAGCTGCAGGCGTGAGCTCGAGGTCGTCGGCAATAGCACGAGCGGTGATGGGTCCCCGCGCCCCCACCGCACGGCGCACCTCATCGCGCGTTCGGGACTCAACTGAGCCCAAACCCTCGCGTGGCGCGCCCTCGGCTAAAAACACCACATCAGTGTTACCTATATCCACTCTTGTTCCAACGTAGGCATGCCTCACCGTGTTCCTCATCCCCCGCGGACTTATCGTATGCCGGTGAGCATCCCCACCTCTCCCGTGCCGCCGCGGCCGCCGCGCGCCGTGGATTTCGACGCGGTAGGCCGAACGTTCGGCGCTGTGAAAGCGCTCGACGGTGCGACCTGGGGAGCTGCGGCGGGCGAGGTGACGTGCGTGTTGGGGCCTAACGGCGCAGGCAAGTCCACCTCAATGGAGATCGCCGTGGGTTTGCAGCGACCCGATGCCGGAACCGTCAGGGTGCTGGGTGTCGATCCGTGGCGGTCAACCCCCAGCCACCGTGCTCGAGTGGGCATGATGCTGCAAGACGGGGGGCTACCCCAATCGGCGCGGCCGGTCGCCCTGATCCGCCACCTGTCTCACTTCTACGCCGACCCCTGGCCCCCCGATGACCTCTGCGCTGTGTTGGGGATCAACGACTTTGCCGGCACCGCAGTCCGCCGCCTGTCCGGGGGCCAACGCAAACGGCTGGCGTTAGCTGCGGCGCTGGTCGGCATACCGGATGTGGTCTTTTTGGACGAACCGACCGCGGGCCTGGACCCCCAAGCTGCTCGGGTTACTCACGAGATCGTCCGTGGGGTCGCCGCCAGAGGTGCAGCCGTGGTCCTGAGCACGCACACCTTCACTGAAGCTGAGCGCCTCGCCGACCACGTGGTGATCGTCGCGCACGGGCAGGTCGTGGCTCAAGGCAGCGTCGAAGCCATTTGTGCCGGGGCCAGCCTCGAAGACCGCTACTTCGCGCTGACCGACGGGGACGCCCATGCCTAACGCCGCTCCAACCTCTGCGCGAGTGCAGTCCCAGGCAGCGTTTGAGGTCCGCACGCTGCTCAGCAACGGTGAGCAACTGCTGGTCTCGATCATCTTGCCGCTGGTTGCCATGGTCGCTCTGGTCCTGCTCAACCCTGGAGCCCTGTCGGCAGGTGGGCCCAAGTCAGTCACCAGCGGCGATGCTGCTCGCCTGGCGGTGCCTGGGATCATCGCTCTCGCCGTCGTCTCAACCGCGTTCACCGGGCAAGCCATCGTGCTGGCCTACGAGCGCCGGTATGGCGTGTTGCGCCTGCTCGGGACCACCCCCTTGGGTCGTGGCGGCCTGCTGATCGCCAAGGGCTGCGCCGTGGTGGTCGTCGTGACGATTCAGTGCGCCGTACTGGGCGTCGTCGGACTGGCGTTGGGGTGGCGTCCCGAGCTGACCGGCATACCCATAGCCATCGTGTTGATCCTTTCTGGTTGTGCGGCTTTCCTTGCTCTTGCGGCTCTAGTCGGCGGCGTGTTGCGAGCCGAAGGAGTGCTGGCCCTGGCGAACTTGGCCTGGGTGCTGTTCTTGGGGTGCGGATTGTTGTTCCCGCTCGCCACGCTGCCTGACGCAGTGGCGCAGGTGCTGCGGTTCACTCCCCCGGGGGCATTGGGCGAGGGTTTGCGGTCGGCCTTGGCGGGCGCAGACTCCTCCTCACTACTGTCTGTAGTGATTCTGGTGGTGTGGGCCGCCGTGATCGGCGCCGTTGCCTCACGGACACTGCGCTGGTCGGACTGACCGGGAGGCAAACTCTCAGAGGGGCCACCTACCATGAGGAGGTGAGTCTCCCCCGCGCCATTGCCTCATCTGCCGTTCTCCGCTGGCTGCTGCCGCTCAACCTGGCCGTCCAGATTCTCATCGTGGTGACCGGTGGACTAGTGCGTTTGACCGGGAGCGGGCTCGGGTGCTCCACCTGGCCGCAATGCGAACCCGGGAATTTCACTCCCGCCTTTCGACCCGAGAACGCGACGCACACCTTCATCGAATTCGGTAACCGCGTCTTGGGCATCGTGGTGGGGATCGTGGCGCTGGCCGTGGTTGTGGCGGTAGTGATCTTCGCGGCTCGAGAGATCAGACGTCGTATGTTGGTGCTCGCCGGTCTTGTCTTGCTTGGGACCTTGGGGCAGGGCGTGCTGGGTGGCATCACCGTGCTTTTGGACCTGCACCCGGGGATCGTGATGGCTCACTTCTTGATCTCGATGCTGCTGATTGTCATCTCGACTCTGCTGCTCCTCACCCACCGACGCGTGCTGCCGTCTGCGGCGTCGCTGCCTCGGCTGGTCCAGGGCCTGGGCGCACTGACCGGCTTGGTTGGCGCCGTGGTGATTGTGCTCGGCACGATCGTGACTGGCTCCGGCCCTCACTCCGGGGATGCGGATGAGCCCGCCAGGTTCGGCCTCGACCCGCAGATGATGTCGTGGCTGCACGCCGACTCGGTGATGTTGTTCATCGGGTTGGTCGTCGCGATGGTGGTCGCTACCGCGCTGCTGCCCGATGCGATCAACGCTCGACGCCCGTGGGTCGCGGTCCTGGTGATCTCGCTGGCGCAGGGAGTCGTGGGGTACGTGCAGTACGCCACCGGCGTCCCGGTGCCGCTGGTCTCGCTGCACATGCTCGGTGCCTGCCTGCTGACCGCGGCCCTGACCTGGGGTGTCGCGTCCGTTCTCGGCAAGCAGAAAGCCAACGTCGACCATACCTACGCTAGAGAGCCCGTCCGCGCCTAGCGGGATGCGACCCGTCCCTCGTGACACTCAGTCACCGCAAAGTAGCGGTAGCGATGCTGCGAGACCCAGCGCTGGAAGATGCCGGTGAACCGTTTGAGCCGAGCTATCGGTCGAGTTCCAACACCGATGATGGCGGAGATTGACGAAGTCTTGCGCCTCCACCTTCAACTGTGAAGGGGGGCGCCGCCGGGCCGCAGGCCAGAGGCACTAGCTCAGCGAGGAGTAGAGCAATGGGTCGACCGCTACGCCGAGAAACAGCAACGTCAGATAACTGATCGAGTAGTGGAAGAGCCGCATCGCACCCAGGGCGCTACCGGAGATCCCTCGCTTGGCGCGACCCAACAGCCGGTGAGCTTCGATGATGAAAACTCCACCCGAAACCACCGCTGTGACGGCATAGACCCAGCCCATCGGGGCTACCGGGATTAACGCCAAGGAAACAGCCACAGTTACCCATGAGTAGGCCACGATTTGCTTGCCGACCGCGGTGTCGTTGGCGACGACCGGCAGCATCGGGACACCCGCGTTGGCGTAGTCGTCTTTGAAGCGCATCGACAGCGGCCAGTAGTGCGGTGGCGTCCAGAAGAAGACGACCAAGAACAGGACCACGGGTGCCCAGGTCAGCGATCCGGTGACGGCTGACCAACCGATCAGCACCGGCATACACCCAGCGACCCCGCCCCACACGATGTTCTGAGAGGTCCGACGCTTGAGCAGGATCGTGTAGAACACCACGTACAAAAAGATGGCCCCGAAGGCCAGGGCTGCACTCACGGTGTTGACCAGCAAGGCGAGCCAGACCACCGAGGCAACGCCGAGGACCGTGCCGAAGATCACCGCATTGCGGGGGGAAATGGCGCCGGTGACGAGGGGGCGGTGAGCGGTGCGATCCATTCGCGCGTCGATGTCGCGGTCGATGTAACAGTTAAGCGCGTTGGCCGAGGCCGCGGCCAAGATGCCACCGATCATCGTGGCCACGATCAACCACAACGAAGGTATGCCGCGTTCGGCTAAGAACATCACCGGGAACGTGGTCACCAGCAGCAACTCGATGATCCGAGGTTTGGTCAATGACACGTAGTCAGCGACCACCGCGCGAACGGGTCGGGACGAACTCGCGCTAGGCGGTCGGGCGTCCAGGTCGGTCACTGATGCCCTTCCGGTTGAACGATGAGATGAAACGCGTGAGGACTCAAGACTACTTGGCCGCACAGGCTGCACTGGTCCGCCCTCACGCGTTAGGCTCGACCTGTTCGTGGCACACCGGTAAATACCCCCTATAGGCGAGGAGCCAACGCGTGACTCAGCAGAACACCTCCTTCACGTCCGGACGCAGCAATGAGCTGGCGTACCCCGTTGCTGAGGCGGCAGGGTGGACCGATGCCGATGTGCGCGCGGTCGACACTGCGCGCCTCTTGGCTGCCGATGCGGTCGAAGAATGCGGGAGTGGTCACCCCGGCACAGCGATGAGCCTGGCTCCGCTGGCCTATCTCCTCTATCAGAACGTGATGCGCCACGACCCGTCTGACCCTTCCTGGTTAGGCCGTGACCGCTTCGTGCTCTCGTGTGGGCACTCGAGCCTGACGCAGTATGTGCAGCTCTACCAGACCGGTTACGGCCTCGAAATGGATGACCTCAAGGCGCTGCGCACGTGGGCTTCTAAGACTCCCGGCCACCCCGAGGTCCACCACACCACCGGCGTCGAGATCACCACCGGTCCCCTGGGCTCCGGTTTGGCCTCCGCGGTGGGTATGGCGATGGCGCAACGTCGTCAGCGCGGTATGTTCGACCCCGAGGCGGCCCCGCTGACCTCCCCCTTCGACCACCACGTGTGGGTCATTGCTTCCGACGGCGACATGATGGAAGGCGTCAGCAGCGAGGCTTGCTCGCTGGCCGGCCACCAGGAGTTGTCTAACCTCACCGTGGTCTACGACCAGAACTACATCTCCATCGAGGACGACACCGACATCTCGTTCAGCGAGGATGTCGGTAAGCGCTACGAGTCCTACGGCTGGCACGTCGAGACCGTCGACTGGCGAAAGGATGAGCCCTACACCGAAGACGTTGACTCGTTGTATGCGGCGCTCGAAGCCAGCAAGACGCGCACCGACAAGCCCACGCTGGTCATCCTGCGCACGATCATCGCCTGGCCCGCACCGGAGGCGCGGGACACCGGTGGTGCGCACGGCTCGGCGCTCGGGGCCGACGAAATTGCCGCCACCAAAAAACTTCTCGGTTTCGACCCCGGCGTGCACTTCCCGGAAGAGACCGAGATCCACGAACACACCCGCAAGGTCATCGGACGCGGTCAAGAGGCCCACGCCGAATGGCAAAAGGGGTATGACGCATGGCGAGAAAGCAACTCCGACGGCGCCGCCCTCCTGGACCGACTTGTGGCCAAGGAACTGCCCGAAGGCTTGGCTGAGGCCATTCCTACGTTTGAAGCCAGCGAAAAAGGCATCGCCACCCGGAAGGCGTCTGGTTCGGTGCTCACCGCTTTGGCCGACGTCATGCCCGAGCTGTGGGGTGGCTCCGCTGACCTGGCCGGCTCCAACAACACCACCATGGATGGCGTTCCGAGCTTCGTGCCCAGCAGCAAGGCAACGGAGATGTTCCCCGGCAACGAATACGGCCGCACGCTGCACTTCGGCATCCGTGAGCACGGCATGGGTATGATCCTCAGCGGCATTGCTCTTGAGGGTTTGACCCGTCCCTACGGTGGCACCTTCCTGATCTTCTCCGACTACATGCGCCCGGCTGTGCGCTTGGCCTCGATCCAGCAGTTGCCGACCATTTACGTCTGGACCCACGACAGCATCGGTCTCGGCGAAGACGGCCCGACCCACCAGCCGATCGAGCAGTTGGCTTCGCTGCGGGCCATCCCGGGCCTCGATGTCATCCGCCCCGCGGACGCCAACGAGACGGCCGTGGCCTGGCGCACCGTGTTGGAGACCGTCGACCACCCCTGCGCGATGGCGTTGACCCGTCAGAACGTGCCGACCTTGGACCGGTCGGTCTTCGGTTCGGCTGATGGTGTGGCGCAGGGCGGGTACGTGTTGGCCGATGCCGAAGGCGGTGACCTCAAGGTTATCCTCGTGGCGACCGGCTCTGAGGTCTCTTTGGCTCTGCAGGCCCGCGAAACGTTGCAAGCGGACGGTGTGCCAACTCGGGTCGTCTCCATGCCGTGCCGCGAGTGGTTCGACAAGCAAGACCAGAGCTACCGCGAAGAGGTCCTTCCCCCCGCTGTTCGCGCCCGCGTCAGCGTGGAGGCTGGAGTGTCCCAGGGTTGGCGCGAGGTCGTCGGTGACGCCGGTCGGATGATCAGCATCGATCACTTCGGTGCCTCCGCTGACTACGAGCGCTTGTACCAAGAGTTCGGGATCACGGCCGAAGCGGTGACTGCGGCAGCGCACAACTCAATGAAGGCCGTTGAAGCCGGCGAAGGCCCCATGCAGAACACCCCCACCGAAAAGACCGACGAAGCCAACCCCACCGGGGACGCCGCCTCCGGTGGCACCCATTCCAGCGACGCAACCCAGAAGTGAGGACGCTATGACCCAAGACACGAACGCATCCACAGACCGCCTCAAGCAACTCTCCGACGCCGGAGTCTCGATCTGGTTGGACGATCTGAATCGTCCGATGATCAAAGAAGGCGAGCTGCAGAGCCTCCTGGACGAAAAGCACGTGGTGGGGGTGACCACCAACCCCAGCATCTTTGCTGCGGCCTTGGCCGACGGCGAGTCCTACACGCCCCAGATCAAGGACCTCGCCGCCGAAGACGCGGACGTCGAGAAGACGGTCTTCACCATCACCACCGAAGACGTGCGCGACGCCTGCGACATCTT
>JBBSKS010000121.1:0-7632 GCA_038256095.1 Actinomycetales bacterium | reverse complement strand
TTGAGCGGCACATCCAACCCTGGGCGCTGACCAATTGGCACGGCAAGTGGTATGTCACCGGCTTCGACCTTGACCGCGATGCGCCGCGCGTGTTTCGACTCGACCGGGTCACGTCGGCGGTCAAGATCCAGCGCACCAAGGCCAATCCTGCTCATGCGGTGCCTGCCGATCACGATCCGCGTTCGATGATTATTTCGGCCACGGGCCGCGAACCAGCGCCGACGTTAACGGTGGCGGTCCAAATGCGCCCAGGCACCGGCCACAGCCTGCGCCGTCGGGCCCAGGACGTCGTGAACGGGCAGCACGAGAAGGGGGAATGGGATGTCGCGACGTTCACGGGGTTGTCGGCTGCGGTCTTGGTGACCGAGGTCGCTGGCATGGGACCGAATGCGATCGTTATTGACCCGCCCGAGGTCGCTGCGGCTGTTCGTTCACGCCTTGAAGCGGTGTTAGCGGCTCACAGCCGACCGGGAGACGTGCCCGCATGGTGACCTTCGAGTCCGCGACCGACCGCCTTGACCGGCTGCTCACGATGGTGCCGTGGCTGATGCGCAACCAGGGCATCGACATCGCTGAGGCTGCGCGCACCTTCGGCGTCAGCAACGACCAAATCGTCGATGACCTGCAGTTGCTGTTTGTCTGCGGCACGCCTGGGCACTTGCCCGACGACCTCATCGAGGCGTCCTGGGAAGGGGGCAAGGTGTTCGTGGGAAACGCGGACACGATTAGTCACCCGTTGAAACTGGGCCGGGACGAAGCGCTGGCGCTGATCGTGGCGCTGCGCACGTTGGCTGCATCCAGTGGTGTGGGGGAAAGCGACGCGATTGCTCGGGCGTTGGCGAAATTGGAGACCGCGGCGGGGGATCTGGCGCAGGTGGCAGCCAGCATGAGTGTCACCATCGACAGCGACGCCGACCAGCAGCGCCTCCTGGCCCAGATTCGCGCTGCACTGGCGAGCCACTCTCGACTGCACATCCGCTATCTGGTGGCCTCACGTGACGAGGCCACCGAGCGTGATGTTGACCCCATGCGGGTGCTCAGCGTCGACGGCCGATGGTACGTCGAGGCGTGGTGTCACTCGGCGCTCGACGTGCGTCTCTTCAGGCTGGACCGGATCGAGACCTTGATGGTGCTGGATGTCGACGGCACCCCGCCGTCCTCGGCAGTGTCGCGCCCAGTGGGCCCCGGGGTGTTCCAGGCCCGTGAGGGCGATGCGTTGATCACCCTCGAGGTTGCGGCGTCGGCGTCGTGGGTCGCGGAGCAGTTCCCGGTGGAGACGGTGGAGTCGCTGGCCGATGGCAGGTTGCGTCTCAAAGTTCGGGCGGCCGATCCCCGCTGGTTGGTGCGCTTGGTATGGCGTCTCGGTGGCGCTGCCACGGTGACGAGCCCGGCATACGTGGTGGACATGGTGCGAATCGGCGCGCAGTCCGCTGTACAGATGAATCCCAGTCCGCGAGCGTAGACTCAGCTATGTCTGTGACGTTCGTCGCAGACGACGTGATCGCAGAAAGGCAACTCCGTGCTGAGGAACATCAATGGGTGGCCGCTCGTCATCATCGTGTTGGCGATCATCATCTTGGTCGGCTGGAAGCGATTGCCCGATGTCGCCCGCAGCGTTGGCCGCTCCATGAGGATCTTCAAGTCCGAAGTCGAGCAGATGAGTAACAAGGACGATGGCGACAAGCCGAGCGCGGCCAGCAGTGACACGGTGGACGGAAATACCGGTGCACGCCCGATGACCAGCGGAACAGACACCACATCTAGCGACGAGACGGCACCGCGGAGCGACACCGCTCACCGCAGCGACGACCGTCCCGTCTGAGGCTTAGCCCCGAAGGCCGAGCAACCGATGGTTCTTTCTCGCAAGCGCATTCGCGACCCCGAAGGCCGAATGTCGCTGGGCAGCCACTTCAAAGAGTTCCGCAACCGGCTGATTGTGGCCGCGATCGCCGTCCTTGCCTGTGCCGTCGTCGGATGGCTCTACTACGACGAAATTTTCAGGATCATCGTCGACCCGATCACGGACGTCACCCGCGAAGACGGGACGCCCCTGATCGTTCTCAATGCGGCCGCCACCATCACCCAACCTTTCGGGTTGCAACTGAGGGTGTCGTTCTTCGTCGGTGTCGTCCTAGCGAGCCCCATCTGGTTGTGGCAGATCTGGGCCTTCATGTTGCCCGGGCTCAAGAAGCGCGAACGTCGCCTGGCGATCTGGTTCTTCATCGCCTCGGTGCCGTTGTTCTTCACCGGTGTTGCCCTTGCGTCGTGGGCGTTGCCACGGACGGCAGCCGTCCTGCTGTCCTTCCTGCCCAGTAGCGCCGGGGGCGTCCTCACCGCAGTGGACTGGTTGAACTTCGTGCTGTATTTCGTCGTGGCCTTCGGGATCGCTTTCCTCCTCCCCGTTTTCATGGTCGGCCTCAACAGCATCGGCCTCTTCCCGGTCAAGGCGATGAAGTCCGGTTGGCGCTTCGCCCTGCTGGGTATCTTGCTCTTCTCGGCGATGGCGACCCCCGATCCCGAGGTCAGCACCATGTTCGCCCTGGCAATCCCTATGTTCGGCTTGTACTGGTGCGCCGTGGGGATAGCAGCCTTCAACGAACGCCGACGACACAAGAAGGACCCCGATTGGATGAGCACTGCCGACGACGAGGCCAGCGCCCTGTGAGGTATGCGGTTCTGCACGGTCGTCGCTCGGGTCGAAGGTCCGAGGCAGGTTTGGTGGAGCACGTCATGGCGGTGTTGCGGGCCGGTGGCCACGACGTTGAGCTGCTGCTCGCCGACGACGTCGAAGCCGCACACTCGGCTTGTGCCGCAGCTGTTGGCTGGAATGTGGACGTGCTGTTGGTTATCGGGGGAGACGGGGCGGTGCGCATCGCCGCTGGCCACTGTGTGGGCAGCCAGAGTGCCATTGCCATCATCCCAGCTGGTAGCGGGAACGACACCGCGCGCTCGCTCGCTATCCCGACTGGTACGGCGGATGCGATTCGGGTCGCGCGCCGCGGGCACCGTCAGCGGATCGACGTCATTGAGGCGAGCGGCACGCTTAAGGGTGAGACCACGCCCGACGACGCCTCGAGCACTTCGTGGCATGACTTCGTGGTGGGCTCGGTGCCTGCGGCATTGGACGCTCGGATTGCCGCTCGATCACAACGGATGCCGTCGCTTCTCGGCCCCGCCAAATACGCCGCAGCTACGTTGGTAGAGATCCCTCAGCTTCGTCTGCAGCCCTACCGCCTCCACCTTGATGGCCATGGTTCCCAAGGCGCTGACGGCGCACATCGCGAGGCGCGCCACCTTGAGGTCGAGGCTCTCGTTGTCGCTGTCTGCAACCTGCCGATCTTTGGCGGAGGTATGCAGATCGCGCCGGACGCCGATCCCTGCGACGGCCTACTCGACGTCGTGATCATCGAAAGGGTCGGCCCGGTCGCCGCACTAGGTCTGCTGCGCGGAGTCTTTACCGGCACCCACGCAGACCACTCCGCCGTGCGGATCGAACGCTGCTCCCGCATCGACATCACGGGGCCCGAGCTGACCGCATACGGCGATGGCGACCCGCTGGGGTCACTGCCGCTGACGTGCGAAGTGCGGCCAAAGGCACTCGACGTGATCGTCCCTGCGGCAAACTCTTGAGGTCCTGACGTAGCCTGATCGGTATGTCGCAGGCCGAGGAAATGTCCCCAGCCGAGCGGTACGCCGCATCACGAGAGCGTGCCAGACGCCAGTCGTCGCCCGCAGGGGGTTTTGCGGCCAGCCTGGACTTCGAGCTCGACGACTTCCAGATCCAAGGCATTGATGCGGTGGCGGCCGGCTCGGGGGTGCTGATCGCCGCGCCGACCGGGGCGGGCAAGACCATCGTGGGGGAGTTCGCCGTCGATATGGCGCTGCGGACTGGGCGCAAAGCCTTCTACACGACCCCCATCAAGGCGTTGTCGAACCAGAAATACCACGACCTGGTGGACCGTCACGGCACCGACCAGGTGGGTCTGCTGACGGGGGACTCCTCGATCAACGGTGAGGCGCCGATCGTGGTGATGACCACCGAGGTCCTGCGCAACATGATGTATTCGGGTTCCTCGACGCTGCTGAACCTCGGCTTCGTGGTGATGGATGAGGTGCACTACCTCGCCGACCGCTTTCGCGGGGCCGTCTGGGAAGAGGTCATCATTCACCTCGCGGACAGCGTGCAGGTGGTGTCGCTGTCGGCGACGGTCAGCAACGCCGAAGAGTTCGGGGAGTGGCTGCGCGCGGTGCGCGGCAACACGGAGGTCATCGTCAGCGAGCACCGGCCTGTGCCGCTGTGGCAGCACATGATGGTCGGCACCGACATGTTCGACGTGTTCGTGCAGACCCCTGGGACCGTGGCCGGCCGCGATCACGGGATGACCCGGGTGAATCCCGATTTGGTGCAACGCATCTCGGTGGCCGAGCGAGCCGAGGGATGGAGGCGAGCCGACTCGGGCGGGCCACGCGGGCGCAAGGGCAAGTCCAACGCCAAGTGGGACCGAGGCTATGGGCCCGATGAGCGGGTCGTGCGTCAGGGCCGGCCTCCGGCGCACGGGGCCAGTCGCGCTGAGGTTATCGAGGAGCTAGACCGGCACGGCCTACTGCCGGCGATTACCTTCATCTTCAGCCGGGCCGGATGCGACGGGGCGGTGTCGCAGCTGTTGATGCGCGGCACCCGCTTGGTGCCGGATGCGCTGGGTCGCGAGATTCGACATACGGTCGCGGATCGTGTGGCCACGCTGAGCGAGCCCGACCTGGCGGTGCTGGGGTATGTCGAGTTCGTCGAGGGCCTATCGCGGGGCTTCGCGGCGCACCACGCGGGGATGCTGCCGCTGTTCCGCGAGATTGTCGAGGAGCTGTTCTCGGCCGGGATGATCCGCGCGGTGTTCGCCACCGAGACGCTGGCGCTGGGCATCAACATGCCGGCTCGCAGCGTGGTGCTGGAGAAGTTGGTGAAGTTTAACGGGGAGTCGCACGCGCCGATCACCGCCGCTGAGTACACCCAGCTGACCGGGCGCGCTGGGCGGCGAGGCATTGACGTCGAAGGGCACGCCGTGGTGTTGCACCGCCGCGGAGTGGACCCGGTGGACGTGGCCGGTCTCGCCTCGGCGCGGACCTATCCGCTGCGCTCCAGTTTCCGACCCAGTTACAACATGGCGGTCAACCTCGTGGCACAGTTTGGCCGCGACCGGGCGCACGAACTGCTGCAGGCCTCATTTGCGCAGTTCCAGGCCGACCGCTCGGTGGTGGGACTGAGCACGCAGGTTCGCCGCCACCAAGAAGCTCTTGAGGGATATGCCGAGGCGATGGCGTGCGACCTCGGCGACTTCGCGTCGTACGCCCAGATCCGGCACCAGATTACCGCCGCCGAGAAGGCCGGAGCCAAGCGGCGTCAGGCCAACCGGCGGATGATCGTCGCCCAATCGCTGCTGAACCTCAGACCCGGCCAGGTCGTCCATTTGTCCACCGGTCGACGGCGAGGGATGGCCGTGGTGCTGCGCGGTGCCCGTCGAGACGTGGACGCGCCAGAGCCCACGGTGCTGACGAGCGAAGGGCAGGTGCGTCGGGTGGGAGTGGCCGAATTGGACGAGCCGCTGACCCCCTTAGACAACACGCTGCGCATTCCGTCCCAGTTCAACCCCCGCAACGCCAAGTCACGCCGCGATCTAGCGGCCACGTTGCGCACCCAAGTCCCCGACGATGCGCACCGCCGCGGCAAGAAGGGGCGCAGGGAAGCAGCCGGGGCCGACCCCGAGAGCGCCGCCGAGGTGGATCGGCTTAAGACGGTGTTGCAACGCCACCCCTGTCACCACTGCCCTGAGCGCGAAGAACACGCGCGCTGGTCCGACCGCTGGTGGACGCTGCGACGGGAGACCGACGACCTGCAGCGGCGCATCGGCAGCCGCACCAACACAGTGGCTCGGACCTTCGAGCGGATCTGCGATTTGCTGAGCGAGCTCGGCTATCTGAGCGCTGACGGCTTGACCGTGACCGAGCAGGGCCAACAATTGCGGCGGATCTACACCGCCCACGACCTCGTCGCCGCTCAGTGTTTGGCCGCCGGGACGTGGCAGCGACTCGACGCACCGTCGCTGGCTGCGGTGGTCTCGACGATGATCCACGAGCCGCGCTCAGAGGAGACGTCCGAGGCGATCATGCCCAACGTGGAGACCGCCGAGGCCTTCGGTGAGATGGTGGCGATTTGGTCGGTGTTACAAACTCACGAGGCCGCCCACCGGTTGCCGAGCACGGGGGAGATGGACGCCGGTATCGCGTCGATGGTGCACAAGTGGGCCTCGGGTCGCAGCCTCGAAGAGGTCTTGCGCAACTCTGACCTGTCAGCTGGTGACTTTGTGCGCCGGTGCAAGCAGATCATCGACCTGCTGGGCCAGGTGCGTCAGGCGGCCCGACAGTCGTCGCGGGACGAGGTCGCCGACGTTGCGCACCAGGCGAGCACCGCGATGTTGCACGGTGTGGTGGCCGCCGACCGCCTCGACTAGCGGCTCCGGGACTTAGTGGGCCCGTGGTTCGCGCGCCCCAGCGCTCATTTCATAGGCCATAGTTGGCCCCCTAGTTTCGGGCGTACGTTCGTGGCGTTAGAGCGCCAAAAGCGTATGGCATAGATCTAGGCGGGGTTGATCTTCAGGGCGGTCAGCAGGCGGCCCACCGAGTTACCGATCCCGTAAGCCTCGATGTCTTGCTCCAACGTCTGCGGGTCGGCGATCTCGCGGGGGAGCGTTAGCGCCCGATCGGGCAGCGGGCAATCGAGGGCCACCTGCACCACTGACGGCGCCACATCAAGGTATGCCGACGCGGCCTCGAGGTTGGTCCGGCGCGCACCCTTGATGGCAGGGTCTCCGTCGTCGACAGCCTTGCGCACCCCGGCCAGCGACCCGTACGTCTCGATCAGCGCAGCGGCGGTCTTGTCACCGATGCCTTTAACCCCGGGCAGCCCGTCACTGGTGTCCCCACGAAGGCAGGCCATGTCGGCATACGCCTGCCCGGTCGGCACGGCATACCTCGAAACCAACTCGGCCTGGGTGATCAAGTCCGCATTGCGGACCCCACCGCGAGCGGTGTAGATCACCCGAATCTCCGCGTCGTCGTCGACCAACTGGAACAGGTCGCGGTCCCCAGTGACGATCTCGACCGGCAGCCGGCCGTGATGCGTGTGGGTCAGCGTGCCGATCACATCGTCGGCCTCGTAGCCGTCGGAGCCCAGCACCGGCAGACCTATTGACTCCATCACCCGCCGCAGGATCGGCACCTGCACGCCGAGCTCATCCGGCCCCTCTTCTTTGACGTCACTGCCCTCGACGAGCCGGTGGGCTTTGTACGTCGGGATCGCGTCGACTCGGAAGGCCGGCCGCCAATCGTTGTCCCAACACGCCACCAGATGCGTGGGCTCAAAGCGGGCCACCAAGTTGGCGATCATGTCGAGCAGCCCGCGCACGGCGTTGGTCGGTGTGCCGTCCGGCCCAGGAGAAGGCTCCTTCACTCCGTAGAACGCCCGGAAGTACAGGGAGGCCGAGTCGAGCAGCACGAGGCGCGGGGTAGGGGTTGCCATCGGATGAGACTAGAGGCTCGGCGCCGCACCAAGGCAACCATTAGGTAGGTCCACAGCGTCGA
>JBBSKS010000120.1:0-7632 GCA_038256095.1 Actinomycetales bacterium | reverse complement strand
GCCGTAGGTCCTTCGCCTTGAACGCGCGCCAAGGGTTGATGAGGGAGACTCGGCAACTCAGATCCCGTCGCCTGCTGATATCTGCCGCAGGTTCGGCATCAGCCATCCACGTCTCAACCGCGATTGGTGCTGCGCCGTGGGGCCGGAGTGCGCGTCCGTGTCATTTCGCCCGCCCAGGCTAGGTCACATCTCAGACCCCCGACCCCCCGTAAGAGTGAGTGTTCTCTGCCCCCGATACCCAGCCCGACGAAAGGGTCGCGCTCGACCTGACGTTCAGGAAACCGTTCAAAGGGCGCAACGCCGTCGACATCGACCTGATCCCCCACGGCGAGACGACCGAGGTGAAGTGGGTCATGCTCGGTGAGCTCAACCTCGCTAACCTCAAGCGCGTGGCCGAATAGCGGCCTGCTCAAGGCAAGATAGGCCCATGAGCGACGACCATAAAGTCACCAGCTGGCTCACCGACATGGACGGCGTGCTCGTCCATGAAGACAAGGCGCTCCCTGGCGCTTCGGACTTCATCGAGGAGCTCAAACGCACCGGAACGCCGTTCTTGGTGCTGACTAACAACTCGATCTACACACCACGAGACCTGCAGGCGCGTCTGCATACCAGTGGAATCGCCGTTCCCGCAGACTGCATCTGGACCTCTGCTCTGGCCACCGCCCAGTTTTTGCTCTCCCAGCGGGCGGAGGGGTCGGCATACGTCATCGGCGAAGCCGGGCTCACCACGGCCCTGCACGACATCGGCTACATCCTCACCGACCGCAACCCCGACTATGTCGTCCTCGGCGAGACGCGCACCTACTCGTTTGAGGCCATCACCAAGGCCATCCGCCTCGTCAGCGCTGGCGCTCGGCTCATTGCCACTAACCCTGACCCCAGCGGCCCTTCGCCTGCGGGTCCCATTCCCGCCACTGGCGCCGTCGCCGCGTTGATCACCAAAGCGGTCGGGGTCGAGCCGTTCTTCGTTGGCAAACCCAACGCACTGATGATGCGCCACGCGCTCAACCGCATCGACGCGCACTCGGAGACCACGATGATGATCGGTGACAGGATGGACACCGACATCATGAGCGGCGTGCAAGCAGGGCTCCGGACCATCTTGGTGATGAGCGGATCGACGAAAAAAAGCGAGGTCGACCGCTATCCCTATCGGCCGACGTACGTGCGTAAGTCGATCAAAGAGGTTGTGCCGATGATTGCCGAGTTGGGCTGACTACTCAAACAAGGACTTGGGGTATGCACTCAGAAGCGCTCGGCAATAGGCGCTAGTTGTGCGGTGGCCGCCAGAGCGCCAGGGCTGTCCCGGCACGCCCACGCTGTGGCCGCGCTCCAGCCCGCATAGCCACCACTTCACCGCTGATCCCAGCGGCGAAGATCCGATTGCCGGACCCGATCGCGTGCAGCAACACCTCGTTGCGCTTACTGAGGTCCGCAACTTCGACCTGTAGTCGCTCAACCTGCTTCTCGAGTTCCAAGATGCGCTGAATGCCCTCGAGGCTCACACCCTCTTGGGACAGCCGCTGCACCTCACGCAGTCGATAGACGTCGCGCGATGAATACCGGCGACCCCCACCTCGGGTGCGCTGCGGCGTCACCAAACCGAGTCGGTCGTATTGGCGCAACGTCTGGGCGTGCATCCCGGCGAGCTCAGCCGCGATAGAGATAACGAACACAGGCGAGTCGGGATCGACCTCTGATCGATTCCGTGCCATGTCCATCACCTCCCAGCGATGCTCTAGTCTGCCGTGCTGGCCGTGTCAGCAGCCGGATTGACGCTCCGACGCCTCAGTCCTGTGCTTGCGCAAACAACTCCGCCCGGGGGTCCACCTCGGCCTCGTCGGCCTTCAACGCCTCGAGCGCCTCCTCGGCGGCCTTGCTCAAGCGCTGCGGCACGATGATCTGGACCTTGGCCAACAGATCGCCCTTGCCCTTCGGCGTGTTCACCCCGCGACCTTTGACGCGCAGCACCCGACCCGAGGGCGTGCCAGGAGCAACCTTGAGCTTGACCGTCGCACCGTCGAGGGTCGGCACGCTGACGGTCGCCCCGAGGGCAGCCTCAGCAAACGTGACCGGCAGATCAACCGTGATGTTCAGGCCGTCGCGGCCAAACGCGGGGTGCGAGCCAATGTTGACCGCGATAAGAAGGTCGCCAGCCGCTCCGCCGGTGTCGCTGGGCGAGCCTTTGCCTTTGAGCCGGATCTTCTGACCGTCTTTGATCCCGGCCGGCACTCGGGCCGTGACCTGTTGGCCGCCGGGGCGAGACACGGTCACTGTGTCGCCTGAGGCAGCCTGCCGGAAACTCAGCGTGGCGCGGGCTTCGACGTCGCGGCCCTTGGCCGGAGCCCCAAATCCGTAGCCCGGGCCGCCGCGACCGCCACCGCCGGGGAAGCCGGACCCACCCGGGAATCCGCCCCCTTGGGCACCGCCAAATTGGCCGAGTAAGTCTTCGATGTTGACCCCCTGGGCGCCGCCGAACTGCGACTGCTGTGAGGTGCGGCGTTGGCCGCCACCTCCACCGCTGTTGAACATCTGGGCAAATACGTCTTCGAACCCAGCGCCACCCTGCGTGCCTGGACCGCCGGAGGTGAATCGAGCGCCACCACCCGACATCGCCCGCACCCCGTCGTACTGTCCGCGCTGCTCGGGATCGGACAACACGGCATACGCCTCGCCGATGCCTTTGAACTTTTGCTCTGCGGCAGCATCCCCCGGCTTGGCGTCCGGGTGCCATTCGCGGGCCAGCTTGCGGTAGGCCTTCTTGATGGCGGCGTCGTCGGCATCTTTCGGCACACCGAGGATCGCGTAAAAGTCTTTGTCGAACCAGTCTTGACTAGCCATCGTGCCTCTCTCCTGTATGTGGTGCGGCTGAGCGCGGTCTCGCCGTCCCGGTCATTCTCCGGTGGGGCGAAACCGCGCTCAGTCGCTGTGCGTCGCTACGACCGCGTGGTTGCTACGAAGGGTCCGAAACCGCGACCCGGGCCGGGCGCACGAGGCGCTCGCCCACACGGAAACCAGGCTGAATGACCTGGACAACCGTCGTCTCGGTGGCACCTTCGGGCAGTTCAGCGTCGGGCAGGTTCATCAACGCTTCGTGCACGGCCGGGTCAAAGGTTTCCCCGACCTCCCCGAAGATCTCTGCGCCAAGCCGACCGAGCGTGGCCTGCAACTTCTCGATGATGGCCACAGCCGGGCCCTCCTCGAGATCGCCGTGCTCACGTGCCGAGTGAATGTCGTCGAGCACCGGAAGCATGGCTTCCAGGGCACTCCCGACGGCCACGTCGCGATCCTTGGCGCGGTCACGATCGACGCGACGCCGGTAGTTCACGAACTCCGCTTGCAGCCTGCGCAGATCCTCCAACCGGTCGGCGGCTGACTGCGCGTCCGCGCTCAACGGCTCATCCACGCTCACTGCGTCTTCGATCACAGCGCCCGTCATGTCAGCAGCGTCGTCAGCCACCCAATCCTCACCCTGGTCGCCTGCATCCGAGTCGCCCGAAGGCACTTCCGAAGCTGCGTCCGTTTGCTCGCCAGCCGGTTCAGTTGCCTTTACGTCACGAACGGCCCCGGTCTGGGGATCGACCTTGCGCTTGTCCCGGATGACCGGCCCGGTGGGCTCGCCCTCTTCGCCTGGGCGAGCGTCACCGTTGGACTGGCTCACTTGCTCTGCTCGTCGTCTTCGACAACCTCTGCATCCACAACGTCGTCGTTGCTGGAGCTGTCGTCTGCGGCGGCGTCACCCTCAGATGCCTGTGCAGCATCCTGGGCGTCAACTTCGGCCTGGGCGGCCATCAGAGCCGAACCCATCGCCTGGCTGGCCGTCGACAAGGTCTCGGTTTTGGACTTGATGTCGTCGACCGATACCCCAGACTCCGGCTTGATAGCGTCCTTGAGGTCGGTCAGCGCTGCATCGACCGGCTCACGCGTTTCCGCGGGCACCTTGTCGCCGCTTTCGGTCAAGAACTGCTCCGTGGAGTAGACCATCTGCTCGGCCGTGTTGCGGGCCTCGGTCGACTCGCGGTGCGCCTTGTCTTCCTCGGCGTGCTGCTCGGCGTCCTTAATCATGCGCTCGATCTCGTCCTTCGGCAGCGCGGAGCCACCGGAGATCGTCATCGATTGCTCCTTGCCGGTGCCACGGTCCTTTGCGGACACGTGCACGATGCCGTTGGCGTCGATGTCGAAGGTGACCTCGACCTGCGGCACGCCGCGTGGGGCGGGCGAGATGCCGGTCAGCTCGAAGTTGCCCAGCGGCTTGTTGTGCTTCGCGATCTCTCGCTCACCCTGGTAAACCTCGATGCTCACCGACGGCTGGTTGTCACTGGCCGTAGTGAAGACCTCGGAGCGCTTGGTCGGGATCGCCGTGTTGCGCTCGATCAGCTTGGTCATGATGCCGCCCTGGGTTTCGATGCCCAGGCTCAGCGGCGTGACGTCAATCAGCAGCACGTCCTTGCGGTCACCCTTGAGGACCCCGGCCTGCAGCGCGGCGCCGACGGCGACGACCTCGTCCGGGTTGACGCCCTTGTTGGGCTCCTTGCCCGTGAGTTTCTTGACGAGCTCGGTGACGGCCGGCATACGCGTCGAGCCACCGACCATGACGATGTGGTCAATTTCGGAGACGTTGACTCCTGCGTCCTTGATCACCATGTCGAACGGGGACTTGGTGCGGTCCAGTAGGTCTTGCGTCATCTTCTCGAACTGCGCACGGGTCAGCTGCTCGTCCAGGTGGATCGGGCCAGAGCCGGTCATCGAGAGGTACTGCAGGTTGAGATTAGTGCTGCTCGAGCTCGACAATTCCTTTTTGGCCTGCTCCGCGGCATCGCGCAGACGCTGCATGGCGATCTTGTCGGTGGACAAGTCGGTGCCGGTCGAGTTCTTGACCGTGGTCAGCAGGTGCTGCACGATGCGCTGGTCCCAGTCGTCTCCACCGAGCTTGTTGTCACCGTGGGTGGCGCGCACCTGGATGGTGGCGAAACCGTCGTCCGGGTCCTTGCCCACCTCAAGCAGGGACACGTCGAACGTGCCGCCACCGAGGTCAAAGACCAAGATCTGCTCGTCTTCCTTACCCTTGTCTAGGCCGTAGGCGAGCGCGGCAGCGGTGGGCTCGTTGACGATGCGCAGCACGTTGAGACCCGCGATCTCACCTGCCTCTTTGGTGGACTGACGCTCGGCGTCATCGAAGTATGCGGGGACGGTGATGACCGCGTCGGTCACGGTGTCCCCGAGGTAGGACTCGGCGTCGCGCTTAAGCTTCATCAGCGTGCGAGCGCTGATCTCTTGCGCGGTGTAATCCTTGTCGTCGATCTTGACGCTCCAGTCGGTGCCCATATGGCGCTTGACCGAGCGGATGGTGCGGTCGACGTTGGTCACGGCCTGACGCTTGGCGATCTCGCCGACCAACACCTCACCGTTCTTGGCGAATGAAACGACGGACGGCGTGGTGCGGCCGCCTTCTGCGTTAGCGATGATCTCCGGCTCGCCACCGTCAAGGACGGCAACTGCGGAGTTAGTGGTTCCGAGGTCGATGCCTACTGCACGGCCCATGTGTCAATCACTCCTGTATGTCGAGGGTGCGGGTCCAGCTGCCGGTTTGCCCGGCAGTGTGGTTGCCCGCGATGCTCCTGCGGGTTGATGCTTCACGACTCAACTTGCGGCATACCCCCGGTCCTTGTCAAACCGAGACTCACTGAAGTTGAGTACATATGGCTCAACTAACGATTTCTCAGGTTTGTTCCCCGGCCACGACATCGCACTCCTCGTTCCGGTGTAGGTTCCCGCCCAGGGTGTCGGGTTGCCACTAACTTGTCGCGCTGCGTGTCGCTCTGGCATTAACGTCGCAAGCAAGGCGAAGACGCCCCAGGGGTCCCGAGAAACTGTGACGACAGCCGGAACCAAGTCGACGTCGACGACTACCCAAGCGAAAGCAAGTAGAGCGACGGCTTTGGAGCGGCAGGGCATCTCACTCGAGCGGGGCGCATTCGAGGCGTCAACGGATCTCGAGGTCGCCCTACGTCGCACCCTTGGGCGCTCCTTGGTTGTCTTGGTTCGGCCCAGGTGAGACTGCGGCCGCCAAGGGTGTGCCCTCGCGGCGCAGAAATGTTCTCATCCCAGCCGTGACGCGGTAGCCTCACTCAACCTCAGGCGGACCCTCGAGACCGGCTGATCTGTGCAGCCTCACGCATTCCTCGAAAGGGACTAGGCCATGATCTCGGAACACGAAGCGGCGCACTATGAATGATGTATCTGCCTTGGTGTGGGCTCTGACGATAGGTTTTATCGTTGCCCTCTTGGCCTACGACTACTTTTTTCATATCCGAGTGGCCCACACGCCCACGCTCAAAGAAGCAGGCTTGTGGTCCGCGCTATACATCAGCATCGCCCTAGCCTTCGGCATTGTCGTTTTGGTTCTCGGGGGCGGAGACGCGGGCACCGAGTACTACGCCGGTTACATCACGGAGAAGGCTCTTTCGGTCGACAATATGTTTGTCTTCGTCGTCTTGATGAGTAGTTTCTCTGTCCCTAGGCCCTACCAGCAGAAGGTGTTGCTCTTCGGCATCATCTTCGCTCTCATCGCACGGACCGGCTTCATTTTCGTCGGCGCAACTCTGATCAATCAGTTCGCCTGGGTCTTCTATATTTTTGGGTTCATCCTGATCGTGACGGCTGGCAACATGCTCAAGAGTGAAGGTGAGGACGCCCACGAATCGGACAACTTCGTCGTCAAACTCGCCCGTAGATTCCTGCACACCGCTGACGACTACGACGGCGACAAGTTGTTCACGATGCAGGACGGCAAGCGTGTCTTGACCCCGATGCTGCTGGTGATGGTTGCCATCGGCGGGACCGACATCCTCTTCGCGCTGGACTCCATCCCCGCCATCTTTGGGCTAACGACTAGCACGTACATCGTGTTCACGGCTACAGCGTTTTCGCTCATGGGCCTACGGCAACTGTTCTTCCTCGTAGATGGCCTGCTGGATCGCCTGATCTACCTCAGTTATGGGCTGTCAGCCATCCTTGCCTTCATCGGCGTAAAGCTCGTCCTACACGCTCTGCACGAGAACAATCTGCCGTTCATCAACGAGGGCGAGCCGGTGCCAGTGGTCGAAATCGGGACCGGCCTCTCGCTGTCGGTCATCGCTGGAGCACTCATCGTTACGGTGGCGGCGTCGTTGCTCAGCAGCAAGGGCCGCGCTCAAACGGCCGTAACGAATGCCCGCCACGCGGCGACGCGCTATCTCGACCTTAACTACGAAACGGACCCGGCGGCTCGTGAGCAGATATTCGGCCAACTAGAAAAGGCACGCGAGGCTATGCGCGCGCTACCCGAGAAGCGCAAGAGCGATATTCGGGATCAACGTGAATTCCTTGAGCTACTCGACCGAGCGCGCCTGGCCCACGAATCCGCGCAGCGTGACTCTGACGTCACGTAACTGACATCGCACCTGTTGTAGTTTACGGTCGGCGCATCTATAAGTATTGGGGTTGTGACCTGCGGTTTCGCTCGGGCGTCTGGATGACTCTACGCACTAGGCGAGTGAGGGAAGTCGGATGGCTAGACCTACGACCTGGGCAGCGTCATGCCGTCGTAGCAACACCCCTGGTCGGCGAGGGTTTGTTGGAGGGGGACTG
>JBBSKS010000119.1:0-7635 GCA_038256095.1 Actinomycetales bacterium | reverse complement strand
GTCTCGCCGACCCACAGATGCTTGCAGTCCTTGATGCCCTTGATCTCAATCTGAGTCAGCGGAGCAAAGCGCCTCCGCGCCTCGTCGGGCCTCAGGAAGTCGTCGAACTCCGGCACCAGCGCCACGATCGCCTTGCCAAACGAAGCCCAGTGCTCCAGATGCTCGTCCTTGACGTTGCGCAGCGGCGGGCTCAGCAAGATCGCGCCCTCAATGGAAGGGTCGGCGCCGTGCATCAGCGCCAAATCGGTGCCGAATGACCACCCGAGCAGCCATCGCTTGGGCAGCACCGGCTCCTCGTGGAACTCTGCAAACTCGATCGCGGCGGCCACGTCGTATTTCTCACTGCGCCCCTCATCAAACGCCCCTTCGCTGGTGCCACGAGGGGAGGACGTGCCCCGAGTGTTGAAGCGCAGGACAGCAAGGTCAGCGAGCGCCGGCAGTCGATGGGAGGCCTTCTTCAGCACGTGTGAATCCATGAATCCGCCCTCGGTCGGCAGCGGATGCAGCGTCACCAGGGTGGCCACGGGGTCGCGATCGAGCGGCAACGCCAACTCACCCACCAACGTCAACTCATCGGCAGTATGCAGATCGATCTCGATACGTCGAGCGGCGAGGACGGTGTTTGACCTGACCTGCTGCATACCGGAAGGGCTCATGGCCGATCAGCCTAGCCAAGGCCGAGGGTCTGGGGCATTATCGAGCGGCTCCAAGCCTTTAGGCGAACGATCCTCCAGGGCGGCGACGGTCGCGGGCCGACCAACACCGGGTGTGCCAATGGCGACGGTTTTCAACTCCTCGCATCGTCTCGCTCGGCCAGACCACCGTATGCGGCAGCGCAGCTCCGACTTCTTGCTGACACCCAGGGCAACGAAAGGCCCGACCCGAATTACTACCGCGGACTTGGCGCACAGACCACAGGACACCTTCAAACTCAACGTCTGCTGGTCCCTGCTCCACAAAAACAGGCGGGGCCGCAGCGGGCTGAGACTGACCCGGCCGCCTACGGGGACGGTTGGACCTCGGCATACCGAGCATCGTTTCACGGGTGGGCGGTTGGGTCGTGCGGCCCACTACAGTGCTCGGTGTGCGTGTAGTGATAGCTCGATGCAGCGTGGACTATGAGGGGGCCTTGCAGGCCCACCTGCCGATGGCGACCCGATTGCTGATGGTCAAGGCCGACGGCTCGGTCTTGGTTCACTCAGATGGGGGGTCGTACAAGCCGCTCAACTGGATGGCCCCGCCGTGCACGATGACCGAACTCGACCCCGAAGAGGCTGAGACCGACGATGGCGTCACCGTCGTGTGGCTCGTGCAGCACGGTAAGCGCGAGGACACTCTGCGCATCCGCATCTATGAGGTCATCAGCGACACCGCCCACGACTTGGGCATCGACCCGGGCCTGGTCAAGAGCGGGGTGGAGTCGCAGTTGCAAGAGTTGTTAGCCCAGCACATCCACACCCTCGGCGCCGGCTACCGGTTGCTGCGCCGCGAATACCCCACCGCCATCGGCCCGGTGGACATCCTCTGCAAGGACGACGCCGGGGTGACCGTGGCCGTCGAGATCAAACGCCGCGGCGACATCGACGGCGTCGAACAGCTCACCCGTTATCTCGAACTGCTCAACCGGGATTCCCACATTGCGCCCGTCACCGGGGTCTTCGCGGCTCAAGTGATCAAACCCCAGGCCCGCACGTTAGCCACCGACCGCGGCATCCGATGCGTGACGTTGGATTACGAAGCGTTGCGCGGCATCGACGACGCCGACGTGCGCCTCTTCTAAGGCTCATCTTTCTGTCCCGACCCAAGCGGTAGGGCAGAATCGCAGGGTGACTCGACGCGCCGCCATTGCTGCACCCAATCCCACTGCCACGCAGGCTGGGCTGGATGCCATGTCCCAGGGTGGCAACGCTGTTGATGCGGCGATGGCTGCAATGGTCGCCTCGTCGGTCACCGAGCCTGGGATCATCAGCCCGCTCGGCGGCGCGTTCCTCAACATCTGGCCAACGGAAGGCTCGCCAGTGGTCATCGACGGCAACGTGGAGATGCCCGGTCGTGGCGCCGAGCGGGAGCGCTTCGGGCAGGGACTCATCAAGTGCGTGACGACATACGGCGGCGGTTTGACCACGTATGTGGGCCCGGGCTCGGTCGCCACCCCCGGCATGATCGGCGCGATGGGCTGGGCCCACGAGCACTTTGGTCAGGCCCCGTGGGCTGAACTCTTTGGCCCGGCCGTTCGCGCCGTTGAGCAAGGCTTCACCGTCAGCCAGACCGCGCAAACCTACAGCGCCCTCGTCGCACACAGCATTTTCGCGTGGGACCCCGTCACCCGCAACGTCTACACCCACGATCGAGGCCCACTCAAAGCGGGCGACATCATTTACGACCCTGACCTGGCCGCAACGCTGGAGCGCATCGGCGCCGAGGGTGCTGCCGTGGCCTACACCGGCGACATCGGGCACACGATGGCAGACGACATCCAGACGCGCGGGGGGCTCCTGACTAGGGCTGATCTAGCGGCATACACGCCCACGGTGCGCCCGGCATTGCGCGCGGAGCTCGGCGGGTGGGATCTCGCGTGCAATCCCCCGCCCTCTATCGGCGGTCCGGTCCTGATCGCCATGTTGCGCCTGCTCAGCGCCACAACGTCGGGCCCGATCACGCCCCTGCAGGCGGCCACCGTCATGCGCCAGGTGCTGGACCTGCGCCTGGCCAATGTCGACGTTGCCGACGATCTCGAAGCGGCCGGCAGCGAGCTTCTTGCGCAGATCGCCGCCATGTCGGACCAGGTTCTGCCCACGCCAGCCTCCACCGCGCACGTCTCAGTGGTCGACAGCGACGGCATGTCGTGCTCGATCACCGCCTCCTCGGGTTATGGCTCAGGTATGACCATCCAAGGCACCGGGATGCTGGCCAACAATGCTCTCGGCGAGCCTGAGCTCAACCGCCGGGGCATGCACTCGCTGACCCCCGGCACGCGGATGGCCTCGAACATGGCCCCCACCACTGCCCGTCACAGTGATGGCAGCGTCCTCTCGATTGGCACTCCCGGGGCCGATCGCATCACCACCGCCTTGACCCAGGTGCTGGTCCATATGTGTGTCCACGGCGAGAGCCTGCAGGAGGCCATTGATCGCCCCCGCTTGCACGTGCGACACCTCGACGACGGCTCGGTGCGGATTGACCACGAGCAGGACGCCCATCTCTTGGCCGCCCTGGCCGACTCTGAGCTGCCGCTGTACGAGCACGAGCCACACGCGATGTTCTTCGGCGGTGTCGGGGCAGCGATTCGTCACGCCGACGGTGCACTGAGCGCGGGGGCAGACCCTCGCCGCGCAGCAGCGACGGCCATCGGATGAGCAGCCGCCATCTTCGTGATCTCAGCGATGAGCACCTGCGGGCGTGTGGCTCCTTAAAATGGGGTCTCGATGGGCCTGAGGTGATCCCGGCCTGGATCGCCGAAATGGATTTCGCGTTGGCCGACCCCCTTCAGTGGGCCGTCAGTGACTACGCCGCGCGCGGCGTCTTCGGGTATGCCGACCCGCACGGATCCATAGCCGTGCCGGAGGCGCTGGCCGGGTTTGCGGGGCGGCAATGGGGCCACACCATCGACCTTGCTCGGACCGTGCTGACCGGCGACGTCATGGAGGCGATCGCCCTCACGCTCACGCACGTTGCCCCGGCCGGGCCGATTATTATCCCGACCCCGGTGTACCCGCCGTTCCTCGTGCTTTCCACGTCGCTAGACCGCGAGATTCGCGCCGTGCCGCTGGTCCGTGAGGCTCCCTCCGACGCTGGAGTGCAGACGGAGCCTGAGTCACGGCTGACCTTCGACCTTCAAGGCATTGCAGACCAGGCCCGCGCCGGAGCCCGCACGCTGCTGCTGTGCCAGCCCCATAACCCTGTCGGCCGATGCTTCACTCGGTCCGAGTTGATGGCACTGCGCGATGTCGTCGAGCCACTGGGGGTCCACGTCGTCAGTGACGAGATCCACGCCCCGTTGACGCTGCCCGGTGTCGACTTCGTGCCCTACGCGACCGTCGCCTCCCCCGAGGCTCCGGTCACCACGGTGATGTCGGCCACCAAGGCGTTCAGTATGCCGGGTCTGCGGTGCGCGCAACTGATCAGTCATCGCGAGAGCGACCACGCCACGCTCAACGCTCTGCACCCGGTGCTCAACCACTCGATGACGACGCTGGGCCAGCACGCGAGCGTTGCGGCATACACCCACGGGGACGCGTGGCTCGCTGAAGTGCGGGCGCGCATCGCCGCCAATCACGACCAGTTCCGCGAGGCCATGGCGGAGTGCGCACCTGCGGTCAGCATCGAGCGACCAGAAGCGACCTACCTCAGCTGGCTCGACGTCAGCGGCGTGCACCATCCCGATCCTGTGGCTGCAGCTTTGGAGCACGGGGTCCGGGTGGACAGCCAAGGCCTCGGTTATGGGGCCGGCAGCACCGACCGCATCCGCGTGAATCTCGCAACATCGCCGGATCGCGTGGCCCAGATCGCTGCTCGACTCGGTAGCGCTTGGGCTTAGTCCCGACCCCCGTCGCGCGACCGCCCCAGGAACGGCTGAGATGATACGCATATGGTCATTCTTTCGCGCATCTACACCCGCACCGGCGACGACGGCACCACCTCCCTGGGCGATTTCAGTCGCACCAGCAAGAACGATCCACGGCTGATTGCGTATGCCGACACGGACGAGGTCAACGCGACGTTGGGCATAGCGGCCACCACTGCTGGGGTCCCCGAGGCCATGGCCGTCGTGATCCGCCGGATCCAGAACGACCTCTTCGACGTCGGGGCCGACCTGTGCAACCCTCTGCGAGCCACCTACGAGTACCCACCACTTCGGGTGCAGCAGCGCTGGATCGACGAGCTGGAGAGCGACTGCGATACCTTCAACGACGACCTCACCCCCTTGCGCTCGTTCATCCTGCCCGGAGGTTCCTCTTTGGCCGCAGCCCTGCACGTGTCTCGCACCGTGACCCGCCGTGCCGAGCGAAGCACCTGGGCGGCCATTGCTGCCCACGGCACCGAACCCGCAGGCGCCGACGGAGGGCCTGGCAGCGGTGGAGTCAACCCACTCACGGCCACGTACCTTAACCGTCTCTCGGACTTGTTGTTCATCCTGTCGCGCTCGGCGAACACGGCCGTCGGAGGCGATGTGTTGTGGGTGCCTGGTGGGGGTCGGGATGACTCACCGACCGCCAGCGACATCGAGCCCGAGGGCTAGTGGGTGCAGGAGCCGAAGAACTTGGGCTCGCTGGAAGGCTCTGAGTCTGCCCGAACGTTAGGTTACGTTGACGTTTGAGCCAGGCGGCACGGCCTCTACCCAGGACCGAAGGGCTGTATAGCGACCGGTAGTCACCGCCAATTCGAACTTCTCGCCCTTGAAAAGGCACGGCACGCTGACCATGTTGACTCCCTGGAGTTGCTGCGCGACATCAGCGCCGTTAATTGAGGCACCGATGCTGACATCCAGCCCGTAGCGATCCCACTGGTGCGTCGCAGACGCGAAACGACCGCCTGGTTTGCTGTACACCAGGCGGTCAGTTTCGTACGAGAGTGTGCCCACAAGCCACGGCTCCTGCGCGTCCCGGCGGAAGCCGCAGTACGTACGTGAACCCGCACCGACGTTGCCCGACAACGCGTTGAACGCGAACCGGGCAAGCACAGCGAGCAAGACTGCAGCGGCGACGACCATCACTACGAGGATGAACTGGTACACCACCGGGTCCATCGATCCGGACTAACGCGCGCTCGTGCTCAGGTTGGAGGCATCAACCGTGTCGGCAACGATCGTCACCCGGTTGTGGTCCACCGAGAGAAAGCCGTGGTCAATGGTCACGGTTTCGGTCCCACCTGAGCCCTTGATGCGCACCTCGCCGCCGACAAGCACACTGAGCATAGGGGTGTGACCAGGCATGATGCCGATGTCGCCCTCGCTCCCCCGGGCGCTCACCATGCTCGCCTCGCCTTTCCACACGGTGCGGTCAGCGGCGACCAGTGAAACGTTGAGATGACTCATTGAGTCCCTTCCTCAGATGCAGTGACGACGTCGGGGGTAGTAAGTGTACGGGGCGAGATCAGCTGTTCTTCTCGAGCTCGGACGCCTGTCGCTCCACATCATCGAGGCCACCACACATGAAGAAGGCCTGCTCGGGGAAGTGGTCGTAGTCACCATCGGCAACCTTGGTGAACGCCTCAATAGTCTCTTCCAGCGGCACCGTCGAGCCTTCAAGGCCGGTGAACTGCTTGGCCACGTAGGTGTTCTGCGACAAGAAGCGGGAGATACGACGGGCACGGCCAACGAGGATCTTGTCCTCTTCGGACAACTCATCGATACCGAGGATGGCGATGATGTCCTGCAGCTCCTTGTAGCGCTGCAGAATCGACTTGATCCGAACGGCCGTGTCGTAGTGTTCCTGCGCGATGTAACGAGGGTCCAAGATGCGACTGGTGGAGGTCAGCGGGTCGACCGCGGGGTAAATACCCTGCGAGGCGATGGGCCGCGACAACTCGGTGGTGGCATCCAAGTGAGCGAACGTGGTCGCCGGAGCCGGGTCGGTGTAGTCATCGGCAGGCACGTAGATCGCCTGCATCGAGGTGATCGAGTGACCACGCGTCGAGGTAATGCGCTCTTGGAGCACACCCATCTCGTCCGCCAGCGTGGGCTGGTAGCCCACAGCAGACGGCATACGCCCCAGCAGCGTGGACACTTCCGAACCCGCCTGGGTGAAACGGAAGATGTTGTCGATGAAGAGCAACACGTCCTGCTTCTGGACATCGCGGAAGTACTCCGCCATGGTCAGCGCCGACAGAGCAACGCGAAGACGCGTGCCCGGCGGCTCATCCATCTGACCGAAGACCAGCGCGGTCTGACCCAGAACGCCAGCTTCTTCCATCTCAACGATCAGGTCGTTACCCTCACGGGTGCGCTCACCGACACCGGCGAACACCGACACACCACCATGGTCACGAGCCACACGGGCGATCATTTCTTGGATCAGCACGGTCTTGCCGACGCCGGCTCCACCGAACAGGCCGATCTTTCCACCCTGTACGTAGGGGGTCAGCAGGTCGATGACCTTGATACCGGTCTGGAACATCTGGGTCTTCGGCTCGAGCTGGTCGAAGGCTGGCGCGGGGCGGTGGATCCCCCAACGCTCGCCAACCTCCAGCTTCTCGTCGCCTTCAAGGTTGAGGCACTGGCCCGTCGTGTTGAAGACGCGACCAAGCGTCACGTCGCCCACCGGCACGGTGATCGGGCCACCAGTGTCCTGCACCGACGCACCTCGCACGACGCCATCGGTCGGCTGCAGCGAAACCGCGCGAACCATGTTGTCGCCAATATCGAGCGCAACTTCCAAGTTCAGCGTCCGCGTCTCGCCCGACAGCGTGACCTCAGTGGTCAACAAGTTGTACATGTTGGGGATCTGTCCCGGGGGAAACTCGACATCGACAACGGGGCCGATGATCCGAGAGACGCGGCCTACGCCGCCCTCGGTCTGCTCCTGCTCGGGAGCCTCAGTGGTAGCAGTGCTCATAGTTCAGTGCTTCCTTCTCACTTGGCATCGGCGAGGGCGGTTGCGCCACCCACGATTTCGCTAATTTCTTGGGTGATTTCAG
>JBBSKS010000118.1:0-7651 GCA_038256095.1 Actinomycetales bacterium | reverse complement strand
GTTCCACATTGAAATGTTCAAGACCATCGAACGATGGATCGAGTTCGCGCGAGCCGAAATAGAAGAATGGCCAACCACCCAAGACCTCGGCATGACGCTACGGACCGAGACAATTACCCGTCTCCTCGCCCAAAACCAATCCCCACTGACCCCAGAGACGAGCCCAATTACACCTCAGGAACAAGATCGATCGCGCCCCCCAAACTAGTGCGCAAGCGGGTGTCAAACGATCAGCGCGAGGGTGACCCGTACCTACCGCGACCCTGTCCTGCAGACGCCACACTGACGAGGTTGCGAGATTGCGATCCTAGGTCCCCAGAATCGTCTCCTTCTATGTGGACGTGGCGCGAAACTTCACCAACTGGACCGCAAGGTCGGCCATCGAGATGACCTTCAAGTCCGGCTCCGAGAAGTGTTTCGGGTAGTGGCGCCCGTCGCGGTTGATCCAGGCGGTTCGCAGTCCGGCACGGTGTGCACCATCGATATCCCACGGATGGACGGCAACCAGCATCACTTCGTGCGAGCGAAGGCCGCTCGCCTTCAAGGCGTACTCGTAGGCCGACCTCGCCGGCTTCCACAGGTCGGCGTCCTCCACTGACAAGAGTTGCTCGAACTCCGCCCGGATGCCGCTGCGATTCAGCAGCCCATCCGCCACGGACGTGCTGCCGTTGCTGAGGGTCATCAAGCGCACCCCTAACCCTGCCAGATCGTGGATGCCTGGCACGACGTCGGCGTGGACCGGGAGCTCACCGAAGCCGGCCATGATGTGCTCAGCTCCAGTCTCAGGGTCGGCCACCTCCCCGGCCAGATGGTGCCGTAGAAGCTCCAGGGCGATGTCAGCGAAAGCGGGGTTGATGCCCACGGTGGTCAGCGCAAACCCGTCCCGCAGGAGCGAAGCGAACCAGGTGGCAGCCAAGTGCTCCGCAGCCCCGATGTCGGCGAACCGCTGGGCGAGCGGTGACATATCGGACAGGGTTTCGTTGACGTCGAACACGAGCGCCCTGGGCAAGATTCGGTCGCCCTCATACGGTTCACTCGCCGGGGCCATTCTGGTGCCGCTCACGAAACCTCCTCAGACTCGCGTACCTGTATGTCTGTTGACTCTACGGTCTCTCCTCGGGCCGGAGGGTTGCCGACCGCAGAGCAGCGTCACGCATCCCCACTCTACGGCGGCACCGGCGCCGTTGGCGAAGGGCCGCGGCGACTGGCGCGGCGCCGGGTGAGTCCGGCACCAAGGACAACAAGGACCACCAGGACTCCGACCGCCAGCCATACAGCCCACGGACGGGTGGTCCCGAAGGCACCGATCGCTGCATACGATAGCGTCCCCGGCAGCATGCCCAGCGCCGAGCCGATCGCATAGTCGCGCAAGCCGACCCCGGTGACGCCGGCCCCGTAGTTGATAACCGTAAACGGCAGCACGGGCACGAGCCGCACGGTGAGCACCGCCAGGAACCCACGCTCATTCAATGTCGTGTCGACTTGGCGCAGCCGACCACGCAGAAGGGCATCGACGCTCTCCCGGCCCAACCACCGCGCCACCCCGAACGCTGCCAGCGCACCCAACATTGCTCCGAGCCAGGCCAGCGCGGCGCCGGCCAGGAACCCGAAGAGCGCCCCGGCACCCGCGGTCAAGACAGCCTTGGGAACGGGAAGCAAGGACCAGACGGCGTAGAAGCCGACGAACACGACGGGTGCCCACAACCCGGTTGCATCCACCCGCGCCTGCAGTTGTGCAACGTCGGGGCTGCCCACGATCCACGCTGTCGCTCCAGCCGTGAGGAGAACCACGACCAGTACCACCGCCCGGATCATCGAAAGCCGGGACGCGTCCCGCTTTGGATCAGCACCATCGGGTACGGAGGTGGCCATCTTCACCTGATTCTTTGTCCCGGAAGCCTTCGGCTAGGCCTCGACTTGCGAGCGGTCGCCGGACCACAAAGTGTGGAAGGAGCCTTCGCGGTCGGTGCGCTTGTAAGTGTGTGCGCCGAAGAAGTCCCGCTGCCCCTGAATGACCGAAGCAGGTAAGCGCTCGGCGCGTAGCCCGTCGTAGTAGCTCAGCGACGAGGCGAACACGGGCGTAGCGACGCCGTGGAGTGCTGCTTGGGACACGATGGACCGCCACGCGGGCAGCCCCTCGTCCATCACGTCGGTGAAGAACGGGTCGGCCAGCAGCAGCGGCAGATCGGGCTGACGCTCGTAGGCCTCGGTGATGCGGTTCAAGAACACGGCCCGGATGATGCAGCCGCCGCGCCAGATCCGCGCCATCGCGCCGCGGTCGATGTCCCAGTCGTACTCTTCGCTGGCCGCTGCGATCTGATCGAAGCCTTGCGAGTACGCAACCACCTTCGAGGCGTAGAGCGCCTGGCGCACACCTTCAATGAATGCGTCCCGGTCCTCCACGGCGAAGTCGCTGGCCTGAGCGGGCAGCACGCCGACGGCGGCTTCACGCTGGGGGAGCGAGCTCGACAACGCACGGGCGAAGGTGGCCTCGGCAATCCCGGTGATCGGCACCCCGAGGTCGAGGGCGTTCTGCACCGTCCAGCGCCCGGTGCCCTTCTGGCTGGCCTGATCCACGATGACGTCGACCAGGGCCCTGCCGGTGTCAGCATCGACCTGAGCCAGCACCTCAGCGGTGATCTCGATGAGGAAGGACCCGAGGTCGCCTTCGTTCCAGTCGGCGAAGATCTCCCCGATCTCGGCTGGGGTCGCGTCTAGGCCCTGGCGAAGCAGTTCGTAGGCTTCGGCGATGAGCTGCATGTCCGCATACTCGATGCCGTTGTGGACCATTTTGACGAAGTGGCCGGCGCCGTCGGGGCCGATGTGCGTGCAGCACGGCACGCCGTCAACGACTGCCGCGATGCTCTCCAGCAGCGGACCCATGTGCTCGTAGGACTCGGCGGGGCCGCCAGGCATGATCGAAGGGCCTTTCAAAGCTCCCTCTTCGCCACCCGAGATGCCGGCGCCGATGAACAGAATCCCCACCTCTTTGAGGTCAGCCTCGCGGCGACGGGTGTCTGGGAAGTGCGCGTTGCCTCCGTCAACCAGGATGTCGCCCCCTTCGAGGTGGGGCAGCAGGCTCTCGATGGTGGCGTCGGTGGGCGCGCCAGCCTGGACCATCATGACGATGCGGCGCGGGCGTTCCAGACTGGCGACAAAGTCTTCGATCTGCGCCGAGGGGACGAAGTCGCCGGTGTCACCGAACTCTTCCATCATCGCATCCGTGCGAGCCGTCGTCCGGTTATACAACGCCACTGCGTGACCACGACTGGCGAAGTTGCGGGCGAGGTTCAGCCCCATCACGGCAAGGCCAACGACACCGACCTGGGCCGAGGGAGTGGACTTACGGGTGGAATCGGTCATCGGTGCTGCTCCTTGGGGGATCGGTGATTAAGCCTGCACACGAGCCTAGTGGGTGGTCGCCAGCGCGCGTCGAGAACGTTCAGGGCGGTGTGTTCGACTCGCCAGCATGTCGACTAAGCGCGCCAAGCCCTCGTATGCCGCCGCCTCCAGGATCGTTTCGGTGTTGGCCGCCGGGGCGCTTGCGCTCAGCGCGTGCGGCGGCGAAAAGGCTGATCCGGGGCCGAGCGCAGACGTTGCGTCGAGCTCTGCCGAAGGGGCGAGCACGGAAGCCGCTGGGCAGGAGATGTTTCCCGACATCGTCGAGGTTGAGATGACTAGGGGCGACGATCAGACGGCGAGTTTCGACGTGACCGTGTCTTCGCCTTACGACTCTCCTGATCGGTATGCCGACGGCTGGCGCGTCCTGGATCAAGACGGATCCGTTTTGGGGGAGCACATGCTGGGTCACGACCACGCAAGCGAGCAGCCGTTCACGCGCACCCAGAGCGACGTGTCGATTCCCGAAGGCACGACCCAGCTCACCATCGAAGGTCGCGACCGGGTCAGCGGCTACGGCGGAGAGACCAAGACCATCGAGTGGTGATTAGGCCATGGTTCTTGTCCGGTCGCGCGTGCTGCGGGGAGCATCTCTTGTGACAGCAACGAGACCTGTGGCACAGTGACCATCACAGTTTCATAGCAGTCCATTCGTTGTTGCGAATGTTTCGAGCCGCTCACGAGGTCGTTGGGGAAGACGTCCCTCGTCAATAGGAGGCTCGGATGTCCGTTGTAATGCCGCGTGTCATGACCCGCGGGGTGGTGTTCATACACTCCACCCCTACTGCCCTATGCCCACACATCGGTTGGGCGCTCGAAGGTGTCCTCGACACCCGAGTGGCGCTTGACTGGACCCCACAGATGGCCCAACCGGGCACCATGCGCACGGAGTTTTCGTGGACTGGTGAATCCGGCACGGGTGCATACCTTGCGAGCGCGATGCGCGGTTGGGACGGCCTGCGATACGAGGTCGTCGAGGAAGCCAGCCGAGGATCCGACGGCGCACGGTGGACGCACACCCCCGCTCTCGGCATACACCAAGCTCGGTTGTCGGCCAACGGTGACGTCATGGTGAGTGAAGACCGGTTGCGCACGATCGTGGCCGAGTCCAACGGTGTTGCCGGTGTGCTTGCTGCTGAGGTTGATCGGACGCTGGGCTCTGCCTGGGACGCCGAATTGGAGCACTTCCGGTATGCCGGCGAGAACGCTCCCGTGAAGTGGCTCCACAAGGTCAGCTGACCGGTTCGGCCTACCTCTCACCTGGCTGCGTCACTTGTCAGGTGTGGCGCGACGGGATAAGTGTCCCTGCGGCACGACAAGTCACCGTTCCCCGGGTTGCCGCATTGCAGTCAGCGGATTCGGCCGAGTTAGGTACTGCGTCTCAGGGCCGCAGCGTGCAGGGCGAGCATGCGGTCGGCTGAGGCGGCCCAGGTGAACCTCTCGGCCTGAGAGCGCGCCTGCCTACGGGCATCGGGGCGCTCCGCCAATGCCAACACGGCATCAGCGCACGCTTCCGGGGTGGACTCAGCGACGATGCCACCTGACCCCACAACCTCGCTCAGAGCACCCTCTCGGGGGCAGACTGTGGGGACTCCGCACGCCATCGCTTCGAGGGCCGCAAGACCAAAGGTCTCGACGGGCCCGGGAGCAATCGCCACGTCCGCCACGGTCATGGCATCAGCCAGCTCGCGGCGGTCGGTGATGTAGGGATGGAAAGTCACCGGCAGGTCGGCGGCCCCGCGCATGAGCGTCTCGCGCATCGGGCCGTGGCCCAGCACGGTCATCTGCACCTCGACCCCACGTCGGCGCAGCTCGCGCACCGTGGCCAGCGACAATCTGGGGTTCTTCTCCCGTGAGAGCCGCCCGCAATGAATCAGCTGCAGGGCTCGGCCCTCGCGGGGCGGTGGCGCTTGGTGCGGCGCAAACGTCTCGAGGTCCACGCCGAGAGGGACCACCTGAGCATCCACGCCGATGCGAGCAAACTCCTCGGCGGCGAAGGCACTGGGGCAGGCGATGGTGTCGAAGTCCCGCGCCGACCGCCGGTTGATGGCATCGGCCATATCCTCCGCGCGTTTCAGGGGTAGCGGAGTCCGGGACGTCAAAACTCCGGTCATCACCTCGTGGCTGATCATGATGGAGCCCACGCGGGGTGCTTGGCGCGCTGCCCACTGACCGGTCCATCGCAGCGTCGAGCGGTCCGAGACTTCGATGCTGTCGGGCGCAATGGACCGCATCAGCCGCGACATCCCCGAGCGGCTGAAGATCAACGAGTAGCCCGTGCCGGGAACCCGCTGAGCAGGCACCCGATAGACCACACCCTGCGGCTCCTGGGTGACCGATGGGTTGACCGAATCCTCGGGGATGATCAGCGACACCCGATGGCCGCGCTCGGCATACCCCTGCCCCCAATGGCGAAGGGCAGTTTTGATGCCGCCGGAGGTGGGGCTGACGAAGTTGGCGATTCTTAGGATGTGCATGATGCCACGCGGTTAGAGCGGGATGTTGCCGTGACGACCTCGGCGCTGCGGCGCATCCAAAATGGCTTGTGCCAACGCGGTGCGAGTCTTCTTGGGCTCCACGACCTCATCGATGACGCCGATCTCGACCGCGCGGTCCAGGCCGCCGGTGAGTACGGCGTGCTCCGCGGCGATCTCGTTCTCGACGCGGGCTCGGTCCTCGTCCGGCACCTCAGCCAGTTTGCGGCGGTGCAGGATGCGGATAGCCGCGACGTGGCCCATGACCGCGATCTCAGCAGTCGGCCAAGCAAACACACGTGAAGCGCCTAGTGAACGAGCGTTCATCGCGATGTAGGCGCCACCATAGGTTTTTCGGGTCACCAAGGTCACCCGAGGCACCACGGCCTCAGCGAAGGCGTGCAACAACTTCGCGCCACGGCGCACGACACCATCCCACTCCTGACCGACACCGGGCAGGTAGCCAGGCACGTCGACCAGCACGATGAGCGGCACCCCGAAGGCGTCACACATCCGCACAAAGCGTGAAGCCTTCTCGGCCGAAATCGAGTCCAGACAGCCGCCCAGACGCATCGGGTTGTTGGCGATGATGCCGACGGTGCGACCCCCGAATCGGCCCAGGGTGGTGACGATATTAGGGGCCCAGCGTGGGAAGAGCTCGACGGTCTGGGCGTTCTTGTCCAGCACGTTGGTGATCAGCGGGTGCACGTCATAGGCACGCTTGGCCGATTCCGGGAAGGTCGAGGCGAGGTCCTTGTCCTTGACCTTCTTGAGCATGAGCTCGCCCTGATCGGCGAGCAATGAGCACAGAAGACGGCCCTGTTCGAAGGCGTCCTCGGTGGTCTCGGTCACCACGTGCACGACACCGGAGCGCCGGCCGTGGGGCTCGGGGCCACCCAGGCGAAGCGCATCGACAGCCTCACCGGTCACCGAACGGACCACGTCGGGTCCGGTCACGAAGACTCGGCCGTCGGGGCCCAGCACGACCACATCGGTCAACGCCGGCCCGTATGCCGCACCACCAGCAGCTGCACCAAGCACTACAGAAATCTGGGGGACCACCCCGGAGGCGCGGGTCATGATGGCGAAGACCTCGCCGACGGCGTGCAACGAGACGACGCCCTCAGCCAGACGGGCGCCACCGGAGTGCCACAGACCCACTACGGGCACTTGGTCGGCCAGCGCCCGCTCGTACGCGGCGACGATGACCTTGCAGCCATCGACGCCCATGGCACCGCCCTGGATGGTCGGGTCGGACGCGAAGGCCACCACGGGGGTGCCCTTGATCAGGCCAGTCGCCGCCAAGAAGCCGGAATCGTCGACCTCGGTCAGGAACTCCATCGTGCCGTCGTCGAAGAAGAACGCCAGCCGCTTTGTGGGGTGACGGGGGTCTTCGAGACGAGGCAACGTGGGCCTGGCGGCCGAAGACGCCTGCGCGGAGGCTTCGCTGGGGGCACGTGAGGTCATCGGGCGCTCCGGAAGGTGAGGGCTACGTTGGCGCCGCCGAAGCCGAACGAGTTGTTAACTGCCGCTATATCGCCGTCGGGCAACGCCTGCGGGGTGTCCTTAACCACGAGCAGGTCGATCGCCGGGTCCTGTTCGGTCAGGTTGATCGTCGGCGGGATCACCCGGTGGTGCAGGCTCAACACGGTCAAGATGGCCTCGAGGGCACCAGCGGCACCGAGCAAGTGGCCGGTCATCGACTTGGTGGCCGTGACCGGGATCTGGTTGGCGCGCTCACCGAAAGCGCGGTGGATGGCCCTCGTCTCAGCGACGTC
>JBBSKS010000117.1:0-7673 GCA_038256095.1 Actinomycetales bacterium | reverse complement strand
TTTTCGAAGCACGCCTGACCAAAGGTTGCGGCCTGCTGGTCACCGAGGATGCCAGCGATCGGCACGCCGGGCACGAGCCCACCTTTACGACCTTCGCCATACACCTCTGAGGAAGACTTAATCGTCGGCAACATCGACAGGGGAATGCTGAAGTCGCTCGCCGTGCCCTCATCCCAGTCCAGTGTCTTGAGGTCCATCAACATGGTGCGCGAGGCGTTGGTGACGTCAGTCACGTGCTGACCACCATCTGGGCCACCGGTCATGTTCCACAGCACCCAGGTGTCGGTGTTGCCGAACATCAGGTCGCCGTTCTCGGCCTTCTCGCGGGCACCGTCGACGTTGTCGAGGATCCACTTGACCTTTGGGCCGGAGAAGTACGTGGCCAGCGGCAAACCGCAGATGGACTTGTACTTGTCGGCACCTTCGTCACCACCGAGAGCGTTGGCGATCTTGTCGGTGCGGGTGTCCTGCCAGACGATGGCGTTGTAGACCGGGTCTCCAGTGTTCTTGTCCCACACCACGGCGGTCTCGCGCTGGTTGGTGATACCCACGGCGGCGAGATCGTTGTGCGTGATGTTTCCGCTGGACAGGGCCAGGGCCACAACCTCACGGACGTTCTTCCAGATCTCGGCGGCGTCGTGCTCGACCCACCCAGCCTTGGGGAAGATCTGCTCGTGCTCTTTTTGCCCGGACGAGTGGATCTTGCCGGCGTGTGTGAACACGATCGCTCGTGAACTGGTGGTGCCCTGATCGATTGACATTACATAGTCGGCCATGTGTGTTTTTCCTCCACGTCATTGTGCGGTTTCTATGGCTGCAGACTCGGTGAGCACGATACCCACCGGGCCTGGTTACGCGGTTAAGTCGGGACCGGAATAGAGCCCGGTCGAAAGGAGTGCTTGGAATGGATGTAGCAAAGACTTCCGTCTAGAAGACCGCTGCGGCGAGCACGCCGCCCAGTGCACCACCAACGAGGGGACCGGCAATGGGCACCCATGAGTAGGCCCAGTCGCTTGAGCCCTTGCCCGGGATGGGCAGAACAAAGTGAGCGATACGTGGACCGAGGTCACGGGCCGGGTTGATGGCGTATCCGGTGGGGCCACCGAGGCTGGCACCAATACCAACAACCAGCATCGCCACGGCCAGCGGGCCGAGCTCGTTCGGGGCGTTGCCGAAGGCCAAGATGGTGAAGACCAAGACAAAGGTGCCGATCACCTCGGTGACGAAGTTCCAGCCGTAGTTGCGGATCTCCGGACCCGTGGAGAAGACTCCCAACTTCACAGCGGGGTCGGCGTCTTCGTCGAAGTGCTTCTTGTATGCAGCCCACGCGAGCACAGCACCGATGAAGGCACCAAGCATCTGCGCCGCGATGTAAACCAACGTGTTGACGAAGTTGATCTCCAGTGCAGCGTCGCCGCCGAAGTTCTCGGCACCGTTGGCAATGAGACCAATGGTGACCGCTGGGTTGATGTGCGCGCCAGACTTAGCGGCGACGAACACGCCCGCGAAAACAGCGAGGCCCCAACCAAAGTTGATCAACAGCCAGCCACCGCCGAAACCCTTGTTCTTGGGCAGGATGGCGTTCGCTACGACACCGCAACCGAGCAACAGCAGCATTGCTGTGCCCATCACTTCAAGAAGAAATACTTCTCCCATATAACCGTCTCCAATCTCGTCCTACGTGAGGGCGGGGGCGATTGCCACCGCGAGTACAACTAGTTGCCGACTTTTCAGCCGACCGGTTGCAACGTCGTCGGGTCACCGGTAAACCCTCGCGCCTGCGACGCTGAGGCATCGTCTGGCTGCTCCGCCGCAAGCTCTTCGGCTTTCGCCTGCTCGCGGTAGGACGTGATTTCGGCCTCCTCCTTTGCGCTGTCCCAGCCCAAAGCATCGGCTGCGATAGCGGCAATTTCTGGAAGAGCGCCAACTCCTTTGTGCTTGGTTTCGTAGATGAGGCGCGTGCGGCGCATCATCAAATCCTCCATATGCAAAACACCTTCATGACTGCACGCGTAGGCGATTTCCGCGCGCAAGTATGCCGGCGCCTCGGCGAGGGGCTCGGCCAGTGAGGGGTCAGCCTCGATCAGGTCAAGCAACTCGAACATCATCGAGCCGTAGCGGTGCATCAGGTGGTCGACCATCATGTCGCTCCACCCGAACTTGGCCTGCAATGCCGGCATTGAGCGGCGTGTCGCACCTTCACCCACCGCACCCATCAACGGGATCTCGTCCGTGATGCACGGTAGGTCGATGGCAAGGTCGCCGATGGCGAAGTCCACGGCGTCCTTGGCCATAACGCGGTATGTCGTGAGTTTGCCGCCACCGATGACCGTCAGGCCGGGGATGGGGCTGGCGACGGTGTGCTCGCGGCTGACCTTCGACGAGCCGGTGCCCTTCTTGGTGCCGGGCTGCAGCAACGGACGCAGGCCCGCGTACCACCCGATGATGTCGTCGCGGGTCAGTTCCGTGGTCAGCACGGCGTTGGCGTGTTCCAACACGTAGTCGATGTCAGCGGAGGTGGCCACTGGGTGCAGACGATCCTCTTCCCAGGGGGTGTCGGTGGTGCCGACAATCCAATAGCGCGACCATGGCACGAAGAACAGGACTGATTTTTCGGTCTGAATCAACACACCAGAGGTGCCCTTGAGACGCTCACGGGGAATGACGATGTGGATGCCCTTGGAAGCCAAGACGTTGAGCCCACCGTCGGTGTCGGCGAGCGCGCCGACGTCGTCGGTCCAAACCCCAGTGCAGTTAATGATGTGCTTGGCGCGACAGGTGATCTGCTCACCGCTTTCGAGGTCCTGCAGCAGGGCGCCGTTGGCGCGACCGCTAGCGTCCTTGGTGATCTCGACCACCTGGGTGCGAGAAGCGGCTTCAGCGCCATACGAGGCAGCAGTCCGAACCAACGTCAGCACCAAGCGGGCATCATCAACCGTGGCGTCGTAGTACTCCACTGCGCCGATGGCCTGGTCGGGCTTGAACTCGGGGAACTTCTTTGCCAGGCCCTTGTGCGAGCGGTGACGGTGAATGGGCAAAGCGCGTTTGCCGGGCATCACGTTAGCCAACGCGTCGTACAACGTGACGCCGGCGCCGTAGTAGGCGCGCTGCCAAACGCGGTGCTCAAGGGGGATGAGGAACGGCATGGCCTTGACGAGGTGGGGAGCCAACTTGGTGAGCAACAGCCCACGCTCAGTCAGTGCCTCGTGCACCAGTTTGAAGTCAAGCATCTGCAAATAGCGCAGACCACCGTGCACCAACTTCGTGGACCACTGGGACGTGCCCGAGGCCCAGTCTTGGGAGTCAACGATGGCGGTGCTCAGGCCTCGGGTGGTTGCGTCCAGAGCCACTCCTGCCCCGGTTACGCCACCGCCGATCACCAAAACGTCGAGCTCTTGGCCCTCTTCGGCGCTGCGCTTGAGATGATCGAGTGTTGCTTGGCGTGACTGTGCGGTGAGTGCTGTTGTCTTCACTGAAGTCCTCCGTCGGGTGGATCGATCTTGCTGGTTCAAAGCCCGTTTGGCAAGGGGTTTCTCTTACGGTGCCTAGTAATGTAATGGCCACCGCGTGTCGACACTAGTCGGGGTCTGCGGCAGGCTGGCCCTATGTTGCGTAGCGTCGGGGCGGCCAAGACTCTCGGCGCAGGTGATCTCCAATGGGCCCTCTCAGTGTGCGAACAAGACCCGGTCATGCACGTCTTTGTGGCTGCGCGGCTTCTAGAAGGTGGACTCGGGGACGGCCGCGCCGCCGCGTTCGGGCACAGCCGTGGCAAGTCAGCATCCATGTGTTGGTCGTCGGCCAATGTGGTGCCTGTCGGCGGCGATAAACGTGCCATCGAGGCCCTGGCCGAGCGGGTCGACAAGCGGCGCCGATTTGCCTCGTCCGTCTTTGGGCCGGCCGAGCAAGTGCACCAGATGTGGGATGCGCTTGCGGGCAGTTGGGGGCCGGCGCGGGCTATTCGGCACGAGCAGCCGGTGTTGACGATGCGGACGTTGCCATCGGTCAACGGGGCCCGGCTGGACCCGACCGTGCGGCTGGCCCGCCCTGACGAACTCGATATCGTCGCCCCGGCCGCCGAGGCGATGTTCACCGAAGAGATTGGTTACCCGCCCTACCGCGGGTCCGGATCGGCATACCGGGCCTCCGTTGCCCGGCTGCTGCAGCGCCAGCACACGTTGGTGCGGGTCGAGGAAGGACAGGTTGTTTTCAAGGCGGATGTGGGCTCAGTGGCTTTGGGGGTTGGCCAGATCCAAGGGGTGTGGGTCCACCCGAGCCGCCGAGGGGAGGGCCTTGCCGCGCCCGCGATGGGGGCGGTCATCGAGCACGCGCTCAGGTACATTGCGCCGACCGTGACGCTTTACGTTAACGACTACAACGCACCGGCGCTCGCGACCTACAAGCGGGTCGGCATGCATCAAACCGGACTGTTCACCACCGTGCTCCTCTAGGGGTTGCCGCAGTGGCGCCAGCGGCACCACCACGCCTCACGTTGCCACTAGGGTTCCGGGATGGTCTACGACATCGATCGAGTACGCGCCCAGTTTCCCGCGTTGGCAGGCGGGACCGCTTTCTTCGACGGGCCAGGTGGCACCCAGGTGCCGTCGTCGGTGGCAGCGGCAATCAGTGACGCCATGGTGGGTGGTTTGTCTAACCGGGACCGGGGCACTGCCACCGGACGTCGCGCCGACGACATCGTGCTCGGGGCCCGCAGCGCCATGGGCGACCTGCTTGGCGCCGCTAGTGAGTCGATCGTTTTTGGCCGCAGCATGACGGCACTGACCTACGACCTGGCCCGCACCTTGGCGACGGGGTGGGGGCCGGGAGACGAGGTGGTGGTCACCACGTTGGACCACGACGCCAACGTTCGACCGTGGGTGCACGCAGCCGAAGCCGCCGGAGCGACCGTGCGCTGGGCTCACTTTGACTCCAGCACCGGGGAATTGCCGGTGGAAGCGGTGACGGCGGCACTCAGCCCGCGCACCAAGATGGTTGCGGTCACGGGGGCCTCGAACATTCTCGGGACCAGGCCCGACGTGCGCGCGATCGCTGAAGCCGCACACGGCAGGGGTGCGTTGGTCTTCCTCGATGCGGTGCAACTGGTTCCGCATGTGCGCATAGACATGTCCGCAATCGGTGTCGACTTCATCGCTTGCTCGCCCTACAAATTCTTCGGCCCCCACATCGGGGTGCTCGCTGGCACGCCAGAAAGCCTGGAGTCCTTGCATCCACCCAAGTTGTTGCCTTCGCCCGCGCATGCCCCGGAGCGGTTTGAGTTGGGCACTTTGCCCTACGAGATACTCGCAGGGGTCACCGCGGCCGTGGACTTTATTGCCGACCTCGTTGGGACCATGGGGACGCGGCGCGAGCGATTGACCGCCGCGTATGCCGAGGTGAACGTTCACGAGGATGCGCTGGTCGAGCGATTGGAGCAGGGCTTGGACGAGGTCCCTGGTCTGGTCCGTTACGCGCGGGCGGACAAGCGCACGCCAACGGTCTATTTCGCCATTGCGCCGATACCCAGCAGCGACCTCAGCGCCCATTGCGCCACGGCGGCGATCAACCTGCCGGCGAGCACCTTCTACGCCATCGAAGCCTCCCGCCAACTCGGGTTGGGTGACGCCGGGGCGCTGCGCGCCGGGATATCGGTCTACACCACCGAAGAGGACGTCGATCGCCTCGTCGACGCCGTGCACTCCGGTACTGCTTCGATGAAGGCGTAAGGACTGCCTGCGATCTGATACGCGCAGGCCCCGGCGAATGAGGCCACTTCATCCGAGCACGGGATATCGTGGCGGCGGCGTCCGCGCTCCTCGCGGACGGAATACACCACGATCAAGGAGCGCCGACGTGGCCCTGCGCCTGTCCACCCTCTTCCTGCGCACACTGCGCGAAGACCCGGCCGATGCCGAGTTGCCCGGTCACAAACTCCTGATCCGCGCCGGCTACGTGCGAAGGGCCGCGCCAGGGGTCTACACCTGGCTGCCGTTGGGGCTCCGCGTGCTGCGTAAGGTCGAAGACGTCGTGCGCGAGGAGATGAACGCCATCGGGGGACAGGAAGTGCGCTTCCCAGCGCTCCTGCCTCGCGAGCCCTACGAGGCCACCGGTCGCTGGACCGAATACGGTGACAACCTCTTTCGGTTGACCGACCGCAAGGGCGTGGACATGCTGCTCGGCCCCACCCACGAGGAGATGTTCACCCTCGCGGTCAAGGACATGTTTTCCTCCTATAAGGAGTTGCCACTGACGCTGTATCAGATTCAGATCAAGTACCGCGACGAAGCACGTCCTCGTGCCGGCTTGTTGCGGGGACGCGAGTTCACGATGAAGGACTCGTACTCCTTCGATGTGGACGACGCCGGACTTGAGGCGGCCTACCAACGCCACCGGGCGGCATACATCTCGCTGTTTGATCGTCTGGGGTTCGACTACGTCATCGTGCACGCCGACTCCGGCGCCATGGGCGGCTCGGCGAGCGAAGAGTTCTTGGCGATCAGCCCGCACGGCGAGGACACGTTTGTGCGCTGTGAAGCGACCGGGTATGCCGCGAACGTCGAGGCCGTGAAGGTGCCCGCAGCCCCCGACGTGGATGCCAGCAGCACCCCAGCGGCCCAGATTCACGACACCCCTGACACGCCCACCATCGCCACGCTGGTGGGTGCCGCGAACGCAACGCAGCCGCGAACCGATGGCCGCGAATGGGCCGCGAGCGACACCCTCAAGAACGTTATCGTGATGCTTGCTCACCCCGACGGCACCCGTAAGCCGCTAGCGATCGGTGTGCCGGGTGACCGCGAGGTTGACGCCAAGCGCTTGGCCGCTGCCGTGGCACCCGCCGAGGTCGAGCCTTTCGAGGAGAAGGATTTCGCGAAGAACCCGAGCCTGACCAAGGGCTACATCGGACCCGGTGTTTTGGGCGAGGAGAAGGCCTCCGGGATTCGCTACCTGCTGGACCCGCTGATCGCGCAGGGCTCGGCGTGGGTGACCGGAGCCGACGTGCACGGTCAACACGTCTTCAACCTGGTGCACGGCCGCGACTTCACCGCCGATGGCGTGATCCAGGCTGCCGAAATCCGTGCGGGGGATCCCAGCCCCGATGGTGGCGGCACGCTGACGTTGGCCCGCGGCATCGAAATGGGGCACATCTTCCAGTTGGGCCGCAAGTACGCCGAGGCGCTGGGTTGCAAGGTGCTCGACCAGAACGGCAAGTTGGTGACCGTCACGATGGGCTCCTACGGCGTGGGCGTCACCCGCGCTGTGGCGGCCGTCGCCGAGGCAACGTGTGACGACATCGGCTTGGTGTGGCCGCGCGAACTGGCTCCTGCCGACGTGCACATCGTCGCTACGGGCAAAGATCAGGCCGTTTTCGAGGCGGCCGAGGCCTTGGTCGGAGAACTCGAAGCCGCTGGTGTGGAGGTCATGTACGACGACCGCCTCAAGGTCTCGCCTGGCGTGAAGTTCAAGGACGCGGAGCTGCTTGGGGTGCCCACCATCGTGGTCATCGGTCGCGGGCTTGCCGATGGCGTTATCGAAATCAAGGATCGGCGCACCGGAGAACGTCGAGAAGTTGCGGTGGAATTGGCGGCAGCGCAGGTCCAAGCCGAGGTGAACGGGCTGGCCACCAGTTGACCCAGCCCGTGCGTGCGGTCATCTTCGACTGGGGCGGCACGCTCACC
>JBBSKS010000116.1:0-7713 GCA_038256095.1 Actinomycetales bacterium | reverse complement strand
ATCAATGAAGGTGACCGCAGTCTGGGCCACCCGCTTCTTGATTATCGTCGCTGCTGCCGTCGCTGGGCTGTGGCTCGTGGCACAGGCATGGGTCGCCGTCTTCCCCGTCATCATGGCTTTGCTGGTCACGAGCGTGTTGTGGCCCGTGACGAGATTTTTGCGGACCAAAGGATGGCCCGCCGGGCTCGCCGCTGCGACGACCCTACTGCTGGCCTTGGCGGCGCTGGTCGGTATCTTTTCTTGGATTGTGCCTTCGATCATCGACCAAGGTGGCCAGGTCATCGACAAAGGCTCCATCGGGTTGGGGCAGCTCCAGACGTGGGTCGCCGGCCCGCCGTTGAATTTCGACAACCAACAAATAGTGGACTTCGCCAACCAGGCACGGGCGACCTTGGAAGATCGCTCCAGCTCCATTGTCGCTGGGGTTTTCACGGGAGTCGCTGCGGTCGGCAATGTCGTCGTCACCACCTTTTTGGTCTTGGTTCTGACGTTCTTCTTCCTCAAAGACGGAACGAAATTCCTGCCGTTCCTCTACCGTTGGACGGGCCGGTATGCAGGTCAGCATGCGGTCGAAGTGAGCCAGCGGGTGTGGAGCACCGTGAGCGGCTTCGTCCGCACTCAGGCCCTCGTCGGCCTCATCGACGCCACCCTCATCGGGGCTGGCCTTCTCATCGCCGGAGTGCCCTTGGCCTTCGCGCTGGCCGTACTCACCTTCTTTGGTGCCTTCGTCCCGGTGGTCGGTGCCTTCGTTGCGGGCGGTTTCGCGGTCCTGGTGGCGTTGGTCTCGAACGGCTTCGCAACTGCTGTCTTTGTCTTCCTCCTGGTCCTTGCCGTGCAGCAGATCGAAGGCAATGTGCTCCTTCCCGTCCTGCAGAGTAAGTCCATGGATCTGCACCCCGGGCTGGTGTTGCTCGCGATCGTGGGTGGCAGCACCCTCTTCGGAATCGTGGGAGCGTTTCTGGCCGTGCCGGTCATCGCGTCCGTAGCGGTGATATTGAAGTACTACAGCGAGCAAGTCGATGTGTTGGCCGGTGTGCTCGCCGCCGATGACGTCGAACCAGCGAGCGTCGAAGGTAAGGCAGCCGCCCGTCGGGAAGAGCGTCGCGGGACAGTGCTGCGCGCGCAAATCCGCCGCCAGGTAATTGGTGCTGGTGAAGAAGGCGTGGTCGGCTCTGAGGAGGTCCACCGCCCGAAGGGGCGTTTACGCCGATGGTTTATTTCGCGTCTGATCTCAGGTAGGCCTTCGGAGAAGAAATAGGCTGACACACCACGAAACCCGACGCCACACGTGCGGGAGCGCCGGGTTTCGTAGTGTGTCTCGGCGGCTATTTGCCGGTGACGTCTTTCCAGGCGTCCTTGGCGTGCTCGCCGCCCTGCTTCACGTTGGCTTGGGTCTCCTCGGCAGAGCCTTCAGCCTGCATCTGCTCGTTGTCGGTCGAGTCGCCGACCGCCTGCTTGGCCTTGCCCTTGGCCTCTTCGGCTGCGTTGCTGATCTTGTCGCCAATACCCATGTTTACTCCAAGCGTCGTTGAGTGAGTTCTGCCTGCCCACTTTGAGCCTGAATTGCAGCATGTGCAAATGCAAGCCGCGCTACGCCGCTCCAGACGATGTCTGTGGCACAGTGTGGCCATGTCGGAGCAGCATGTTTTGGCTGATGTCGCGGGTGAGCGAACCAAGGCCCACCAGCGGTCGTGGTCGTGGTATGACTGGGCCAACTCGGCGTACGTCACGACCACCGGCACCGTGCTCATCTCGCCCTATCTGACGGCCCTGGCCCGCAATGATGCCTGCCCCGACCTCGCAGCCGGCCAGGCGTGCACCGAGAACCTCTCGGTTCTGGGCATCCCGATTGCCGTAGGGTCACTGGCTCCTTACACGATCACCTTGGCCACCATCGTCTCGGCGATCTTCTTGATCCTGGTAGGAGCTGCGGCCGACCGAAGCCAAAACCCCACCCGCCTGATGGGGGTCTTTGCGTGGGTGGGCTCGCTGGCGGCCATGAGCATGTTTTTCCTCAGCGGCAGCAACTGGCAGTTGGGGGTTCTACTACTGGTGGTGGCCAATCTGTGCTTGGGCTCCTCGATCGTGGTCTACGACGCATTGTTGGTGCGCATCGCCCATCCCGATGATCGAGACGCCGTCTCGTCGCGAGGCTGGGCGTTGGGCTATCTCGGTGGTGGATTGCTGTTGGCGCTCAATCTCGGGCTATTGCAACTGCACGAGAGCATCGGTGTCAGCGAAGGCATGGCGGTACGCATCAGCTTGCTCTCGGCCGGTGTGTGGTGGGCCTTGTTCACGATCATCCCGGTGCTCGGGTTGCGCAAGATTCGTGGGACCACCAGCCTCAGTGCGGACCAAGGCAATGGTCTCGCCGGCACCGTCAACCAGCTGCGCGGCACCTTTGCCAAGATGCGGCTCCTCCCCCAAACACTGTTGTTCCTGTTGGCGTACCTGTTCTTCAACGACGGCATCCAAACGGTGATCTACTCGGCGAGTTTGTATGGCTCGGAGGAGTTGGGCTTCGCCGCCGGTCAACTGATCACCACGATCCTGCTCGTGCAGTTTGTGGCCTTCGGAGGGGCGTTGCTCTTTGGCCGCCTTGCCGTGCAGTTCGGTGCGAAACGCGTGGTGTTGGCCGGACTGTGTCTATGGACGGCAGTGGTCGCGTTTGCCTTTGTCGTGCCTGAGGGGGCATACACCATCTGGCTGATCTGTGCGTTTTGTATCGGACTGGTCTTGGGGGGCACGCAGGCCCTTTCGCGATCGATGTACAGCCAGTTGGTGCCAGCCGGTCACGAGTCAGAGTTCTTCAGTTTTTATCAGGCCATGGAGCGCGGGACGAGTTGGATGGGGACGCTGGCGTTTGGTTTGATCTTCCAGTTCACGGGCTCGTATCGGCTGGCCATTGTGGCGCTCATCGTGTTCTTTGTGGTCGGCGGACTCTTGCTGCTCAAGGTCGATATGCGCAAGGGCATCGAAGACGCCGGAAACGAACAGCCCGCGAAGGTGTAGTCGGTCGGAGCGCACGCGCAAGCCGGGTGTGCACCAGCCCGTGATGCCCGTAAGTGGCGCTGGGCGCCTTGGGTCCGCTAGCATCATGTGTTGGCTCCGACGCGCGTCGGTGGCCGTTGCAGCGTATCGACGCGTCGGTTGTCGCCGTTGTTGATCGTCACACGTGGTCGTCATTGACGCCGACTATGTTGAGGTCGCGCAGTCCCTCTACGGAACACTGCGGGCCCGCGAAGCGTTCATACGTAGCACCACCCACCTTTTACCGTGTCATGGACACGAGGGGAGTTTGCACAATGGCTGAAAGGTCCTTGCGCGGCACCAACCTCAGTTGGTTGTCGTTCGAAAGTGATGAAGGGGTCACGTTCAGTGATCGCACGATCACTGGTTACACCTGCCCCGATGGACACGTCAGCGAGTTGCCGTTCTCGGTCGAGGCCGATATCCCCTCGACGTGGGAGTGCCGCTGCGGTCTGCTCGCCAAGCTCAACAACGGCCCGGAGCCTGAGTTGAAGGCCACCAAGCCGCAGCGCACCCACTGGGACATGCTGTTGGAGCGGCGCTCTATTCCTGAATTGGAAGAACTCTTGGAAGAGCGTTTGGCCCTGCTGCGCCAGCGTCGCGGCGAAAAGCCCACGCGCAAGCGGACGGCATAACAGAGCTTCTTCGACCGTCTGAGGCGGCCCGCAAAACCAAAAGACGCCCGGCGCACTGACGCCGGGCGTCTTTTGCCACCTCAACGCCTAACGAGCAACACCCAAGGCAGAGCACTCGTGCTAGTCCCCCTGCGTGTCACCCTCGGATGTGGGGGGCGTGATGATCTCGCCTTCGATCACATCGCCGCGGCCGGGACGTTGAACGCCCGCCTGGCCGCCAGCGCCGGGCGACATACCGGGCCCTGCAAAGTGGCCCAATAGCCGGCTGGCCACGACCGCCTGCAGCCACAACCGGGTGATGGGCCGGGTGAACGGGAGTACGAAGAACAGGCCCAGGGCATCGGTGAGGAAGCCCGGTGTCAGCAGCATGGCACCACCTACGAGCACGAGGCCGGCGTCGGTGAGTTCCCTGGCGGGGGTGCCGCCTTTGCGTAACGCCTCGCGCAAGGCCGCCCAGGTGCGCTTACCTTCGCGATGCACCAGTGCGGCGCCGATGATGCTCAAGAAGATGAGGGCGCCGAACGTCCACCACGGCCCCACGAGGCGGCCGACTGCGATGATGGTGGCAATTTCGAGCAACGGAATGAGCAAGAGGAGAAAGAGGACCCAGCGCCCGACCCTTCGCCCCTTGGATCGCTTGCCGCTCGAGTCGGTGCTTGGGCCGGTGGTCATCGCAACTCTTCCGTGACGAGGCTTTGACCGCGATGGCTCAGCATCCACCTGCGGCCCTGTCGGACGCGGCGCTGTATGCCCCACACCGTCACCCTGACTAACGCCTCGCGCACGATGTCCGTGCCCATCTTGGAGACCCCGTGCTCGCGCTCGATGAACTCGATCGGCACTTCGATGATCCTCAGGTCAGCGTCGACGGCGCGCAACGTGAGGTCCACCTGGAAGCAGTAGCCCTGGGAAGCGACCTGGTGCAGACCGACGCGCTCCAGCGAGGCGAGGCGATAGACACGGAACCCCGCGGTCGCGTCCCGGATGGGGATGCCCAGGGCAGCCCGTACAAACAGGTTGCCGCCGAGGCTAAGCGCTTTGCGGTGGGTCGGCCAGTTGCGCACCGCTCCCCCGGGCACCCACCGTGAGCCGATCACCACGTCGGCCCGATCGGCGGCCCGCAGCAGGTCGGGCAGTTGCTCGGGCTGGTGGGAGCCGTCAGCGTCAATCTGGACGGCAGCGGTGAAGCCATGATCGCGAGCCCAAGCGAAGCCTGCGATGTAGGCACGCCCCAGGCCCTCTTTGCCCGTCCGGTGAAGGACATTGACAGCCGGGTCCGCGGCAGCGAGGTCGTCAGCCATCTCACCGGTGCCGTCCGGCGAGTTGTCGTCGAGGACCACGATGGTGGCGCGCGGAACGGCAGCCCGTAGGCGCGTGACCATGTCCGACAGGTTCTCGATCTCGTTGTAGGTCGGGAGCATGATGCACACGGAGTGCGCCTCTAGCGCCGTGAATTCGGTGGCCGCTGGCTGAGCGCTCATGCCTGCTCAGTCACGGGTGTGCGTCGCCTGCCGATGACAGTGCCCAACAGCAACAGCGCGAGCAGCACCGAGGCGGCCGGTTCGAGCCACGGCCCCACGACGACCGCAGGGCTGATCTGCGTGCGCCGGGTCATCGACCCGCTCAGGATGTCTTGGGTGAAGAGGTCTGTGCCTTCGCTGACCGATCCGTCCGGGGCGACGAAGCTGCTGACCCCGACAGTGCTGATATGCACGATGGAGCGGCCTAACTCCACCGCCTTGACTCGCGACGCGGCGAGCTGTTGCACGGATTCGTCGGTAAAGCCGAAGGTCGCGTTGTTCGTGGGGACCGCGATGAGGTCGGCACCTTCTCTGACCGTGTCGGCCATAACGTCGTCGATCACGACCTCGAAGCAGATGGCCACGCCCAACTTCAACGTGGGCCCGGCAGGTTGCTGAGCCGCGGCCCCTTCAAGTGGGACATCCAGCACGCCGATAGCGTCGCCCGCACCGAAGTCCCTGGTCAGCAGATCCACTTTGTCGGAGAAGCGGCGGAAGAAGTCGCGGTAGGGCATGTATTCGGCGAAGGGGACGGGCGAGCGCTTGACGTAAGACTGCACCGGCCCCTGGCCCGGTAGGTACAACAAGCTGGCATTGGCGAGCGGCTTATTCGGCGGCGCCAAGACCGCCCCCACGACGAGTGGTGCATCGATGGCGTCTACGGCCTCATTGATGATCCTTGCAGCGTCACCATTGCGCAACGGGTCGATATCGGAGGAGTTCTCGGGCCACAGGACGAGGTCGGGCGCGGGGATGTCGCCGTCCTCGACACGCCGTGCGGCCTCGAGCGTGGTGTTCACGTGGTTGTCCAACACGGCGCGGCGCTGAGCGTTGAACTCCAACGACATCTCGGGCACGTTGCCTTGAATCGCCACCACCTGCACGGGGTCGCCATCAATAGGGCGACGAATCGCCTCGGGAGCGATGAAAACACCAGCAGCGACGGTGGTGGCCAGCACCGCCGTGCCCAGGCGGCGTGCGAATCCATGCCGTTCCTGGGTGACGCCGAATTCATCGGTGACCGAGCCCACGAAAATCGTGTGTAGGGCCAACGCGAGCAGTGCCCCGCAGAAGGCGACCAGGAAGCCCAGGCCGGGCACGCCCACCCAAGCCACCACCGCCAAAGCGGGCGAATCGGCTTGCGAAAACCCGAGCCGGCCCCACGGGAATCCCCCAAACGGGGTGGTGGCCCGCGCGAACTCGGCGACCATCCACGCGAGGGCAACGGCGAAAGGTCGCACCCTGGTGTGTTGACGCCGACCCTGGAGGTATGCCGCGACCGCGCCAAAGGCAGCCACGTACAGGGCGCACAGCGTAGCTAGGGCCATCCAGGGAAGGGTGCCAACGAAAATGCCCGACCAGGACACCAGCGGAACAAAGCAGGCCCACCCCGCGACGAGGCCCAAGAAGGCACCGCGCCATAGGCCAACGCCGGTGAGAGACAACACGATGAGTGCGGATCCGACGGGGGCGAGAAACCATAGGTTGTAACTGGGGAACGCAAGCCACAGGCCGAGGCCCCCGAGGGCTGCGAGAAGGAGTCGAAGCAGCACGCACACACCATAAGCGACAGCCCCGGGCACACCATGCATCGGACAGAACGCATCAGGGCGCATGTTGCCAGGACCCACCCAGCCGGTGGGGCCAAGGAACCGGCCCACCTACGCGGCTCGGAGCGTCCCTTGTTGTCTACTGGGCTGGGTAGGGCCCTGGCTCACCCGCATCTCAGCATGGTGAATATGCTGCGACCGTGCTGCCGTCTCTCGACGGTGCGAGCACCGGACGCGACCTAAATCTACTGTCACTGCAGCGCATGTCAACTCGCTCTGACCTGCATAAAAGCGTAAATGCGCAGGTCAGGACGGCGTGGCGAAACGAAGGAAAGATTATCCGATTCACAACGGTCGGCGTGTCGCCGCCGACACGCCGACCCGGTTCATCGGGTACAAATAGCCTGTGCCTGTTGACCCGTACCCCATGAGCCCCGCACCCTTGCCCGAGCCGCGCCGCAGTGGCCGGATAGGCAGGTTGTGGCGTCGCGCCTTCTCTCCGTTCTGGATGGTCCCGGCGTTGTGTTGCCTGGCCGCGCTCGGCCTCGGACTGCTGCTCCCGGAAATCGACGAGGAGTTGGCGTCCTACGTCCCGTTCCTGTTCCAAGCAGGTCCGGACGGTGCCCGCGCGATGCTCTCGACCATTGCGGGCGCGATGATTTCGGTGACGGGGCTCGTGTTCTCCATCACTATCGTCGTGCTGCAACTGGCCAGCTCGCAGTTCTCTCCGCGGGTCTTGCGCACATTCCTCGACGACCGTACGCCGCAGGTGACGCTGGGCGTGTTCAGTGCCACTTTCGTCTACGCCTTGACGGTGATGCGAAAGGTCAGCGGCTCATCGGATCAGAACGTCGAGCCGGTCCCCCAGATTGCCCTGACCGTCGCCTTCGTTTTGGTGCTGGTCTCGGTGGGCATGTTCCTGGCGTTTATCCATCACATTACTCAGGCTATTTCGGTCGACACCATCGTGCGGACGGT
>JBBSKS010000115.1:0-7782 GCA_038256095.1 Actinomycetales bacterium | reverse complement strand
TGAAAAGCTGTTGCTTTAGTTCAAGAGTGCTGGGACTAGTCGTCTATGGGCTGCTCGGTTGACTCTCTTCAGTATGAGCATGGCGCGCATGCTCAGCATTAAGATTCGGCACATGGCGACGCTGGTCTTGTTAAACGGTGCCCCAGGCAGCGGGAAGTCAACATTGGCGCGACGTTTTGCACAGGAGCGTCCGCTGACTCTTGCCCGCTTTGTGGAAGTTGCTCTGGTGAGCAGCCACAATGATGTTGTTGGCCGTTTTGAGCCCCGGTCGACTGAGTCGGAAGCGCCTGAGCATGTAGCGGCGGCCGCGCTGCAGCTTCGATCCGGGGGACGCGAAGAGTTGATCGCTATGTATCACCGCATGCTTCTCGTGATCGAGGAACGGCCGCAGACCCACCTTATTATTTCGATTGAGAACGCCATCGACAGCGCTTACGCGCAACTGCGCGCGGTCGCGGAGGGTGACAGGAATGGAACCCCTTGAGTTCGTGAACCTGCCAGAGGAACTCCGGGATCGTCTACGCCCGAGAGAGAACGAGGACGGCCAACGCGGTCGCTTGGTGCAGAGAGTGTGATCGAGGTCGTAGCGGCCACCCTGGTCAGCGTCCACACCCTGCCGATTGCTGACTGTCCGTTTGAGGGTCTGCTTGAAAGCGAACTCAGCGAAGCAGAAGGACGCTTGGCGGACGGGCTGGTAGTCCGCACCGACTTCAAAGAGTCCTATGGCGAGGCGCTGAAGCATCGCTGGCATGGTTGCGTTCGAATACTTCACTCGTCCGAGACATGGTCTTCACCCATGGCGATTTTGCTCCCGAACGTATTGATATCAGCATCGCGACTTCATGTCTATGGCGGTTACGCGACGACTCAACCTGAACGGCAAGTACGGTCGCCACTTTCATGAGGTGTACGGGCTGCCAAACGTAGACCCCACGTGTCTCAATTTCTACGCCACGCTCGACCGCTTCTTCTGAAAAACCCGGCTTCTGAGCAGGCACCACACGCAGGTATGCCGTCCGCTCAAGTGAGCGGACGGCATACCTAAAGGTGGTGCTTCAGTGCTGAGATCAGTCGTTGATGCGCAGACCGGACTCGGTGTTGAAGAGGTGGATGTGGTCCATCTTCGGGGCGAAGTTAATAGTCTCGCCCTTCTTCGGCGGGGTGCGACCGTCAACGCGAGCGATGAACGGCTTGTCCGATGTGGAGGCGCCGGGCAGAGTGCCGTAGATGTAGGCGTCAGCACCGAGCTCCTCAACAAGGTTGATCTCGACCTTCAAGCCCTTGTTGTCGTCGTTGATGTCAAGGTCCTCGGGACGGACACCGGCGATGACGGTGCTGCCGGCCTTGGCCAGAATGTCGCTGTCAACGGGGAACACTGTCTCGCCGAACTTGATACCGCCGTCGGCAACCGGCAACTCCATCAGGTTCATCGCGGGGGAGCCGATGAAGCCAGCAACGAAGACGTTGTCCGGGTGGTCGTACATACGACGGGGGGAATCGCATTGCTGCAGGAACCCGTCCTTGAGGACTGCGACGCGGTCACCCATCGTCATGGCCTCAACCTGGTCGTGCGTGACGTAGACGGTGGTGACACCGAGACGACGCTGCAGCGAGGCGATCTGCGTGCGGGTCTGGACGCGGAGCTTGGCGTCAAGGTTCGACAGCGGCTCGTCCATGAGGAACACCTGCGGGGAGCGCACGATCGCACGGCCCATGGCAACACGCTGACGCTGACCACCGGAAAGAGCCTTGGGCTTGCGGTCCAGGAACTCGGTGAGGTCCAGGATCTTGGCGGCCTCTTCGACGCGCTCGCGGATCTCGGTCTTGTTAACGCCAGCAATCTTGAGCGCGAAGCCCATGTTGTCGGCCACCGTCATGTGCGGGTAGAGCGCGTAGTTCTGAAAGACCATGGCGACGTCGCGGTCTTTCGGAGGTAACGACGTTACGTCCTTGTCGCCGATGAGGATGCGGCCGCGGTTGACCTCTTCGAGGCCAGCGAGCATGCGCAGGCTGGTGGACTTGCCGCAGCCGGAGGGGCCGACGAGGACGAGAAATTCACCGTCTTCGATGTCGATCGACAGGTCCGTCACCGAGGGCGAGTCCGCGCCTGGGTAGATCCGGACGATGTTGTCGAGAGTCACTGTTGCCATGTTTTTATTCTCCTTCACCGGCAGGTACGTGCCGGACGATCCGTTGTAAAGGGCGCACTGGCGGCGGGTGCCGATCAGCAGTCGTGCGACGTCGCGCCGGATCGAGGTGACCGTAGTCATGACATATCCAGGCGACGCTGCCGGGGACTGGGTCCTAACGTACTGCAGATAAGCCCCCGAGGCTAGGGGTTGTGGCACGGACGAGAGCGCAGATTGTGCTGGCGAGGCAGGGATGAGGCCGCGCGCACGGCCCGGAGGATTTCAATCATGGTGACGACGCTGTGCTCGTTGCTGACCCGATAGCGGGCCAGGGTCTCTCCGGGTCCTACTTTGACGCTGATGTCGTTGCCGCTCAACTGTTCAAAGGCGTGTTCGTCGGTCACGTCGTCGCCGGCATACACGATCACGTCGGCGCCCACCGACGCCGCGAGCGCAAGTAATGCTGTGCCTTTGTCGGCGTCGGTCACCGCGATCTCGACCACGTCCTTGCCGTGCTTGATCGTCACGCCCTCGAGGCCGCCAGCCAACTGGACTGCGGCATCGGTGGCAGCGTGGGCCAGATCGGACCCCAGCCCCCGGGTATGCAAAACCCTCGACATGGGTTTGCGCTCGATCCGCGCAGATGGGTGCTCGGTCACCAGGGCGCGCAGGCCGTCGTCCAAAGCAGCCAGGGAAGCTTGCTCGCTCGCGTTAAGGTCGCGTTCGTTGGTTTGCGAAGATTCCGCGCCGTGGCTGCCGATCAACACGATCGACGGATCAGCCCCGGTCAGGGCATGAAGGTCACCTAGTGCGCGACCAGAAACGAGGGCCACGGTGACGTTGTCGAGGTGGGCCAAGGCGTGCAGCGCGGGCATCGCGCCGCTGACGGGGGTGGCGTCCATGGGCTCGTCGGCGAAGGGAGCAAGGGTGCCGTCGAAGTCGACACCGACCAGCAGGTGGCCGGCCGTGCCAAGGGTGGTCAGCGCGCCGCGCAATGCATCGTTCATGGCCACACCTTCCGGGTGGGTGAGAGAAGAAAGTGCTGTGAAACCTACTGGCGAGATGGTTTTGCGGGAGCCGACGACAACGCCTCAAGATAACTCCCGGCCCAATGGTGGACGTTGTTAGAGCGTATGCGGCGGCGCATGGTGCGCATTCGCCGCCGCTTGGGCCCGGGGTCGTCGTGCCACGCCGTCAAAATGATGCGCTTGAGCCCCACAATGTCGTGCGGGTTGCAGGTGTATGCCGCATTCAACTCCTGCGCAGCACCTGCGAACTCGCTCAGCACCAAGGCTCCGCCCAGGTCGTGGCGTGACGTCACGTACTCCTTGGCGACGAGATTCATGCCGTCGCGCAGGGGCGTGACCAGCATAACGTCGGCCAACTGGTACATCGCGGCCATCTCCTGCCGCGGATAACTGTGGTGTAGATAGTGGACTGCGGACTGGCCGATGTTGGAGTATTCGCCGTTGATCCGACCAACCATGCCTTCGACGTCGACCCGAAGACGCCGATAGGACTCCACGCGCTCCCGGCTGGGGGTGGCAACCTGGATGACCGCGACCTCGCCGGGGTCGATCGCGCCATCATCGAGCAACTCGGAGATAGCGCGCAGCCGGTGTCGGATGCCCTTGGTGTAGTCGAGGCGGTCGACGGCCAACATCACGGTGCGTGGGTTGCCCAACTGAACCCGCAACTCGGCGGCCCGGTCCAGCACCTGTTGCGACATAGCGAGCTCCTCGAAGTCGTCGAAGTCGATGGAGATCGGTGCAGCGTAGGCGCGAACCGTGCGAGGCTCGGCGCCGAGCATTTCGTCGGGCGAGCCCTGCCAGGTGATGACTTCGCCTTTCGAGGTTGCCCCTAGCAGGACGCGGCAAGCCCGAACAAAGTTGCTCGCGTCCGAAGCCTTCTGGAAACCTAGCAAGTCGGCACCAAGCAAGCCGCGCAGGATCACCCGGCGCCACGGAAGTTGAGCAAAGAGCTCGACCGGCGGGAAGGGGATGTGGTTGAACCAGCCGATCCGGACGTCCGGGCGCATTTCGCGGAGCAGGGCCGGTACGAGTTGCAGTTGGTAGTCGTGCACCCAGACGGTCGCGCCGCGTGACGCGATCTGGGCGATCTTTTGGGCAAATCGCTCGTTGACCGTTCGGTAGCTTGCCCACCAACTCCGGTGGAACTCCGGGTCGGTAATGGCGTCGTGATAGATCGGCCAGAGTGTGGCGTTGCTGAAGCCTTCGTAGTAGTCGCGCACTTCGGAGCCATCAAGCAAGATCGGATGTAGTTCCAGACCGTCTGCAGTGTGGAACGGCTCGGGACTGACCCCTGTTTCGCCGGCCCAGCCGACCCACGCGCCAGTGCGGGCCTTCATCACCGGCTCCATGGCGCTGACGAGGCCCCCTGGGCTGGTTGACCATTCTTCGCTGCCATCTTCGTGCAGCACACGATCAACCGGAAGCCGGTTGGCCGCGATGATGAGATCTACGCCCCCTGATGATGAAGCCATTGGGCCTCCTCAGCCGTCTCTCCTGTAGACACTAAGTGATGACGGATGGCGTATCACGACGACTTGTTGCATTGGAGCGCTTAACGTGGAGCCTGTGACCGAAGATCTTTCACCTCTGCCGGGGGGCACGGACGAGCGCCGCGTAGGTCGATATGTCCTGGGCGCGCGTTTAGGTGAGGGCGGTATGGGGGTGGTCTGGCGATCGAAATACCACGATGGCCGTGATGTTTCGATCAAGGTCTTGCGACCGCATATCGCCCACGACGAACACGCCCGAGCGAGGTTGCGCCGCGAAGTCGACACGTTGGCCCGGGTGCATCACCCCCGAGTGGCTTCGGTGCTGGACGCTGACGTTGACGGGCCCGCGCCCTACATCGTCACCGAATTTGTGCCGGGCGCGCCGTTGGATGCTGTCGTGGCCGAGCAGGGGCCGCTGGGCCCCGACGCGCTGGTGCGCCTGGGGCAAGGCCTGTCCGAGGCTCTCTCGGCGATCCACGCGGCGGGGATCGTGCACCGTGACCTCAAACCCGGCAACGTGCTCATGGTGGGCGACGACCCGGTGGTCATCGACTTCGGTATTGCGCAGGTCGCCGACGATTCACGACTGACGATGACCGGGATGGTGATGGGCACGCCCGGTTATCTGTCCCCCGAGGTTGTTGAGGGCGGCTCCGTCACCCGGGCCACCGACTGGTGGGGATGGGCCGCGACGTTGTCGTTCGCCGCGAGCGGGAAGCCACCGTTCGGCACCGGACCGATGAGTGTCGTGCTCGACCGGGTGGTGCGGGGGCGCACGAAACTGGATGGCGTCGACGAGCAGTTGCGGCCCTTGTTGTTGGCCGCGCTCGACCCCAACCCCGCCAACCGACCGCAGGCGTATGAGGTCATGACGGCGATGAAGGCCTACGCGGCTCATCGTCCGGTGACCGAGGCGATGTCGGCCCAGTCTTTGGATGCGGCCACATCGGTGGGCCGCACCGCGTCGGCTCCCTCCCCGCGCGCCGCTGCGCAGTCAACTCAGATGGCGCCGGTTGTTGACCACACCCGGGCGCAGCCGATCATGAACACGCAGGTTGCGCCTGAGCAACCTAGCCCGGCTCCTGCGACCGGCCCGCCTGCATACCGATCGCCGCAGCCGTATCCGCACACGGAGTCCTACCCCTCGCAGCGCTTTGCCGGGGCTGGTCCCCAGCCACAACCTGCGGCGCCTGCCAGTTACCCACGTCCCCCAGGCCAATCTGGGCCAACCGCGCCGTGGCCGCAAGCTGGCTGGCCCCAGCCCTATGGCCAGCCGCAGGGGCAATACCCCGGTGGCCAGTCGGCATACCCACCGGCACAAGGCGACCCGCGTATTGGGCGCGCGATGCGCACCGGGACCGTGCTGACCCTGTGGGCTCTGCTGGTGGCGCTCTCGACCGTGGCGCCGCTGCTGGCCTGGGGCTTGTTGGCGACGTGGTCGGTGCTGACGCGCTGGATTGATCGGTCGATGACTGGCTTAGTGATGCGGCGCCACGAAGCAGGCGTGCGTGGCAGTGACATTCCGATGACGGTGCTTGCCGCTCCGTGGCGTCTCATCCCGGCGACGCTGACCACGTTGCTGTGGCTGATCTTGCCGCTGGGATTCGCTGTCGTGGCCGCGCTGGCCACGGCGTTCGGCCTTGATCAGGGGTCGGGCCTCACGACGACGATCGAAGAGCCGCTAGCGATCGGGGTGGGGTCGGCTCTGGGCGGGCTCGTCGGGTGGTGGGGTCCGGGGGCGGTGTCCATGCGTCGCGGAAGCCGCACGTTGATCCGGACAGCCATGCCATCAGGGCTGTTCACGCAGTTGTTTGTGACGTTCTTGCTGGTCGGATCGATTGCTCTGAGCAGTTGGTCTGTGCTGGGTGGCGCGCCTGTCTCGTGGTGGCCGAACCCCTCTGGTGACATCCCACTGATCGAGCGCTTGCCTACAGGATTTGTGCCTTAGGGGTTTGCGACACGCCAGTTTCTTTGTACCGTGATGAAACCGTTATCTCACTGTGCAGGATTGGAAGGACATCTCTATGACCTCTCACGGCAAGCATTCCGCTGTGCAAAAGCCCCTGATCACGCGAGTCTTTGGGGCGCGACTCGCGGCCATGGGAGTAGCCGCAGCAGCAACCGTGGGCATGGTCGGATTGGGTGCTCCGGTGGCTCAAGCAGACAGTGTTTGGGATCGAGTTGCCGCCTGTGAGTCCACTGGGAATTGGAGCATCAACTCCGGCAACGGCTACTACGGCGGCGTGCAGTTCGGTCAGCCGACGTGGAGGGATTATGGCGGCAAGGAGTTTGCCTCGTTCGCGCATCAGGCGACGAAGGGCGAGCAGATTGCAGTCGCGCAGCGTGTGTTGGCGGGGCAAGGACCGGGCGCATGGCCGACTTGCTCCAAAAGGGCTGGACTGACCCGCTCCAACGGCGGCGCTGACCGCAATGCGGAGCCGGGTGGCAGCCGGGCGGACTCGTCCAGTGCCAGCCGAAGCTCCACAAAGGTCATCCGGTATGTCTCTGCGCGGACCTCAGCCAACGTGCGCTCCGGCCCGGGGGTCAGTTATCGCACGATCGGCAAGGAAGCTCGTGGCGAGATAGTGCGCGGAACCGTCTCAGGTGGCTGGTTGCGCATCTCCAGCAGCAGGTACGTGAGCGAGGTTGTTCTGTCGCGCAGTTCGGTGTCGGCAAGTCGTTCGTCCTCGTCGAACAGCTCAAGCAGTTCCAGCACGCGCAAACTCGCGGTGGACGGCATCCGTGGGCCCGACATAAACCGCGCCATCGAGCGCTTCGTCGGCACGACCCGCAACGGCAGCTTTGATCGCACCACCATCAAGGCGTTGCAGCGCAAGGTCGGGACCAGCGCCGATGGCAAGTGGGGCCCGAAGTCGCAGCGTTCACTGCAGAAGTTCATCGGGATGTCCCCGGACGGGTCGAGCTATCTCAACTCGCGCACCGTGCGGGCCTTGCAGTCGTACTTCAACTCCGAAAGCATCCGCTAACAGCAGGTAGCATTGCCTCCGGCCGATCGCCCGTTGCGGTGGTTGGCCGGACGCATGCTGGCGTGGCGCAATCGGTAGCGCACCTGTCTTGTAAACAGGGGGTTGAGAGTTCGAGTCTCTTCGCCAGCTCTCTTCTTGACCAGGG
>JBBSKS010000114.1:0-7843 GCA_038256095.1 Actinomycetales bacterium | reverse complement strand
GGACCTCACCGACTACATGCTCGATAAGGGCGTGCGTGTCCGCTACTTGCACTCTGAGGTCGACACGCTGCGCCGAGTCGAGTTGCTGCGTGAGTTGCGGATGGGGGAGTACGACGTCCTCATTGGGATCAACTTGCTGCGCGAAGGCCTTGACCTTCCCGAGGTCTCGTTGGTGAGCATCCTGGACGCGGACAAAGAAGGGTTTCTGCGCTCGGCCCGGTCACTGATCCAGACGATCGGTCGCGCCGCGCGCAACGTGTCTGGTGAGGTGCATATGTACGCGGACAAAATCACCCCCTCGATGGGCCAAGCCATCGAGGAGACCAACCGGCGCCGCGAAAAGCAGGTGGCCTACAACCTTGCCCGTGGCGTCGACCCCAAGCCGCTACGTAAGAAGATCGCCGACATCACGGACCTGCTCGAGCGCGAGGACGCCGACACCGAAGCCCTCATGGGCAGTGGGCGCACCCAGTCTCGAGGCCGTCGCAGCACTGCGGGCAAGAGCAGCGTGGCTGCGGACGCGGCGGTGGCGGGGGCAGGCCGGCGAGGAGATGACCTTCCAGCAGCCGAATTGGCCGATCTCATCCGCGAGTTAACGGACCAAATGCACCAAGCGGCCGCGGATCTAAAGTTTGAGTTGGCCGCTCGCATCCGAGACGAGGTTTCGGACCTGAAGAAGGAGCTGCGGCAGATGCGCGAAGCCACGGGTTAGACGTAGGTGTTGGCCAAGCCACCCGGCATACTGGAAAGGTTGCCCAGCGGCACAGGTTCACGCGTCACTTCCGGAAGGCCTCAATGAACGTCCCCCCATGGCTGTGGATCACAAGTTTGACGGTGGTCTGCGGGATCTTGCTCTTCGACATCCTGGTCTTGGGAAGGCGTCCGCACGTCCCCAGCAAGCGTGAGACCAGCACCGCCCTGACGGTCTACATCGGGTTGGCCCTCGTTTTCGGAGTCGGCGTCTATGTCTTCTCCGGACCAACGTATGCGGGGGAGTTCTACGCCGGGTGGCTCACCGAGTACTCCTTGAGCGTCGACAACCTCTTCGTCTTCATCATCATCATGGCTAAATTCGGTGTGCCTCGGGAGTTGCAACAACGGGCCCTCATGATCGGGATCATCATTGCGTTGGTGCTCCGTGGGGTCTTCATCGGGGTCGGCGCCGCTGCCATCAATCAGTGGTCGTGGGTTTTTTACATCTTTGGCGCGTTTCTGATCTACACGGCATTCAAACTGGCCCGAGAGAATGTCAACCACGAAGCCGAAGAGGACGAGTTCGAGGAGAACGCTCTCCTGCGCTGGGTTGAAAAGCGCTTCCCGGCGACCAAGTCCTGGGACTCAGGCACGAAGTTGCGGACCGTGGAGAACGGCAAGACGGTCGTCACCCCGATGCTGATTGTCATCATTGCGCTCGGCACCACCGACCTACTCTTCGCGCTCGACTCGATCCCCGCGATTTTCGGGCTGACTCGTGAGCCGTACCTCGTGTTGATGGCAAACATCTTTGCCCTGATGGGGTTGCGCCAGTTGTATTTCCTCATCGGTGACCTGCTGAAGCGACTCGTCTACCTTGGCCTCGGCTTGGCCGTCCTCCTTGCGGTTATCGGCGTGAAACTCATCATGCACGCCTTGCACGAAAACAACCTGTCCTTCATCAACGGCGGCCAGCACATCGAAGCTGTGCCGGACATTCCCATCTGGGTTTCGTTGATCATGATTGTGACGATTCTGGGGGTGACCGCCGTGGCCAGTTTGATCAAGAGCAGCCGGGACGCAGCCAAGGGCCTACCCGCCCAGGAGTTGCACCTGACCCAATTCAGCACCCGCCAGCACCACCACGAGCCCAGCGTGGGTGAGACGTCAACGGGAAGCGAGAGCGGCAGTGGGCAAGGTCAGCGCGACGCTGGCTCAGGACCTTCCCGCGACTAAGACGCCGTGGTTGTCGGCGGCGCGGATCTAGACGATGATCCACCACCAGTCGTCGGGCGACCAAGCACCACCACACTGGCGCATACGACCAAAGCCATACCCGCGAGTTGGTCCGGTTCGAGCCGTTGCCCGAGCAGGAGCAACCCGGCCAGAGCGGCGACGGCAGGTTCTAGGCTGAGCAGCACGCCGAAGACCCCGGCTGCTAGGTGTCGCAACGCGAGAAGTTCCAGTGAGTAGGGGATCGCCGAGGACAAGACCGCCACAGCCAGTCCGAGGCCCAGCACCTCAGGCGTGATGAACGCCCCCAGATTGCTCCACACGCCTGCCAGTCCTGAGATCGGCACCATCATGACCGTCCCAAGCAGCAGACAGATGGCGATGCCGTCGAGTCTGTCAAAGTGCGACCCCGTTCGGGTGCTCATCACGATGTAGGCGGCCCAGCACGCGCCTGCCACGAGAGCTAGGCCGACCCCAACCAGGTCGAGTTGGCCCAGGGGAGTGCTCGCAATCTGGGAGATCAACACCACTCCACCCAGTGCCGCCACGACCGCTATCGCGTCACTGCGACGGCGCGACAGGCTCGCTGCCAAGGCCAGTGGCCCCAAGAACTCGATGGTGACCGCTACCCCAATCGGCAATCGGGCAAGGGAGCCGTAGAACGCGAGGTTCATCACGGTCAGGGCCACCGCGAAGGTCGCCACGACCAACCAATCGCGGCGAGTCCGTCCGCTTAGTCGGGGCCGCACCATCACCCACAGCACTAATGTGGCCAGACCCAGGCGAAGCGTGACCGATCCCACCACGCCAATCAGGGGCAATAGCAGGACCGCGAGTGCCCCGCCGAACTGGACCGAGAGGACGGCGCCGAGGACCAAGGCAATGGGAGGGACGCGAGGAGTCTGCAGCGACGCAGGCGTCACCATCCGCGCTGTCGCCAAACCTCGAGGTGGGGGCGTTCGCGGCCCAGCGTGGTGCCGTCTCCGTGCCCGGGCAGCACCAACGTGGCGTCGTCGAACCGGGCGAAAATGCGCTCAGTGAGATCGTCCATCAACGACGAGAAGTCGGCGGGCGACGTCGTCATTCCAGGGCCCCCCGGGAAAAGGCTGTCACCGGTGAGCAGCAGTGTCGTGTCTGCTGGGTCTCCGCCCTTGAGAGCGAGAGCGATCGACCCAGGAGTATGGCCCCGCAAGGAAATGACCTCGACCTCAACCTCACCTATAGAAATCGAGTCGCCATGCTCGAGGCGCACGTGGGGTGTCACCGGCACGTGGTCGGCATCTAAAGCGCCCGCGTAGGTGGCAGCCCCCGTCGCGGCGACCGCGTCAACCAGAGCCATATGGTGATCAGCGTGTCGATGAGTGGTCACGATCGACGCCAACTCACGGTCGTCGTCTTCGCGGCTGGCGTTTCTGAGCAACGCTGCGATTCGGGGCATGTCATCTGCGGCATCCACTAAGGCCCGCCGGCCCGATGATCGGCACGTCACCACGTAGACGTTGTTGTCCATGGAGGAGACGCTGCAGGTGTGCACCTGCAGCGTCTCGCTCTCCCAGAGAAGGTCGTCAGTATCGGTGGTGTGGGTATCGGCGCGCATGGGTGCCAGCCTAAGTCCCTCGGGCAGCGCGTGCCTCAGTCCGCGCTCCTAGGCGTGATGCGCTGAGAGCCTGATCTCCTCAGACCATCAGCGGAGCGTCGCTAGCACGAACGGGGAAGGGCAGTGTGGACTGCCCCCCGGTGAGATAGGCATCGACGGAGGAGGCGCAGGCGCGTCCCTCGGCGATAGCCCACACAATCAGCGATTGTCCGCGTCCAGCATCTCCGGCGACAAACATCTTCGGCTGGTCCGGAACGCCATACGACTCGTCTCGCTCGAAGGTGCCCCGCGTTGACCGCGGGAGCGCGCTCGTCCCGTCAATGACGTCATCGGGCCCGCTGAAGCCGAGGGCAATCAAGACCAGGTCGGCCGGGATCGTGCGCTCCGTGCCCGCTTCCGCGTCAAAGCGACCGTCGATACGCTCACCGTTGACGATCCGAATCTCCGAGACGGCACCCTCGTTGGCGCCCAGGGCCTCGACGGTGTTGACGCCGAAGATGCGTTCGCCGCCCTCCTCTTGGGAGTCGCTGACGCGGTGAATGAGCGGATATATCGGCCAGGGATGGGCCTCGCTGCGCTCCAACGACGGTTGCGGGCGAATGTCAAGCTGGGTCACCGACGCAGCGCCGTGACGTATCGCCGTGCCGTAACAGTCGGACCCCGTGTCACCGCCACCCACGATCACCACATGCTTGCCTTCGGCCGAGATGCCGCGCTCTTTGCCCGAGGCCTCGCGGTTTGCAGGCACCAGGAAGTCCATGGCCGGATACACCCCATCGAGCTCTGCGCCGGGAATCGGCAACGGTCTGGGCACGGTTGCTCCAGTCGCTAGCACCACGGCATCGAAACGGCTCGCCAACTCACTCAGCGAGAAGTCATCCGGGCCGTCGCCACCGATGGTCACGTTGGTGCGGAACCTGATGCCCTCACCGCGCAACTGCACGAGGCGACGATCCAACACCGACTTCTCCATCTTGAACTCGGGGATGCCATAGCGCAGCAACCCGCCGACCGCGTCGTCGCGCTCGTAGACCAGCACGGTATGGCCGGCACGGCTGAGCTGCTGTGCCGCGGCCAGCCCGGCAGGGCCGGAGCCGATCACGGCCACTGTCTTGCCAGAGAGCCACTCGGGCTCGTGCGCGGTGACGAGGCCGTTGTCGAAGGCGCGGTCAATGATGGATTGCTCCACCTGCTTGATCGTGACGGCGGGCTCGCTAATGCTCAGCACGCACGAGGTCTCGCACGGCGCGGGGCACAACCGTCCGGTGAACTCCGGGAAGTTATTGGTCGCATGCAGCCGCTCAATGGCCTCACGGAAGTTGCCTCGGCGCGCAAGATCGTTCCACTCGGGGATCAAGTTGCCGAGCGGACAACCTTGGTGACAGAACGGGATACCGCAGTCCATACAGCGTCCGGCCTGGCGACGCAGCACCGTGTCGTCTTGGGCCGTGTGCACCTCCTTCCAATCCATGATCCGGATCGGAACGGGCCGTGACGGTTGGGGCTCGCGGTTGCGGGTGTTGAGAAATCCCTTGGGGTCAGCCATGTGCGTCCTCCAAAATGAGTTGCCATGCGTGCGGTCCGTCGGGATCCTCACCGGCGTCAATGACGTCTTGGCGGATCTTCAGGACGCTTGCGTACTGGCGGGGCGTGATGACGGTGAAACGAGCGGCCCATTCGGGGCCGGCATCGAGAATTGCTTGTGCAACGGTCGAGCCGGTCAGCTCGACGTGCTCGCGCAACAACTCTTCGATGCGGTGAGCGTCGGTGCTGTTGGTCTGCACAGTGCGCAGCAGCAGGTCACCGGTGGAGGCCGCTAAGGGATTGATCCGGTTCTGGTCGAGATCGAGCACGTATGCCGTCCCGCCCGACATCCCTGCTCCCACGTTTCGGCCGGTGCGGCCCAAGATCAGGGCAGTGCCTCCCGTCATGTATTCCAAGGCATGGTCGCCCACACCCTCAACAACCGCAATGGCGCCAGAGTTGCGAACGCAGAATCGCTCACCGACAACGCCGCGCAGATTAATCTGACCCGACGTGGCGCCATACCCGATGACGTTGCCCGCGATGACGTGATCCTCAGCCGCAAACGGCACATCAGGCGAGGGGTGCACGATCACCCGCCCGCCGGACAGACCCTTGCCGACGTAGTCGTTGCCGTCGCCCACCAACCGAAGCGTGATCCCGGCGGGCAAGAAAGCAGCAAACGACTGACCGGCTGAGCCGATTAACGTGAAGTCGATCGTGCCGTCAGGCAGCCCTTCAACACCGACCGTTGACGTCACCGTGTAGCCGAGCATGGTGCCGACGGTGCGATTGACGTTGCGCACGTCGAACGTGGCGTGGACGCTGGTTCCATCGCGCAGGGCCGGACCGGCTGCCTCAATGAGTCGGTGGTCCAGCGCATCTTCGAGATGGTGGTCTTGCTCGACCATGCGCCGCAGGGCGGTGCCCTCGGGCAGGTCTGGCCGGTGCAGGATCGGTGCCAGGTCAAGACCTGAGGCCTTCCAATGGTCGATTGCCTTCCTCACGTTGAGCAGATCGGCGCGGCCCACCAACTCGTCGATGCTGCGGTAGCCCAACTCGGCCATCAGCTCGCGGACCTGCTCGGCGATGAACTGGAAGAACGTCACCACAAACTCGGCTTGGCCCTCGTAGCGCTTGCGCAGCTCCGGGTTTTGCGTGGCGACGCCCACGGGGCAGGTGTCGAGGTGACACACCCGCATCATGACGCAGCCCGAGACGACCAAAGGAGCGGTGGCAAAGCCGTACTCCTCGGCACCCAGCAGAGCCGCGATGAGCACGTCCCGACCCGTCTTGAGTTGGCCGTCGACCTGCACCGTGATCCTACTCCGCAACCCGTTGAGCAGCAGCGTCTGTTGGGTTTCGGACAGACCCAACTCCCACGGGGTGCCAGCGTGTTTCAGCGACGTCAGGGGGCTGGCTCCGGTGCCTCCGTCGTGGCCAGAGATCAGCACCACATCAGCGTGCGCTTTTGAGACTCCTGCGGCGACCGTGCCGACCCCGACCTGGCTGACCAGTTTGACGTGGATGCGGGCCTTCGGGTTGGCGTTCTTGAGATCGTGGATCAGTTGGGCAAGATCCTCAATGGAGTAGATGTCGTGGTGCGGCGGGGGAGAGATGAGCCCCACGCCGGGCGTGGAGTGCCGGACGCTCGCGATCCACGGATACACCTTGCCGGGAGGTAGCTGACCACCTTCACCAGGCTTGGCTCCTTGCGCGACCTTGATCTGAATGTCGTCGGCGTGCACCAAATACGGGCTCGTCACACCGAAGCGGCCAGACGCGACTTGTTTGATGGACGAACGACGCGTCGGGTCCAGCAGTCGGTCAATGTCCTCGCCTCCCTCACCGGTGTTGGAGCGAGCACCGAGTTGGTTCATCGCGATCGCCAACGTCTCGTGCGCCTCGGGCGAGATGGAGCCGTAACTCATCGCTCCGGTCGAGAATCGCTTGACGATGTCGCTGACCGGCTCGACCTCTTCGAGCGGGATGCTCGGGCGATCGGAGTCGGTGCGAAACAGCCCACGCAGCGTCATCAGTTGCTCGGCCTGGTTGTCGACCAAGTCGGTGTACTGCCGAAAAATGTCGTACCGCTTGGAGCGAGTCGCATGCTGTAGGCGAAAGACCGTCTCCGGATTGAAGAGGTGCGGTGGCCCGTCGCGGCGCCATTGGTATTCTCCACCGGTTTCGAGATTGCGGTGGTAGGGCGAAATCCCCGATAACGGGTAGGCGACGGCATGCCGCGCGCGGACCTCATCGGCCACGATGTCGAGGCCGACACCGTCGATCTGGCTGGTGGTGCCAGTGAACCAACGGTCCACGACCTCACGTGACAAGCCGACGGCTTCAAAGGTTTGGGCTCCGCGGTAGGACGACACCGTCGAGATGCCCATCTTTGACATCACCTTCAGCACCCCCTTGCCGAGGGCCTTGATCAGGTTGGCGATGGCGACCTCAGGGTCGAGACCGTCCAGCTGCTGCCCCGACCGGCAGAGGTCTTCGACGGTTTCCATCGCGAGATAGGGGTTCACCGCGGCCGCACCGTATGCCGTCAGCAGGGCGACGTGGTGCACCTCACGGACGTCTCCGGCCTCCACGAGCAGGCCCACCCGAGTCCGGGTGCTTTCACGCACCAGGTGGTGGTGCACGGCACTGGTCAGCAGCAAGGAGGGGATGGGAGCGTGCTCCCGGTCACCGTGCCGGTCCGAGAGGACCACGAAAAATGCGCCGCGCTCGACCGCATCGGACACCTGGTCGCAGATCTCTTCGAGACGATCCTGCAGCGCTGTGGCCCCG
>JBBSKS010000113.1:0-7867 GCA_038256095.1 Actinomycetales bacterium | reverse complement strand
TCGGTCCACCGCGACACTGCACGAACAACCGACGTTGTCTCGTCGAAGATCTGCAATGCCCTGGTGCCGAGCATCGAGCCTGCCGCAGCGACGGACTCGAAGTCCAGCGGCACGTCCAGGTGCTCGTCAGTAAAGATCGGCGTCGACGATCCACCCGGAGTCCAGAACTTCAGTTGGTGGCCCTCACGGACGCCACCCGCCATCTCGAGCAACTCGCGCAGCGTGATGCCCAGCGGCGCTTCGTATTGGCCGGGGCGCGTGACGTGACCTGACAGGCTAAACAGCCCGTAACCCTTGGACTTCTCTGTGCCTAGACCGGAGAACCAGTCCGATCCATGCAGCACGATCGACGGGACGCTGGCGATGCTCTCAACGTTGTTGACGACTGTGGGGCGCGCATAAAGCCCGGCCACCGCGGGGAAGGGCGGCTTGAGTCGCGGCTGACCGCGGCGACCCTCCAGCGAGTCGAGCAGCGCGGTCTCTTCACCACAGATGTAGGCACCGGCGCCGGAGTGGACCGTGATGTCCAGGTCAAAGCCGGTGCCCAGGATGTCTTTGCCGAGGTAACCGGCAGCGTAGGCCTCGTCGACCGCACGCTGCACCCGGCGGATTACGTGCACAATCTCTCCGCGAATGTAAATGAACGCGTGCTTGCAGCCGATCGCGTAGGACGTGATGATCATGCCCTCGATCAAGAACTGCGGTGCAGCCATCAGCAGCGGGGTGTCTTTGCACGTGCCCGGCTCAGATTCATCCGCGTTGATCACCAAATAGCGTGGGCCACCGTCGTCGGGCGGCAAGAAGCTCCACTTCAACCCGGTCGGGAACCCGGCACCGCCACGACCACGAAGGCCGGAGGACTTGGCCATGTCGACGAGGTCGGCCATGGGCATTTCTAGAGCCGCACGGAGGGCCTTGTAGCCGTCATGCTTCTCGTAGGTCGCCAAGGTCCAGGACTGCGGGTCATCCCAAAACTGGGACAGGATGGGGGTCAGTTGGGCGCTCATTTGTCGCCTCCAGACGTCTCGTTTGCCTTGGTTTCGCTATTGATCTTGCCGTCGCCGGGCATTTCGTCGGCGTCGTTGGTGGGGGCGTTCGTGGAACTGCGTTGGCCCGCTTTCGGCGTGGTGCCCTCGTCGGCAGCGGCAGTATCGAAGCTGGTGCTCTGGTCCGGCTCGTGGTCGCCACCGGGGGTATACGGCGCCCTGGCACCGATCGGAGCAACCCACCCGTTGGCCTGGGAGAGTTTCAGCCCCTCTAGCGACGACGGGCCGGCGCCGATGCCTTCGTCGGCTCGACCGTCACTGAACCCCGCGAGCACGCGAGAGACCTGCTTGAAGGTGCACACCTTGGAAGCACCGCGGGTAGGCACCAGGTCGTTCCCGGCGCGCAACTCATCGACAAGGCCCTTCGATGACTCAGGCGTTTGATTGTCGAAGAACTCCCAGTTGACCATCACCACGGGGGCGTAGTCGCACGCTGCGTTGCACTCGACGCGCTCCAGCGTGATCTTGCCGTCGGCAGTCGTCTCGTCGTGACCGATGCCAAGGTGCTCGCTGACCTCGTCAAAGATCTCGTCGCCACCCATGACCGCGCACAACGTGTTGGTGCACACCCCGACGGTGTATTCGCCGTTGGGGTGACGCTTGTATTGCGTATAGAACGTGGCGACCCCGCTGACCTCAGCGGCCGTCAAGCCGAGCTCATCGGCGCAGAAGTGAACTCCCCTGCCGGTGATGTAGCCATCGACGCTCTGCACCAAGTGCAACAGTGGGAGCAGGGCTGAACGGGCCTGCGGGTACTTCGCGACGATCAGCACTGCATCAGCCTTGAGCTGAGCCAAAACGTCGGCGTCGTACCCCTCGGCCGACGACTGCAACGGCGTGTGGTGGTGAACGGGTCCGTGGGTGGTCGCCTGATGAAGTTGCTCGCGGGTGTCGGGGGGCACAACTGCGTTGTCGCTCATCGGTCGACGCCACCCATCACGGGGTCAATGGAAGCGACAGCGACAATAACGTCGGCCACGAGCCCGCCCTCACTGAGCACAGAAGCGGCCTGCAGGTTATTGAAAGAAGGATCGCGGAAATGCGCGCGGAAAGGACGTGTGCCACCATCCGAGACAACGTGCACGGCCAACTCTCCCTTAGGTGACTCGATGGATGCGTAGGCCTGGCCCGGTGGGACACGGAAGCCCTCAGTCACCAACTTAAAGTGGTGAATCAGCGATTCCATCGACTCGCCCATGATCTTGCGAATGTGGTCCAGGGAGTTTCCCTGGCCGTCCGCGCCGACGCTCAACTGGGCTGGCCAGGCGATCTTCTTGTCGGCGACCATCACTGGCTCGCCTTCAGAGGCCCGGAGTCGAGCGATGGCCTGCTCAGAAATTTTGATCGATTCCCACATCTCGTCGATGCGGATGCACAACCTGCCGTAGGCGTCCATGCTGTCGCGGGTAATGACGTCGAAGTCGTACGTCTCGTAGCCGCAATACGGAGCAGATTTGCGCAGGTCGTGCGGCAGACCGGTCGACCGCAAGATCGGGCCGGTGATTCCCAACGCCATGCACCCGGTCAGGCTGAGGTGGCCGACGTTGACGGTGCGCCCCCGCAAGACCGGGTTTTCGAGCAGCAACGCTTCCAACTCGCGCATCCCCCGCTTGAGGTCGACTAACTCGTCCTCGAGCAGATCAAGTGCCCCTGCGGGCACGTCTTGCGCAACGCCGCCGGGACGAACGTAGGCGTGATTCATCCGCAAGCCGGTGACCGCTTCGAAGAAACGAAGGAGCCGCTCACGCTCACGGAAGCACAGCGTCATGACGGTCGTCGCCCCGAGCTCCATACCGCCGGTGCCGAGCGCGATCATGTGCGATCCGATGCGATTCAATTCCATCGTCAGCACCCGAATATCGTTGGCACGCTGCGGGATCTGATCGGTGATGCCGAGCAACTTCTCGACCCCGAGGCAGTAGGCCGTCTCGTTGAAGATGGGCGTCAGGTAGTCCATCCGCGTGCAGAACGTGGTCCCCTGCACCCAGGTGCGGTATTCCATGTTCTTCTCGATACCGGTATGCAAATAGCCGATGCCGGCGCGTGCCTCGCGGACGGTTTCACCGTCGAGTTCCAAGATGAGGCGCAGCACGCCGTGCGTCGAGGGGTGTTGCGGCCCCATGTTGACAACGATGCGCTCCTCGCCGACCGCGGCAATGTCCTCGACCACCTGGTCCCAGTCACCGCCACCAGCAGTGAAGACCGCTCCGACTTCGTCGTCGCCGTAGAGGTCTTGGGTTTCGGTTGGTTCTGTGTGGGTAGCCATCAGGTATAACTCCTGCGCTCGCTTGGAGCCGGGATGGTGGCTCCCTTGTATTCCACGGGGATCCCGCCGAGCGGGTAATCCTTGCGTTGTGGGTGCCCTGGCCAGTCGTCTGGCATCAGGATGCGGGTCAACGCCGGGTGTCCTTCGAAGACGATCCCGAACATGTCAAACGTCTCGCGCTCGTGCCAGTCAGCAGCGGGGTAGATCTGCACGATCGACGGGACGGTCGCGTCGTCATCCGCGCACGACACCTCGACACGGATTCGGCGGGAGCCGTTGGTGACCGACAAGAAGTGGTAAACCGCGTGCAGTTCGCGGCCGACCTCGTCGGGGTAATTTACGCCGGACACTCCGCTGAACATCTCGAAACGCAGACCCGGGTTGTCACGCAACGACCGAGCCACGAGGAGCAAATGCGCCGCGGGAACGTGCAACGTCATTTCACCGCGGTCGATCACGACACGCTCGATCGCGGCGTCGTATTTGTCGGCCAAATCCTTGCTCAGGTGGTCCGCAACTTCGTCGAAATACAAGCCGTACGGACGCTCGCTCGCTCCGGGGAACAGCACCGGTTGCGTCATACCGCCGTATCCGCTGGTGTCCCCGCCCAGCGACCCGCCGAACATCCCGTGACGCTCGCCGATCTTGACCGGCGCGGATGAGGAAAGATCGACGGTGCTGACCGATCCCGCACCCGTCTCTTGGGCGTGGGTGGTGCTGACCTTTTGCGCATCCGTTGCTTCGGGCGCGTTCACTCGGTCGACGGTGTTCTTACCGTCAGCGATCGCGTTCTCATCGACTGCTGACGTCACCGACTCGACTTCGGCAACGGCGTCCTTCTTGGCCTTGTCCGGGATTGGACCGAATGCTTTACCGCCAGACTCTCCGCTCACGCGAGCAACCCCTTCATTTCGTGAGTGGGCGTCGCGTTCATCGCTGCAGCCTCGGCCGCACGCGCTGCTTTGACGCGGTCGACACCGAACTTGGAGGAGCGGATCTGCTCATGCAGTTCCAGCAGAGCGTTGATGAGCATCTGTGGCCGCGGCGGACAACCCGGTAAATAGATATCGACAGGGACGATGTGGTCCACGCCCTGCACGATCGCGTAGTTGTTGAACATGCCACCGGAACTGGCGCACACCCCCATGGAGAGCACCCACTTCGGGTTGGGCATCTGGTCGTAGACCTGGCGGACCACGGGAGCCATCTTTTGGCTGACGCGCCCGGCGACGATCATCAGGTCAGCTTGTCGCGGTGTGGCAGCAAAGCGCTCCATCCCGAACCGGGCGATGTCGTAGTCGGGTGTGCCGACGGCCATCATCTCGATGGCGCAGCAGGCTAACCCAAACGTTGCCGGCCACACCGACCGCGCCTGCATCTGGCCAACGAGGCCTTCGACGGACGTTAGGACGATTCCGGAGGGAAGTTTTTCCTCTAGACCCATGACTTACACGCTTTCTGTGTTGTTAGTCCCACTCGAGACCGCCTCGACTCCACTCATAAATGAAGGGCACCGAGACTACGAAGAGGAACAAGAGCATGGCGAGCACGCTGAAGAGACCTACCTGATCAAAGGAAACCGCGAAGGGGTAGAGGAAAAGAACCTCGACGTCGAACACGATGAAGAGCATCGCGGTCAGGTAGTACTTGATCGGCACACGACCACCGTCGAGAGCCTGCGGAGTGGGCTGGATGCCGCACTCATACGCCTCGGACTTTGCGCGGTTGTAGGTCTTGCGACCCAACACAGCACCACCGGCCATTGAGCCGCCAGCAAACAGCAGGCCGAGAGCGAACAAGAACAGAACAGGAAGGTAAGGATCGGTCATCCCCGCCCACGCTCCTTTCGGTGCCAGCACACGGTCATTTTTGAGGCTCTCTCAATCTTAGGGGTCAACACATGGGCCACGCCGTTTGGGGTCACTCGCAACGCTGCCGCGCGGTGCAGCATACGGGAGTCATGAGACGCAGGGGCGATTCGCAGACCTAGGCCTTCACCGCGTGGTGGATGGCCACGATGCCGGTGCTCAGGTTGCGCCACGTCACCGACGACCAACCGGAAGCTCCGACGCTCTGGGCCAGCTCGGATTGGCTCGGCCACTCGCGGATCGATTCAGCCAAATAGACGTATGACGATGGGTTGGAACTGATCCGGCGCGCCACCGCTGGCAGGGCACGCATCAGATAGCCGAGGTATGCCGTGCGCAGCGGGCGCCAGACAGGCTGGCTAAACTCGCAGATCACCAATCGCCCACCTGGCTTGGCGACCCTCGCGAACTCACGCAGCGCGGCCGGGACGTCGCTGACGTTGCGCAACCCGAACGACATGGTCACCACGTCGAAGGATTCGTCCGCAAACGGCAGATGCAAGGCGTCGGCCGCTGTAAACGGCATATCGGGGCGTCTGCGACGGCCCTCACGCAGCATCCCCAACGAGAAATCAGCCGGGATCACCTCGATCTCTTCGTTGGCGAAGGGCTCACTACTGGTGCCCGTTCCGGCCGCGATATCGAGCACCCGCTCTCCTGGCTCAGCCGCTGCGCAGGCCAGGGTCGCCCGACGCCACGCATACGTTTGACCGGCCGAAAGCACGTCGTTAGTGATGTCGTATCGGGGGGCGACCTGATCGAACATCTCGGCGACGTCGGTAGGGCGTTTGTCCAGGCTCGCACGGGGCATGCGTTCATCCTCGCACCTGCCCAATACAGTGTTCTGTTGTGACCGTGCCCGCCCTGCCACAACTGTGCGCAATCACCGTCGATATCACCGACGAAACACCCGCCGACGTCAACTTGCTCGACCTGGTGCCTGCCGATGCCTCCCCCACGACCTTATGTTCGTGGTTGCGCGAAGGCGATGGACTCATCGGCTGGGGACGTGCCGCCACCTGCCTCACCAGCGGCACTGACCGCTTCGAACGAGCGCAGTCCTGGTGGGACGAGGTCCGCTCAATCGCGGCGATCCAGGACGACGTGCGCATCCCTGGCACCGGGCTTGTCAGCTTCGGGTCCTTTAGTTTCGCCGCAGAATCCGCCGACATGAGCCGCCTGGTGGTGCCGGCGGTGTTGATCGGGCGCCGTCGCGGTCGCACCTGGCGGACGACTATCACCGCCAGCAACGCCCCTAAGAGCCCCAAGGCACCCTCAACGCACGCACCAGCCCAGACCGGAGCGATCACCATCGTGGAAGGGTCGGTCTCGGCGCGTCAATGGCCGGGAGTCATCGCGAGGGCCATTGCCGCGATCAGCGCGGGTGATGTCGAGAAGGTGGTGTTAGCCCGCGACGAGTTGGCCCAGGCTGACGGACCGATCGACCTGCACCATGTCCTGCGCCGCCTGGCCGAGCGTTATGAAGCCACCTGGACCTTCGCGGTCGATGGCCTCGTGGGCGCAACCCCGGAGATGTTGGTCCGGCGCTGGGACGGGAAAGTTCATTCTCGGGTATTGGCCGGGACGGTGCGCCGAGACCATGCCCGGGCACCGCTGATTGCCGAAGACCACCCGGACTTCAAGGCTGAGCGCGACGTCGATCCCCAATTGCGCCTCATTTCCAGCGGCAAGGACCTTGAAGAACACGCCTACGCGGTGCGCTCAGTGGCTGATGCGTTGGCTCCGCACTGCACCGAGTTGGACGTGCCGACCGAGCCGTTCGTGCTGAAGTTGCCGGACGTCTATCACTTGGCAAGTGACATCAGCGGGGTCCACTCGGGGTCGGCCACCTCATTGCGGTTGGCCGCCGCGCTGCACCCTTCGGCCGCAGTGTGCGGCACCCCGGCACGGGAGGCCGCAGCGTTGATTGCCGATTTGGAAGAGATGGACCGAGGCCGGTATGCCGGGCCCGTGGGTTGGATGGACGCGGCGGGCGAAGGCGACTGGGGCATCGCGTTGCGCTGCGGCGAGCTCTGCCCCGACGCTCGGCGGATGCGCCTGTTTGCCGGCGGCGGCGTCGTCGCGGCCTCAGACCCGCAGGCCGAGCTTGCTGAGACTCAAATCAAGATGGCCGCGATGCGCTACGCCTTAGGGGAAGACCCGGCATGAGCGCAGAATCTTTGACCTTGCGCCCGCCACAGTTCAGCGACGAGGCCGAGGTGCGGGCGGGCCACGAGGAGCTACGCCCGGCGAGTTTTCCTTTCCTCTTCCGCCCCGAGCTCAGTTGGGGTGAGCAGCTAGACCTGATTGACCGCGAGGCTCGTGGGGTTGGCCTGGGTGCAGGTCGTGTTCCTTCGGACTATTTGCTGGCCTGCGTGCCCGGCCCCGACGGCCTGCCTCAGCTCGTGGGCCGGCTTTCGATTCGGCATACGCTGACGCCCGTCCTTCGCGAGATCGGCGGGCACGTGGGGTATGCCGTCCGCCCCGCTTTTCGTGGCAGGGGCTACGCCACGGCGATGCTGCGCCTAGCGGTGACCCGGTTGGCAGCCATCGGGGTCGACGATGTCCTGGTCACCTGCAGCGACGACAACCCCGCCTCCGCAGCCGTCATCGAGCGTTGCGGGGGCGTGCTGGAAGACAGGTTGCACATCGCCGACGGAGTGCCGCTGGAACGTCGCTACTGGATC
>JBBSKS010000112.1:0-7927 GCA_038256095.1 Actinomycetales bacterium | reverse complement strand
CTTTTGTTGCTGGCGAGCCGGATGCCCTGCACTCGGTCTACGAGCGCTGGGGTGGACTGATTCACGGCTTGGCGGCGAAATCGGTGGGTCACGGCGACGCCGACGATGTGACACAGCAGGTCTTCGTGTCAGCGTGGCAATCGCGCGCCCGATATCACGTCGACCAGGCCCCGCTCGGGGCGTGGTTGGTGGGGATTGCCCGACACCGGATAGCCGACCATCTTGGCCATCGGCACCGCAAACACGAGGTCAGTGCCGACCCCGACGTGTTGCTGGGCAATCTGGACCGACGTCCCGCTCCGAATGCCATGACACCAGAGCGAATAGATCAGTTGCTGTTGTTGTGGGAGGAGCTCGAACTCATCGGGAACCCACAACGGCAGATCATGATCTTGGCCTACTTCGAAGATTTTACGCACGCACAGATTTCCGAGCACTTGGACATCCCGCTAGGAACCGTCAACAGTCACATCGCACGCACGTTGCGCCGACTCATAACCCGATTGGAGGGGGAGCATGCACCTAGCACCTGATGAGCTCGCCCTCGTCGCGATCGGCGACGGCGACCACAACAGCCTCAACCACGTTCAATCCTGTTTGGTATGCCGCTCCGAAGTTGACTCGCTCAGCGCAGTGTCGGCGATCTTGGCTGACGGCGGGCCGGTCCCCGTGCGAGCGCCGGACCATGTGTGGTTAGCTATTGCTGCCGCCATTGAGGCGGAGACCCAGACCGTCAAGTCGGCTCCGGTGATTACCATCAGTGGTGAGCCTGCAGCCTCGCACAGGGCGCAAACTCAGCGACCTCGCCGACGGGGATTCTCCAGCCTGTCCTTGTTGGGCGCAGCCGCAGCGGGTGCCGCAGTCATGTGGATCGGCTCGATGGCCCTCACCGCGCAGGAGCAACCCAACGATCAACTGGTTGCGTCGGCACAGTTAGCGCCGTTGGTCGATTCTGTCGACTCTGGGGAGGCCGAGATTTACGAACGAGACGGGCAGCGCGTGTTGCGTCTTGAGACTGCGTCGCTGCCAGACGTTGCCAACGGATATTTAGAAGTGTGGCTGCTGGGTGACGACGCCGCAGGCATGGTCACGCTGGGCACCCTGACGAATGATGGTGTTAAGTTTGTGCTTCCGCAAGGGCTGTCGACGGACACGTTCACCACGGTCGACGTGTCGGTGGAGCACTACGACGGTGATCCCACACACAGCGGCGAAAGCCTTTGGCGCGGCCCGCTCGCGTCGTCCTAGTCGCCTGTTGCGACCGGACGATCTGGGTCACTGACCCAGTCACTCCAGGACCCGACATACACCGCGGGGACGGTCCCGCCGGGTTGAGCCGCTTCGATAGTGAGCGCTAAGTGGGCGGCCTGCACACCCGAGCCGCAGTACAGCGCGAGATCCATCTTGTCGTCGATATCCAGATCAGCGAGATGCGCGCGCGCCGCAGCCAGGTCGAAACGACCATCGTCTCGCAGCGTTCCCAGCGTCGCGAGATTTAGCGCCCCTGGAATATGGCCCGCAACAGGGTCTATCGGCTCGACGTCACCTCGATACCGCTGCGAAGCGCGGGCGTCGATGAGCACTCGATGGGGCGCGGTTGACGGTGAGGTCGAGGTGGGCGTCGAGCCGTATGCAGCCACGTCGTCGGCCTCGATCGCATCTCGCCCCCCTGGGGCCAGAGAAACGTCGCCGGCCCTTACGTCGATATCCCCTTCGACGCTCGTCTGGGCCGCAGCGAGCCACGCGGCATACCCCCCGTTCAGCACGTAGGCGTCGTGCTTGCCGAAGAACTGGGCCACCCACCACGCGCGCGCCGCGGCCAGTGACGTGGCGCCGTCGTAGAACACCACGGGGCGACTCGCGGTGATGCCCACGGCGCGAAACGCCTCGGTTGCCGCAGCGGTCTCGGGCAGCGGGTGACGGCCGCCCACCCCATCGGGTCGGGGGTGGCCAGCGAGGGCCGTTTCGAGGTCTAAGAAGCCTGCATCGGGGATGTGGCCGTCGCGATACTCAGCCCGGTTCCCTTCGACGCCGCGTCCTAGAGTCCAGCGAACGTCGACCACGACGGGCCGCTGCGGCTCATCGCGAGATAGCCACTTGGCCAACTCCTGGGCCTGCACCAAGGGAGTGAGGGGAACCGAGTCAGGCATGGGGGTCCTTCGATGCTCGCTTGCGTTTCCACGGGGGTGGGTCGCCAGCCAACCACCAACTCATCAACGAGGTCAGTTGGGGCAGGGCAATGTAGGTCATGATCGGCGTCAGGATGAAGGTGCTCAGCAGCACCCTGACGACCAAGGCGATGTCGGTGGGCAGGACGATGGCCAGCAGCCAGGTGGACAGCAGGCTGAGGGGGAAGAACGCCATCCAGATGACGACACCTTGCTTCCAGCGCGGGGGCGCGGGCGCCTTGGGGCGAAGGTCGGCGACGTCAGTGCTGCTGGGGTCGTCGAACCAGCCCTCGATGCCGGTGCGGCGTTCTTCGACGCTCTCCCCGACGATGCCGCCGGCTGATTGCAACCACCACCGGCGTTGCTCGGAGGCTTCCCAGCGCGCCAGTGCCTCGGAGTCTTCAAACCGATACAACATGTGCCATTGGTCGGAGTCGAAGGCCGGTCGCACCCAGCCCGTGCCGAGGAAGCCCTCGAATCGCTCGGCCAGCGAAGCGCCGGAATTGATCCACGCGACCATCCGATCGGCCTGGTCGGGGTCGATATGACGGGTGATGCTGACGGTCACTGATTGGGGCACGTAGTCGAGTCTAAGGAGGTCAGCGAGGGCCGGTTTGAGGGGTTCGCGTGACGTTCGGCCCTGGTGTCGCCAGAATGGAGGCTATGTGCCGAAATATTCGACAACTGCACCACTTCGAGCCACCCGCCACCACGGAGGAGGTGCGCGCCGCTGCACTGCAGTACGTCCGCAAGATCGGCGGTGCAGCAAGGCCCTCGTCGGCCAACGAGGCAGCCTATGCCGTGGCCGTTGACCAGATCGCGACCGCGACCCAGCACCTGCTCGACGCGTTGACCTCTCGTGGTACGCCCAAGGATCGCGAGGTCGAAGCGGTCAAAGCCAAAGCGCGCTCCGCGGCCCGATTCGCGCCGAGCAACTAGCCGATGCGCGCTCGATCCGTCGCCAACTGGCTCAACCTTTCGACGCTGTTGGGGCTGGCCGTCGCGAACTGCGGCGGGGCAACCCTGCGGCCCGGCCCTCATGGCCTCCGTCTCGCCGAGGGATACCGCTGGAACTTCCCCACCGGCAGCGCCTTCACCATTGGTGACGTCGTCATCACGCGCACCGAGTTCGAGCGGTTGCTGCGCAGGCACCCGGGCCTGCTCGAGCACGAAGCAGCCCACGCGCGGCAATGGATGCTGTGCTTCGGACTGCCCTTCATCCCGCTCTACCTGGCCTCGATGGCCTGGTCGATGGCCCGCACCGGAGATCGGGCGGCCCGATGCGCCTTCGAGGTGGGAGCGGGCCTGCACAACGGTGGATATGTCGATGTGCCCGTGCGGCCGATCCGTCCCGTTATCGCCGCGGGCATCAGCCGCATAGCGCAGCGGGTATGAGCCTGCGCGAGACCCCGCCGTTGGGTTACACCGGGTATGACCAGGCGCGGCTGCTGCCCGAAGACCCGGCATACAAACGAGCGGACCGTGACGACTTTGCGCGCGACCGAGCCCGAGTGCTGCACTCTGCGGGCCTGCGGCGTCTAGCCCTGACCACCCAGGTGGTGCAGCCGGGCTCGGACGACTTTGTGCGCAACCGGTTGACTCACTCCCTGGAAGTGGCTCAGATTGGTCGTGAGTTCGGTGCAGCCCTGGGGTGTAACGCCGACGTCGTCGACACCGCGTGCCTTGCCCACGACCTCGGCCACCCGCCTTTTGGGCACTACGGCGAGTCGGTGCTGAATGAGCTGGCCGCCGATCACGGCGGCTTTGAGGGCAACGCCCAAACGTTCCGCGTGCTCACCCGGCTCGAAGCCAAACGACTGCACCCCGACGGCAGCTCGGCAGGGTTGAACCTGACGCGGGCCAGCCTCGACGCCGTCATCAAGTACCCGTGGGCTCGCGACGACGTCGCCGGCACGCACAAGTTCGGGTTCTACGCCGACGACGCCCCGGCCTACGACTGGGCCCGTGGGGGAGTGCCCGCGGGGGATGACCCGAACCATCGCTGCCTCGAAGCAGAAGTGATGGATTGGTCCGATGACGTGGCTTACTGCGTGCACGATGTCGAAGATGCCGTGACGTCCCGACGCATCGACCTTCGAGCGCTGCGCTCGCCAAGCGAGGTCGAGGCCATCGTGACCGTCGCCCACGAGTGGTATGCCGGCGACCTGCCCCCGGATGACCTTGCGGCAGCCATGGACCAGCTCGTGGCTTCAGGCTGGATTCCGGCCGAACACGACGGCTCCCGCGCCTCACTGGCGGCTCTGAAAGACATGACTAGTCGCTTGATCGGGCACTTCGTGCACACGGTCGAAGCGGCCACGAGGCAAGCCCACGGTGATGGTCCCCTCACCCGGTACGGCGCGACGCTGGAGGTGCCGGTCGAAGTACGGGCGCAGGCCAGTGTGCTTAAAGGCATTGCCGCACACTTCGTAATGATGAGCACCGAACGCAAAGACGTGATGGAGGGTCAGCGGGGGGTCGTCGTCGCTCTCTTCGACACCTTCACTGGCCACCCTGATCGACTCGACCCTATCCACGCCGCGGCGCACCAGGAGGCCCTCGTCGCCGGAGACGAGAGCGCCGCCGTCCGCGCGGTCGTCGATCAGGTGGCGAGCCTGTCCGACACCAGGGCCCACGCGCTATTCACGGCGTGGTCTTAGGCGCCGCAGGCATGCCCAGTGTCGTTGTGGTGAAGTAGACGAGTGGCTAAGACCAGCAGTCCCGCAACTCACCTGGAGGTGGGTGGTCGCACCGTGCGCATCTCCAACCCGGATCGCATCTACTTCCCGGCCGGGCGGCATACCAAGTTGGATCTTGCGCAGTATTACCTCAGTGTCGGCGACGGCATTGTCAACGCGCTGCGCGAGCGCCCGTGTATGTTGCATCGCTTCCCCGAAGGAATAGAGGGGGAGAAGGTGCACCAAAAGCGGGTGCCGCGGGGGGCGCCGGAGTGGCTAGAGACGGTGCGCATTTCCTTTCCTCGATACAACCGGACCGCAGACGAGGTGTGTGTCACAGAGCTGGCAAGTGTGATCTGGGCGGTGCAGATGTCGACGGTCGAGTTCCACCCATGGAACAGCCGGCGCGCTGATGTCGAACGACCCGATGAGTGGCGGATCGACCTCGACCCAGGGGAAGAGTGCGACTTCGCTACGGTGCGGGAGGTGGCTGCCGTCGCGCAGGAAGTGCTGGGTGAGCTGGGCGCGACGGGGTGGCCCAAAACGACGGGGGGATCAGGTCTCCACATCTACGTTCGCATCGTGGCTGAGCACGGATTCACCGACGTGCGGCGCGCAGCCTTGGCGTTTGCCCGCGAGGTGGAGCGGCGGTGTCCGGAGAAAGCGACGACCACGTGGTGGCGCAAAGACCGTGACCCGCGCGCAGTCTTCGTGGACTTTAATCAAAACGCGAGAGATCACACCCTGGCGGCCGCCTATAGCGTGCGCGGCACGCCCGACGCTCGAGTCTCAGCTCCGGTGAGGTGGAACGAAGTTGCTGATTGCGAGCCTCGTGATTTCACCCTCGCAACCATGCCTGAGCGCTATGCCCGCACCGGGGATCTGCACGCAGACATGGACGCCCATCCGTTCGAGATAGGGCCGCTCCTGGCCTGGGCTGAACGGGATGAGTCTGCTGGCCTCGATGCACCGGCCGAGCCCTAGCGGTGCCGCCGCCTAGACTCACCCGAAGACAAAGGAGGGGACGTGCCGGGCCTCATTAGGAACCACGATGTACAGACGGTCAAAGAACGTGCCCTGATCGAGGACGTCATTCGTGAGCACGTCACCCTGCGCCCGGCCGGCACGGGGTCACTGAAGGGCTTGTGCCCCTTCCACGACGAGAAGACTCCGTCATTCACGGTGCGACCGGCAGCGGGGGCGTGGCACTGCTTCGGGTGCGGCGAGGGCGGCGACGTGCTGGCTTTCGTGATGGCCATCGACCACCTCACCTTCGCGGAGTCCGTTGAGCGACTCGCGGGTCAACTGGGGATGGAGTTGCAGTATGAGGAGTCGTCTGGTCGATCGGGACGGCGCGAGGGCGAAACCGGTGGGCTCGGCAAGCGGGCGCGGCTGGTTGAGGCCAATCGCGCGGCTGCCGAGTTTTATCACGCCGGCCTCATCGACTCGCAGGAAGCGCGAGCAGCCCGCGACTTCCTGCGCGCCAAAGGCTTCGGTGGGAAGGCTGCGGCGCGTTTCGACGTCGGGTATGCGCCCTCATCAGGCGGTGCGCTCGCCGGTCACTTGCGCGACAAAGGATTCTCCGAGGATGAATTGGTCACCGCTGGTCTGGTGGGGCGTGGGCAACGGGGGCTCTACGACCGGTTCCGCGGTCGGGTGATGTGGCCTATCCGCGACATCACCGGCGACACCGTCGGCTTCGGGGCCCGGCGCCTCTACGACGACGACAGGATCGCCGCCAAATACCTGAACACCTCGGAGACTCCGCTCTACAAGAAGACATCGGTGCTCTACGGGCTCGACGTGTCGAAGAAGTCTATGGCGAGCAGTCGGCGCGCGGTGATCGTTGAGGGCTACACCGATGTGATGGCCTGTCATATGGCCGGCGTCGACACCGCAGTAGCCACCTGTGGCACTTCGTTTGGCGTCGACCACATCAAGACCCTGCGCCGCATCTTGCGTGATGAGCCCGACCTCTCCCCGGCCCGGGTCGTCTTCACCTTTGACGGTGACTCGGCCGGGCAGAAGGCGGCCATGCGTGCCTACGCCGAGGATCAGCGCTGGGCTTCGCAGTCCTACGTCGCGGTGGCCCCAGCCGGTCAAGACCCCAACGACCTGTGGCACCGCGAAGGTGACGAAGCGGTGCAGGCGTTGGTCAACGATGCCGTGCCCATGTTCGACTTCGCGGTCCGCACCACCATGAAGCTCTACGACCTTGATCGCACCGAGCAGCGGGTCGATGCCATGCGAGCCGTGGCCCCCATCGTTGCCCAGATCCGCGATGCGGTACTGCGGGTGGAATACGTGCGGACAGTGTGCGGGTGGCTAGGAGTCGACGAGCAGGTCTTTGGGGCCGAGGTGGCTAAGGCGCTGAGCCAAGTGGGAAAGGCCAAGCCTCCGTCTCGGTTCGCATCAGGAACTAAGCCTGGGGGAGCGTCGCCATCGCGGCCGGGGGCACCGGGCCCAGCTGGGCGGCGGGCTCAGACGTCGGGCGCCAAGGCGATAGACGCGCCAGGGCAGCTGAGCCCCCCGGATTGGAACGGTCAAGAGCCCCCCGGCGATGATGGCGGCTTTGACGACGGTGAGGACCAGGGGCCGATCCTGCCGCGGCCAGATGTGCGTGACTCGGTGGTGGCCGCTGAGCGTCAACTCATCCAGGTGGCTCTGCAGTATCCGGCCTGTTTGGTGGCTGAGGATGTCGATGCGCTCCCCGTGCATGGGTTTCGGGCGCCCGCTCACCAGGCGGTCTGGCACGGCATACGGGAGGCTGGAGGAGTGGGTGACGCAGCGACGATGAGCGCTTCGGCGTGGACCAGCGCTGTTGCTGCCCACACGCCTCCGCTGGCGGCGCCGATGGTGGCTGAGTTGGCCGTGGCCGGGTTGCCGGTCAAGCTCGACTCCAGCACCGGCGAGCCACCGCTTCGGTATGTCGACTCGCTCGTTGATCGAGCGCTCGACGCGTCGTTAGGTGGGCGGATAGAGGCTGCGATCAGTGCGCTTCAGCGAAGTGCGCCTGATGACCCGCAGACGCGTGCACTGAGTGAAGAACTGACGGGCCTACACAAAGAACGGGCCCGACTT
>JBBSKS010000111.1:0-7995 GCA_038256095.1 Actinomycetales bacterium | reverse complement strand
GATCTACGAGTCTGAGGACTCTGCAGCCAGCACCGAAGTCCTCGTGGGGCTCGACGCGGACGGGGAACGGGTCGTCATGCCCATCACCGCAGATGGCCCGCGCACACTGGAAGCGGCCATCGGCCAAGAGCAGAATGACGGGCAGATCACCTGCGGGGTTCGCACCGCTCCATTCGATGGCGATATTTTCGACGCGTGCCTGGACGGTGCGATTCAGCGCATTGATCTAGAAAGCGGCGAGGTCACGGTCGTCCTGGACGCTAGCGGTCTTGCGGAGTCGCCGAATGGCTGCGTGGACGCCTACGTCTCCGAAGATGGCTTCGTTGCCCTGGCGACGGACTACGAATCCGACGACCTCACGCTCGGCATTTACGACAGCGACGGCGTCGAGGTGGAGCGTCAGGTCTTCGAGGGACTGGGAAGCGAAGCCCTCAACGGCGACGAAGCCCTGTACGACTTCGTCGCGGTCAAGCACCCGCCGCTTCGATAACCTCAGTCTTCGAGGTCGCCTTCGACGTCGAGGTAGACCTGCTGCATCGCGTCAACGGTCTCTTGCTCGGGCTTCTCCCACAGCCCGCGCTCGGCGGCCTCGCCTAACTTCTCGATGATCCCGCGCAACGCCCAGGGGTTGGCGTGTTTCATGAACGCCTGATTGGTCGGGTCCAAAACGTAACTGGCCGCCAACGATTCGTACATCCAGTCGGGGATGACCCCAGCAGTGGCGTCGAAGCCGAAGATGTAGTCCACTGTCGCCGCGATCTCGAACGCACCCTTGTAACCGTGGCGCTGCATGGCCGAGATCCACCGGGGGTTGACCACTCGGGCACGGAAGATCCGGTTGGTTTCTTCGGTCAGGCTGCGCGTCTTGATCGACTCTGGAGAGGTCGAGTCGCCGACGTAGGCCTTGGGCTCGGACCCGTCCCCGCGCAGTGAACGCACGGTCGCGATCATGCCGCCGTGGTACTGGAAGTAGTCGTCCGAGTCCAGGATGTCGCTCTCGCGGTTGTCGATGTTCTTGGCGGCAACTTCGATCCGGCGGTAGTTCATCTCCATGTCTTCGCGAGCAGGCGCCCCGTCGAGGTCCCGGCCGTAGGCGAAGCCGCCCCATGTCGTGTAGACCTCGGCCAAGTCGTTGTCATCGCGCCACGACCCGGACTCCACGACCTGCAGCACGCCGGCGCCATACGACCCGGGTTTGGAGCCGAAGATCCGGGTGCGGGCGCGGCGTTCATCACCGTGCGCGGCTAGGTCGTCCTGGGCGTGGGCCTTTACGAAGTTCTGGTCGAGCGGCTCATCCAGCTCGCCGACGATCTTGATGGCGTCGTCCATCATGTCGATGACGTGCGGGAACGCATCGCGAAAGAAGCCGGAGATGCGGACAATCACGTCGATCCGCGGGCGGCCCAACTCTTCGAGCGAGATGACCTCGAGGCCGACGACCCGGCGAGACTGTTCGTCCCACTTCGGCGTCACCCCCATCAGCGCCAACACTTCGCCGATGTCGTCACCGGAGGTCCGCATCGCCGAGGTGCCCCAGACCGACAGGCCGACCGACTCCGGCAGCGTGCCGGTGTCTTCGCGGTAGCGCTCGACCAGTGACTCGGCCATCGCTGAGCCCGTGGCGTAGGCCAGCCGGGAGGGGATCGCCTTGGGGTCGACGGAGTAGAAGTTGCGACCCGTGGGCAGCACGTTGACGAGCCCGCGCAGCGGAGATCCCGACGGCCCAGCCGGCACGTATCCGCCGTCAAGAGCGTGCAGCACCATCTTCAATTCATTAGTGGTGCCGCGCAGACGCGGCACGACCTCGCGGCAGGCAAAGCGGAGAGATGCCGAGGCGCCGTCGTTGGCTTCGCCCAGGTGGGCCAACACGATGCCGTCGACCGCCGTCTCGGCCCACTGCGCCTCGGCCACGTCGGTGACCAACGCACCAGCCAACTCTTCGATCTCGTCGGTGCGGCTGCTGGTGGCCTCTTCGGCCAAACCAAGCGCGGTGCGCAAACCAGGTATGCCGTCTCGCGCGCCACCGAACATCTGGCCGGAGCGCAGAATCGCCAGCACCAGGTTGGCCAGCACCGCGCCGCTCGGCGCTTCACCCAAGATATGCAGCCCGTCACGGATCTGCACGTCCTTGATCTCGCACAGCCACGTGTCGACCTGCATCACGAACTCGTCGAACTCGTCCTCGCCCGGCGCGGCGCTCAGGCCGAGGTCGTGGTCGAGCTTGGCGGCCTGGATCAGCGTCCAGATCTCACCGCGTAGCGCCGGGACCTTGGCCGGGTCCATCGCCGAGACATTGCCATATTCGTCGAGCAGTTGCTCCAAGCGAGCGATGTCCCCGTAGGAGTCGGCCCGCGCCATCGGCGGCACCAGGTGGTCGATGATCGTGGCGTGCGCGCGGCGCTTGGCCTGGGTGCCCTCGCCCGGGTCGTTGACCAGGAACGGGTAGATCAGCGGTAGCGAGCCCAGCGCGGCGTCGGTGCCACAGCTGGCCGACATCGCGGAGTTCTTGCCGGGCATCCATTCGAGGTTGCCGTGCTTGCCCATGTGCACCACAGCGTGGGCGCCGAAGGTCTCTTCGATCCAGCGGTACGTCGCCAAGTAGTGGTGCGTGGGCGGCAGATCGGGATCGTGATAGATCGCGATCGGGTTTTCACCGAATCCGCGGGGTGGCTGCACCAAGATGACCAAGTTGCCGGACTGCAAGGCGGCGCACACGATGTCGCCCTCGGGATTGCTGGACTTGTCGACGAACAGCTCTCCCGGAGCGGTGCCCCAGTGCTTCTCGACGCCCTCACGAAGGTCAGCGGGGAAGCGGGCGAACCATTCGGCATACGTCGCGGCCGGCACCCGCACCTGCGAGGTGGCGATCTGGTCTTGGCTCAGCCAATCGGGGTCTTGGCCACCGGCGGCGATCAGTGCGTGGATCAGCGCGTTGCCGGCCGTGGTGTCGGGGTGTTCGCCCTCGATCTCGTCCAACTCGCCCATGCCTGGGATGGCCCCAACGGGCCCGAGGTCGTAGCCGGCGGTGACCATGTCGCGCATCAAGCGGATCGTGGAGACCGGGGTGTCCAGGCCGACGGCGTTACCGATGCGCGAGTGCTTCGTGGGGTACGCCGACAGGATCAGCGCGATCTTGCGCTCACTCGGCGCCAGGTGGCGGAGGCGGGCGTGGCCCACCGCGATGCCGGCCACTCGGGCGCAGCGCTCGGGGTCGGCGGCGTAGACCGGCAGGCCGTCGGCGTCGATCTCTTTGAACGAGAACGCGACCGTGATGAGCCGCCCGTCGAATTCGGGCACCGCAACCTGCGTGGCCACGTCCAGCGGCGACATACCCTCGGCGCTGCCCGCCCACTCGTCGCGGCTCCAGGTCAGGCACAAGCCCTGCAGGATCGGTATGTCGAGAGCCGCCAAAGCGCTGACGTCCCACGACTCGTCGTCCTCGCCTGCGGACGCGCCGCCAGGCCGGGTGCCACCAGCCGCGAGCACCGTGGTGACCAGCGCGTCCAGAGTGCCCAGCTCGGTCAGCAGCTCGGCGGCTGCCCCGCGCAACGATTGCGCGTAGATCGGCACGCCGATGCCGCCCTCGGCGTCAATCGCGTCGCACAGGGCGTGGACGTACGCCGTGTTCTGGGCGGCGTACTGCGCGCGGTAGAACAGGACACCGACGCGCGGTCGCACTTTCGTGTCCACGGTGGTGTCAAGCGTCGGACGATCCAAGACGCCCCAGGTCGGCAAGATGGACGGCGCTTCGAAGCCTTCACCGGTCAGCAGCAGCGTGTCGCACAGGAAGCCGTGGACCTCTTTGAGGTTTTCTGCGCCGCCCTCAGCGAAGTACGGGTGCGCCGCCGACACGACACCGGCCGGCACCGTCGACAGCTCCATCAGCGAAGCGTTCGGGGTCTGCTCGCCGCCGAGCACGACCATCGGGGTGTCCGTTTTGACGATCCGTCGGAAGCCGCTGCACATGTCCTGCGGACCGCCGAGGATGCGGGCCACGATCAAATCGGCACCTTCAATCGCTTCGGCCATCTCGGTGTGACCGGGGCGCGAAGGGTTAGCGAAGGTGAAGTCGGCACCACTGGCGCGCGCGCTCAGCAGGTCGGTGTCAGACGTGGACAGCAAAGCGATGCGCGGCACAGAAACATCCTCGAGAGCGTGGGGAAAAAGAGGGTGGGGATGGGAAGGGGTCGGGACTCCAGGGAAAGCGTATGCTCCCATCCCGTGACAGTCGCACGCCCCGCGGTGGACCGCTGCCCGGGATTGAGTCGCCCGTTCATCGCTGACGATGGGGCCCTGGTCCGGCTTCGCGTGCCCGGCGGTCAGATTGCTACGTTGGTGCTGCAGGACCTCGTCGAGATCGCCGCCGCCTTTGGTGCGCCGTGCCTGCAACTGACCTCGCGCGGCAACCTGCAACTTCGCGCACTGCCTGACCCCATCCCTGAAGGTTTGGCGTGGTCCATCGAGGCCACTGGGCTGATCCCGAGCGGCAGTCACGAGCTGGTCCGCAACATCCTCGCCGCGCCCCTGGCGTCGCACTTGGGCGACCTCGTTGCTGACTTCGATGCCGGGCTCTGCGCTGATCCTGAACTGGCTAATCTGCCGGGCCGGTTCATGGTGGCGTTCAGCGACGAGTCGGGCTCCGTTTTGGGGGAGCACTGGGATCTGGCCTATCAACTGACCTCGCCAACGTCGGGCCGGTTGCTCGCCGCTGCGGCCGGACACGTCGTGGTCGGGGCCGAGGTAGCCCGCTCCGACGCGGTGGCCGAGCTGCTGCGCCGGGCTTGTCTGTTTTTGACCGACCGAGTTCTGGCCGATCACAGCGGTAACGGCGTGTGGAACGTGCGCGATCTTCATACCGGCGCGTCGGTCTTTGAGGGCCTGAGCCCAGTGACGCTCGACCCGCCAACAGCGTTGGCAGCAGGGACTCACGACCACGATCTCGTATGCGGTGTGCCGCTTGGCATGCTCGATGCCGTCATGATCGACGCCCTCGCCCAGGTCACCGACACGGTGGTGCTTACCCCCTGGCGCAGCGTCGTCGTCCCACGTTTCGGCCGAGACGCCGAGGTCGCGGAGGCCCTCGCGGCCAGCGGGCTGACCACGGCAGCAAGTTCCCCGTGGGACATGTTGTCCGCTTGCGTGGGCTCACCGAGTTGCCGGCGCACCCACATACAAACCATGGCGTTGGCCCGTGAAGCCGTCCTCGAACTACCCCAGAATGCTCGGCGTGTGCACGTCAGCGGCTGCGATCGGCGCTGTGGCGCCCCGGCTCAGGAGCACATTGACGTGATCGGCCCCACCTCAGCCCTCAGCATCGTCAGCGCGGCCGCGCCGCCGGTCGCGAAGATGCCAACCCCCCGTTATGACTACGTGCGCGACGGCCAAGAGATCTACCGCCGCTCGTTCGGCATGATCCGCAACGAAGCGACCCTGGCGGGCCTCGACGGCGACCTCGCCACAGTCGCTACCCGCATCATCCATGCCTCCGGCGACACTGCGTTGGTGCACGACATCAAGGCCCACCCCGACGTCATCCAGGCCGCCCGCGAGGCCCTGCGCGCAGGAAACACCATCTTGACCGACTCCAACATGCTGGCCTCGGGCATCACCTGGCGCCGCCTGCCGGCCGGCAACGAAGTCATCTGTTTGCTGCGCGACCCCCAGGTCCCGCCGCTGGCGAAGGAATGGCAGACGACGCGCGCGGCGGCTGCTGTATCGCTGTGGGAGCCCTACCTTGAAGGGGCAGTCGTGGCCATCGGCAACGCCCCGACGGCACTGTTCCACCTGCTGGAGATGCTGCACGACGGGGCCCCGCGCCCTGCCGCGATCATTGGGATGCCGGTCGGGTTTATTGGGTCGGCCGAATCCAAGGTGGCGTTGGCGGTGCACGAGTTGGCTGACGGATTCAGCGTGCCGTGGATGGTGCTGCACGGGCGGCGCGGCGGGTCTGCGGTGGCCGCCTCGGCGGTCAACGCCATCGCTACCCCGGACGAGCTCGCGTGAGCGGTCAGCCAACCACGGCACAGCCCGGCCACTTGTATGGCGTCGGTGTCGGACCCGGCGACCCGCAACTCATCACGTTGCTCGGTGCGTCGCTGATCGGCTCCGCGGACGTCATCGTCTTCCACGCGGGCACCGGCAAGCAGTCCATTGCGCAACGTATCGCGGCCGACCTGATCCCCGAGAGCGCGCTGATCGAGGAGCTGCGATACCCGGTCACCATCAAGGGCAGCGAGCACCCCGGCGGGTACTACGCGGCCCTAGAGACGTTCTACGACGAGTGCGTCGATCGTCTTGGTGCCCACCTCGCCGCCGGCAGATCCGTGGTGGTGCTCGCCGTGGGCGATCCGCTGTTCTACGGGTCGTTTATGTACGTGCACGACACGCTCAGCCAGACCTACCCGAGCCGCATCGTGCCCGGTGTGACCTCGATCAGCGCCGCCAGTGCGGCCATGGGCACGGGGTTGTGCCGTCACGAAGACACCTTGATCGTGCTGCCGGGCACGTTGCCGGTGCCCGAGCTGGCGCGACGGTTGGCCGACACCGATGCCGCGGTGATCATGAAGCTCGGCAAGACGTTTGAAGGTGTCCGCGAAGCGATCCGGCAGGCGGGACTGACCGACCGCGCGTGGTATGTCGAGCGAGCTTCCGATGCTGCCGAGAAGGCCATGCCGTTGGCTGAGGTCACGGCCGATGCGGTGCCGTATATGTCGATCATTCTGATCCCTGGTTTGGGCCGCCGCGACGACCGGGCAGGGCGAGCATCGGCCGCCGTATTCTCTGCCCCCGATACTGGGACAAGCGATGGCGTAGCCCTTTCTGTTGGCGAGACGTCTGCCCCGACATCGGGGGCAGAGAAGAGTGTCCCTGGCACGGTGTATGTCGTGGGGCTTGGCCCTGGTCCCGACAAGTGGCTGAGCCCCGAAGCCAGCGAGGTGTTGGGGGCCGTCGATCACGTCATCGGTTATGCGCCATACGTCGCCCGGGTGCCCCAGCGCGAGGGTCTGACCCGTCACCCCAGCGGCAACACCGTCGAGGTCGACCGCGGCCAGCAGGCATTGGCTCTGGCGCTCGCGGGGGAGTCCGTGGCCGTCGTCTCCGGCGGCGATGCCGGCGTATTCGGGATGGCGTCGGCAGTCTTCGAAGCCATCGAGGAAGCCACATCTGCAGCCGGCTCCACGGCTGAGAACGTCGCCGCTCTCAATGTGCCTGTCCAGATCGTGCCTGGGATCACCGCTGCTCACGCGGCCTCGGCGCTCGCTGGTGCCGCCCTTGGCGGCGACCACATGCTGTTGTCCCTCTCAGATCGGCTCAAGCCCTGGAATGTCATCGAGGCTCGGCTGCGTGCGGCCGCCGAGGGTGATGTGGCCGTGGCGATCTACAACCCTAGGTCGGCCAGCCGCCCCGACCAGTTCGGCGCAGCTCGCACACTGCTCTTGACCGTGATGCTGCCCGGACGTGTGGTCGTTGTCGCTCGCCACGTGGGGCGCGACGCCGAGTCGCTGACCGTGACCACCCTGGGCGATCTCGACCCCGAGAGCATCGACATGGGCTGCATGGTCATCATCGGTTCCTCCACCACCAAGGTCAGCGCCACCGGCCGCGTCTGGACTCCCCGCTTCGCCGCATCGCATCTCCCTGTGGAACATATGGGGCCCCTAATGCCGTTCCCTACGGTAACGTAACCGTAGGTAATAGCCGTCCTGACGGGTCGGCCAACAGTGTGGAGGCTCTTGATATGACGTCGCAGTTGGAACAAAACCGTTCGGACGTAGACCTAAATTCGGCCTGGGGCACCTCAGCGGAGGGCCGCTCGATCGGGGATGCGGTCGACGCCGACCGGTTCATCGAGACCTTCCGTGGAGTCTTGTCACGAACTTTTGGCCACCGAGCAGACCTTGACGTGATCGGGCAGGGGCGGGGGCTGCCGCCGTACGTCCTGCGTGAGGTGCTCTGTGCGGAGCCGATGCGGGCTTTTATGCCGACTCGCTTCGG
>JBBSKS010000110.1:0-7998 GCA_038256095.1 Actinomycetales bacterium | reverse complement strand
CGCAACGGCGTGTGGGCATGGCCTGCCACACCCGGAAGGTGTCCGGGTCGAGGTCGTCGCTGAGCTTGAACTCTCCCTGCTTCACGGGCGCCAAGTCACCGCCGATGGCGCCGAAGAGTTCGGCGACCTCGGCCGCATCGGTCACTAACTGAGCCCGTCCCGCTCGGATCTCTTCGTGGCATCCCGCCGAGACCATCGAGGTGATCGGCCCAGGGACCGCGGCAACGGGTCGCAAGAGTTTGACGGCGTGCGTCACGGTGCTTCGAGAGCCTGAGCGCAGGCCCGCCTCGACAATGACGGTGCCGCCAGAGAACGCGGCGATGAGACGGTTGCGCGCCAAAAATCGAGTCCGGGTGGGTGCGGACCCCGGAGGCACTTCACTGACGATGGCACCGACCTCAGCGATACGTGCGAGCAACGAAGCGTGCGCACCTGGGTAGGGCCGCTCCACACCACCGGCAACGACGGCGATGGTGTCTCCGTCACAGGCCAGAGCGCCCCGATGGGCTGCGGCATCGATCCCGAAAGCCGCGCCGGAGATAACGGTGAAGTCGCGGCTGGCCAGGCCTGCTGCCAATTCAGCAGCCACGTATTCTCCGTACGATGTGCTGGCGCGAGCGCCAACGATCGCCGCGCTGCGCTGGCACATTGAAGCCAAGGACATCGAGTTTTTCGCTGTGACCCACAGACACCACGGCGCGTAGTCGAGCGCATCGACACCATCGGGCCAGTCCGCGTCAGTGGGGAAGAGGACCCGCGCGCCAACTTTGGCGGTGATCTCTAGGTCGCGTTCGATGTCGAGATCTTTCAGACGAGATGCGAAACGCTCGGCACTGGCCCTAGGCCGGCCTGACTCACCGGCACGCGCCATCTCGAGGGCTTCGACGACCCCGCGCTCAGCAATCATGGCCCGCGCGGTGCGGTCGTCCGGCTCCGCGATGCGAGCCCACGACAACCTCGCGCACTGATCTTCGGTCAGATTCTCGATCGCGTTCATGCTGCGATTCCAGACGGTGCGCGCAGGGTCAAGGCAAACGCTGCATCAGCGCGGGTCGGTTGTTCGCGTTGCGCAAGGTCGGCCACGGTCCACGACACCCGTAGACAGCGGTCGTAGCCGCGCAGGGTCAGCGATCCGGTGTCCATCGCCCGGTCCAGGTCGCGTGTGACCATAGCGGGAAGGCGCAGCGGTCCGTCTCGAAGGAAGCTGCCCGGGACGTGGGCGTTGACCCGCCACGGGGTGTCCTGCAGCCGGGCGCGGGCGCGTTGCCGCGCCTCCTCGACCCGCGAAGCCACGGTCGCGGTGCCCTCTGCGCCCACATTTCCCAGGTCTCCGCGGGTGACCGGCAGCAGCACGATGCGCAGGTCGATTCGGTCCAGCAGCGGGCCCGAGATCTTGGCGAAGTAGGTGCGTCGAGCCAGCGGTGTGCACTGACAGGACAGAGCCTTTCCGAACCCATGCCCGCAGGGACACGGGTTTGCGGCCATCACCATTTGGAAGCGCGCCGGGAGGCGGACGTGGCGATCGGCTCGAGCGATAACGACCTCGCCGGACTCCAGTGGTTGGCGCAACCCATCAAGCACATCCCGCCGAAATTCGGGTGCTTCGTCGAGGAACAACACTCCATGGTGAGCACGCGAGACGGCTCCGGGACGCACCTTCCCGCTGCCTCCGCCAATCACGGAGGCCATCGAGGCCCCGTGGTGGGGGCCGACGAACGGGGGCGTCGTCATCAGCGAGCCGTCGGTCGGCAGGAGCCCGAGCACCGAATGGACCCCCGTGACTTCGAGGGCCTCCCGCGGCTGCAAGGCCGGTAAGAGACCTGGCAATCGCTCGGCCAGCATGGTCTTGCCGGCTCCGGGTGGGCCAAGAAGCAAGATGTGGTGCTGCCCGGCGGCAGCGATCTCCAGGGCAAGTCGCGCCTCCGCCTGACCGACAACCTCGCGTAGATCGGGGACGTTTGCAGCGGGCCCCGGCACATCGTCCGGCATCAGGTCAGGCAGTGCCCTTCCGGCAGCGAGGGCGCGGTATAGATCGCTCACGTCGTGCAGGTCGCGCACGGCGTGCACCCGAATCCCGGGCACCAGGTCTGCCTCACGTGCACTATCGATCGACACCACAACGTCGCCCACTCCCCCGGCGGCGGCAGCCATGACCATCGGCAGAACCCCCGGGACCGGCCGAATGGATCCGTCGAGCCCTAACTCGCCGATGTGACAGACCTTGGCAATGAGGTCAGGGGGAAGACTGCGGTCGGCGCCGAGGAGGGCCACGGTGATGGCCAGGTCAAAGCCGCTCCCCGTTTTGGGCAGGCCGGCCGGCGAGAGATTGATGGTCCATCGACACATCGACAGACTGACGCCGGAATTGGCTGTGGCTGCTCTGATGCGATCCGGCGCTTGGGCGCAGGCAGCGTCCGGTAAGCCGCTGATCACGAATGCTGGCAAACCCTGGTTCCCGTGCGCCTCAACCGCGACCACGTGGCCCTGCACTCCGCTCAGAGCAACAGACAGCGTGGTGGCAAAGCCCATCAGGACACTCCCCGAAGGTGCTCAACCTGGGTTTCACCCTGACCGGACAACGTGAGGGCGATCACGTCGATGCGGATTTGGCTGGCCGACTGTGGATGCTCGGTGAGCCATCGCACGGCTAGCCGTCGCAGCCGTGCAGCTTTGGCCGGTGTGACGGCCTCTGCGGGGGATCCGTATCTGGTGGATCGACGTGTTTTGACTTCATAGAACACCAGCGTGCCCTCGTCGAGGCCGATGATGTCGATCTCACCCAATTGGCAACGCCAGTTGCGCTCCATGATGTGCACTCCACGTGCTGACAAATGATCGGCTGCGAATTGTTCGCCAAAGTTGCCAATTGTGCGCGCCACTCGATGCGGCATACCCCCATGGGCCATGGTGACCACCTCCTGTGATCACCTTCGGCCCTGCCCGAGCACCGAAAACTCCGTGGCCCCTTAGCTGTGGAACGCCCCACGTCCGCGCAAAGGTGTGGAGAACCCGGCACTGTGTCTCCGTGCGTCCCCCCTCCTGCCGCAGACCTACTCCCCGAAGCCAGCCTTGGGTATTTCGAGATCGGATGGTGCCAACTCTTCGACGTTCACATCCTTGAAGGTGATCACTCGGACCTTCTTGACGAAACGAGCCGGGCGGTATACGTCCCAGACCCAGGCGTCGGCCATGGTGACCTCAAACCATGTCTCGCCGTCGCCGGTGCGCACCTGCACGTCTACCTGATTGGCGAGATAGAAGCGGCGCTCAGTCTCGACGACATGCGTAAAGAGCCCCACGACGTCGCGGTATTCGCGGTAGAGCGAAAGTTCCATGTCTGTCTCGTACTGCTCCAGATCTTCAGCGCTCATGTCTGGGCCACCTCCTGAGTTGTTCCGGTCAAATTCCAACTTCGCCGATGGTGCTCGCACGGGCCCTGCTCTCGCAAGGCGTGGACGTGGTCTGGGGCGGCATACCCCTTGTTAATTTTCCACTGGTAGCAGGGATGGGCCTGGTGCAAACGCACCATTTCGGCGTCTCGCTCCACCTTGGCCAAGACACTGGCAGCTGCCACCGATGAGCATCGCATGTCCCCCTTGACCAGCGTCCGCACCGGCGGCGGCGAGGTCATGCGCTCAGGACCGCTTAAGCGCCGATCAGCGTCAGACTCGTCCATCAACCCCAATAATCCAACGCGATCGGGAGCGGTGAGCCAGTCATAGTTCCCGTCGAGCAGCACCAGGTCAGGGGTCACCCCACAGGCCACCAACGCTCTTTCTCCGGCGAGGCGAAGCCCGGTCATGATCCCCCACTGATCAATCTCGTCCGGGCTGGCGTGCCCTACTCCGTAACCCACAGCCCATCGCCGAATCGCGGGAACCATCGAGGTCCGCATTGCGCTACTTAGCAATTTCGAATCTTTGACTCCACGCGGAGCAGATCGAGACGCTGGGTCGATGGCCACCACACCAACGCTGACTGGCCCGGCCAGTGCGCCTCGACCGACCTCGTCCATTCCGACCACGAGGGGATACCCGTCACGCTGCAATTGCCGCTCGACCCGAAGCGAGGGGCGACCAGACGGCTGCTTTGGCACGCGCCGAGCGTTCACCGAATTACGGGTCCTGGGGCGCCGGCGCCTCGCCAATGGTCCTGAAAGGTTGCGGGTTCTGGAACCAGTCGACGCGTTCCAGAGGCCACACCAGCGCCATCGCTTGACCGACAACCCGATCGTTGGGCACTGATCCGGAAGCCCCGGTGCCGTCGTCGTGCAGTCGCGAGTCCCCGGAGATGGAGCGATGATCCCCCATCACCCAGAGGCTGTCTGCGGGCACCGTGATCTCAAACGGCAACTGACTGGGCTCATCGCCGGGAAAGAGGTAGTCCTCATCGAGCGGCACCCCGTTGACCGTCATCCGACCATCGGAATCGCAGCACTCGACCCGATCGCCTCCCACCCCGATGACACGTTTGATGAGGTGGTTTCCTTGGCCGGTCGGAGCCAGTCCCACGAACTCGAGGCCACGCACGACCGGGTTGAGCACCGGGCCGCGGTCCGTTCTCACCTCAGGCGGAAGCCAGTTGTCGGGATCTTCGAACACCACGATGTCGCCTCGATCAATACCCAAGGGTCCGGCCGCAATCTTGCTGACGATAACGCGGTCACCAAAGACCAGGGTGTTTTCCATCGAACCCGACGGGATCCAGAACGCTTGCAACACGAAGGTCTTGATCAGGAAGGAAATCACCAACGCAATCACAGCGATGGACAAAATTTCCTTGACGAAGCCCCACGCTTTCGAGCCCGGGCTCGACGCCGATGAAGAATCGGTCGCAGAGCCCGGGCTCGAAGAACTAGCGCCTGGCGTGTTGTCGTGCTCATGCGCCGAGGGCTGTTGATCGCTCATAACTTTGCCCTTCGGCTGGGAAGGACTATCGCTTCTCGCGGATGCGAGCAGCCTTGCCGCGCAGGTTGCGCAAGTAGTACAACTTGGCGCGACGGACATCGCCGCGGCTGACGAGCTCGACCTTTTCAATGTTCGGGGAGTGCACGGGGAACGTACGCTCCACCCCAACACCGAAGCTGACCTTGCGGACGGTGTAGGTCTCGCCGATACCGCCGCCGTGGCGACGAATGACGATCCCCTGGAAGATCTGGATACGTGAACGGCTACCCTCGATGACCTTCACGTGAACCTTGACGGTGTCGCCACCGCGGAAGTCCGGAATGTCATCGCGCAGGCTTGCTGCGTCTACGTCGTCAAGCTTGTGCATAGTGTTATCGCTTCCTCGTCAGCGCCACAGGTCACTCACGGCGGTCAGTCCACCAGGCATGCCGAGTGGTTTGAGTGTATGTAGTTGGGGCCCGTCTTATCGCCGCGCTCGCCCCCTGTGGCAGGGGCACGACAGATGATCCGACGTGGACACCGTCGATGATTCTTGCACACTGCACGAGCGCATCCGAATGACCAGCACGCCTGCGCTGCTACGCCCGTGACTTACACAACTCCACGGTCGGGATGCCTGAGTATGTGGAATGGCCACAGATGTCGTAGCCAGCCCGCTGATACATGCGCAGATTCGCGACAGAATGACCGCCGGTGAACATGCTGAACGTGACGACGTCATCTGGGGCTTGGCCCTCGGCATACGCGAGGAGGGCCTTGCCCAGACCTTGCCCCTGCAGATCGGGGGCCACCATGAGGCGACCGATATCCCACACGTCCCCCGTCCGTCGCGCGCGCACCGAGCCAACGAGACGACCATTGGACCGAACGACCCACACGTTCCATTGGGTCATCCATTCTTCGACATCGGCCAGACTCTCGGTCAGTGCCGGGATGGAGAAGCTGTCATGATCGCGTCCCTCGGTCAACCAGCAGGCACGGGCCATGGTCCAGATCTCGCCGGCATCCTCACGCACGCCTGCAACAAAGTGTGGGTTCTGCGTCGAGGCAGCGACCGGCGAGCGATCGGCAAGGCGCAGTAGATCTGGCCGGTTCTGCTCGGTGCGCTCGTGGCGCTGCGCACGGCGCCAGGTTTGGATGGCTCCGTGGTCGCCACTGAGCAGCACGGGGGGCACTTCGTAGCCCCGCCATTGCCGCGGTTTGGTGTAGATCGGGTACTCAAGGAGGCCACCGGTGTGCGACTCCTCCTCTAGGGAGGCCGCGTTGCCGATCACGCCGGGTATGAGTCGGGCAATCGCCTCGATCATGGCCATGGCCGCGACTTCACCGCCGTTGAGCACGTAATCGCCCAAGGAGATCACCGAGACCGGCATCCGGGTCCGCGCCTCATCAATGACTCGCTCATCAATGCCCTCGTATCGTCCGCAGGCGAACGCCAGGCGTGGTGCACAGGCCAGATCGGCCGCCATGGACTGCGTGAAGAGTGCGCCGCCGGGCCCTGGCACGATGAGGTGCGGCACGTCGTCACCATCGCAGAGAGCGTCCAACGCTTCGCCCCAGGGCTCGGGTCGCATCACCATGCCAGCGCCCCCGCCGTACGGTGTGTCATCGACTGTGCGGTGACGGTCGTGCGCGAAGTCCCGAAGGTCGTGGATGCGCACGTCAAGCAGCCCTTGACTGACTGCCTTGCCGATGAGCGACAAGCCGAGCGGCTCTAGGTATGCGGGGAAGATGCTGACAACGTCGACGCGCACGTCAGTCGCCCATGTCCAAAAGGCCCGCGGGCGGGTCGATTACGACCTCGCGGCGCTCTGAGTCGACACGCGGGACCAGCGCGGCGACGAACGGCACCAAGGCGGTGGCACCGCTCGATTGCATGATCTCTAAAAGATCTTGAGCAGCGCGGGTATGCAGAGCGCTCACGGTCCCGATGGTCTCGCCGGTGGTCAGCACCACGCTCATGCCGACCAATTCGTCTTCGTAGTACTCGTCGGCGTCCTGGCCCGGCATGTCGTCATTGCGGCTGCGCATCCCGTCGGGGTCTAGCGCAGACACAAACAGCCGGGTATTGCGCAGCGCCTCTGCGCCCTCACGGTCAGAGACTAATGCGAAGCCAAGGAGGTGACGTCCCTGGTGGACGCGCACCGTGGCGATGGTCAGCGGCCCACGATCAAGCGGCTCGCACATCAACGTTGCGTTGACAGCAAGCCGCCGATCAGGGTCGTCAGTGTGGAGCTGCACGGTGACTTCGCCGCGCAAGCCGTGCGGCTTGCCGACGCGTGCCACCAGCACGAGGCCTTGTCCTGCGGTCATCGATGAACCACCGATTAGCGCTGGCGGTCGGTGTCGACGATGTCGACACGGACCTTCTGTCCTTCGCCTAGGGCGGTCATCACGGTGCGCAACGCTCCAGCGGTGCGACCACGACGACCGATCACACGGCCGAGGTCCTCAGGGTGGACTCGCACCTCAAGCACGTCGCCACCGCGACTGCCTTTGTGGCGAACCACGACGTCGCCGTCATGGTCCACGATGCCCTTGACTAGGTGCTCTAGAGCCTCTTCGAGCATGCTCAGGCCTGAGCCGGCTTGGCCTCGTCGGCCGCATCGGCGTCGGGAGCAACCTCGGCCGGAGCCTCTTTGGCAACCTCGGGAGCCGCTTCGACGTCCTTGGCGGGCTTCTTGGCCTTGCGGGTCGTCGCTGCGCTCGATTCAGCACCGTCTGCTGCGGCCAGAGCCGCCTCATACAAAGCCTTCTTGTCAGCGCGGGCCGGTGCGTGACGCAAGGTGCCCGCTGGGTCGCCCTCGCCGGTGAACTTGGCCCAGTCGCCCGTGACCTTCAGCAGCGCCTGGACCTGCTCGGTCGGCTGTGCGCCAACGGACAGCCAGTGCTGCGCACGCTCGGAGTCGATGTCGATCAACGACGGCTCTTCGGTGGGGTGGTACTTGCCGATCTCTTCGATCGCCCGGCCGTCCCGCTTGGCGCGGGAGTCCATGACAACGACACGGTAAAAGGGCGCACGGATCTTGCCCATGCGCTTTAAGCGAATCTTGACAGCCACGTGTGGGTGTCTCCTCATTCTTGTCTGGGT
>JBBSKS010000109.1:0-8302 GCA_038256095.1 Actinomycetales bacterium | reverse complement strand
CATCGTAAACAAAGCCACGATGACGACGATCCGTCGACTACGAGCACCCATCAGCGTGCCTGCTCTGGCATGGCCTGCAGGTTCTCTCGTTCGACGACGACGGGCTCGTGCCATGAGGGGCCGCGCCGCAGGTGGAGGTGGTCGGTGCGCATGAGGTACACAGTGGCAGCAGTGACGGCCAGCCCGCACATCAGCGTCCCGATGCCGATGGTCCATCGTGCGCCAAACTCATCCCCGATCCACCCGATCAGCGGTGCGCCCAACGGCGTCCCACCGAAAAAGACCGCCATATAGAGCGACATCACGCGACCGCGCACGTGCGAGTCCACGCTCAGCTGGACCATCGAGTTGGCGGTCACCATCACCGTCAGCGCGGCCAGGCCGGTGGGCACCAACAGCACGGCATACATTTCGAATGACGGGGCGAAGGCCAGCACGGCGGTGAACACAGTGAAGGCGGCCATGGCCCCGAGCAGCATCCGCCAGCGGGGGCGTTCACGTCGGGCTGCAAGCAGGGCCCCGGACAGGGATCCGATGGCCATCACTGAGCCCAGCAGGCCGAACTCTTTGACACCCCGATCGAAAACCTCGGTGGCCATCAGCGCGTTGGTCAGTTGGAAATTCATCCCGAAGGTTCCGTGCACGAAGACCAACGCCATGATCAACATGATGTCGGGCCGCCCGCGGACGTACCGGACACCCTCACGGATCTGTCCGCGGCCACCCTTACTACGAGGGGTCAGCCGCAACTGGGACGGGTCAAGCAGGAAGAGCGCGATCATCACGGCCACGAAGGTCACGGCGTTGACCAGCAGCGTGGGCCCCGTGCCGACCCACGCGATCAGCAACCCAGCCAGCGCGGGCCCGATGAGGCGACCGCTGTTGAACGAGGCACTGTTGAGGCCTACCGCATTGGTCAACCGCTCCGGCGGCACCAACTCGGACACGATGGCCTGACGCGCTGGGGCGTCGAGGGCGGCAGCGGAGCCTTGGAGGAACGCCAGCACATACATATGCCACAACTCCATGACGCCCGAGAGCACCAGCACCCCCATGGCCACCGCCGTCAACACCATCACGGCCTGGGTGATGAACATCAACCGGCGTTTGGCGAAACGGTCCGACAGCGCACCCCCCAGCGGCGCCAGCAAGAGCATTGGCAAAAACTGCAGGCCGGTGACGATGCCGAGTGCTTGGGCTGAGTTGTTGGTCAGCTCGGTCAGCACGACCCAGTCTTGAGCCACCCGCCCCATCCAGGTGCCGGTGTTGGAGATCAGCGCGCCGGCGGCGTACACCCGGTAGTTGCGCACCGAGAGCGCAGTAAACATCGCGCTCATCGGGCCACCACGCGCTCCAAGATCTCCGTGGCGGCGCGCAGAGTGTCCTGCTCGCCGGGAGGCAAGGTCTCCAAACGCACCGTCATCCAGGCGTCGCGTTTGGCCCGCTCGTTCGCCAACATCTGGGCCCCAGCCTCGGTCAGGGCAATCAATGCCACGCGGCCGTCGTGGGGGGCCGGGGTGCGGGTGACCCACTCAGCCTCGACCAAGGACGCGACGGTGCGGGTCATGCTGGGCGCACGAACCTGCTCACGCTCAGCCAAGTCCCCCAGCGTCGCCGGGGCGTCTTTGAGTTGGGCCAGCACACTGAAATGGTGCGGCGCTAACTCGCCTGAGCTTTCGAAGCGCACCCGCCGTGAGACGCGCATACAGGCCAGACGCAGATCATGCGCCAGCCCCGACACGTCGTCGGGGCTGGCGCATGGAGAGTTATTCGGAGGCGACGCAGCAATCACCTTTGGACAAACTGCTTAGCCTGGCTAACTATTCCTAGGTGATCAGCATGCGGAGCGGCGCGATCGCGAAGTAGATCACGAACAGGAAGGCCAGGAGCCACATCAAACCATGGATCTCTGAGGCCTTGCCCTTCATGGCCTTGATAGCGACGAAGGCAACAAATCCCGCTCCGATGCCAGCGGTGATGGAGTACGTGAACGGCATCAGGACGATCGTCAAGAAGGCGGGAAAAGCAATCTCCATGTCTTTCCAGTCGATGCCGCCAACCTGTTGCATCATCAAGAATCCAACGATCACCAATGCGGGCGTCGCGGCCTCATACGGCACTACAGCGACCAAGGGCGTAAAGAAGGTGGCCAGCAAAAACAAGCCACCGGTCACGACCGAGGCAAGCCCGGTGCGCGCACCCGCGCCGACACCTGCTGCGGATTCAATGAATGCAGTGTTCGTGCTGGTGCTTCCAGCGCCACCGGCGACAGCGCCAAGGGCGTCAATAACCAGGATGCGACGGGTGTTGGGCGGGTTGCCATGCTCGTCGAGCAGGTCTCCCTCAGAGCCGACGGCGACCATGGTGCCCATGGTGTCGAAGAAGTCGGCCAGCATCAGAGTGAAGACCAACAAGAAGACAGTGATGAAGCCGACAGCTTCGAAGGACCCGAGCAGATTGAACTCACCAATCAAGCCGAAGTTGGGAACACTTGCGAGCGTGTCGGGCAACGTAGGTGACGACAAACCCCAACCGGTGGGGTTCACGACAGCACCCGTCTCATCGGTCTGGGTGCCGATCGAGAAGATCGCCTCAACCGTCACGGCCAGCAGCGTGGTGCCGACGATGCCGATGAGGATCGCCGCTTGGACCTTACGAGCCCACATGCCCAAGATCGCAAACAATCCCACGATGAAGACCAGTGTCGGCCATCCGTTCAGTTGGCCGCCGATGCCTAACTCGACCGGCACAGGCCCGCCGCCGGGCTTGCGAACGATGCCAGCGTTGACTAGGCCAATGATGGTGATGAAGAGCCCCAACCCAACGCTGATAGCAACCTTAAGCTGACCAGGAATGGCCTTAAAGACGGCCTCGCGGAAGCCGGTCAGGACCAAGACCAGGAGGAGGAGGCCCTCGATCACGACCAAGCCCATGGCGTCCGCCCAGGTGACGCCTTCGAGGCTGGCAATGCTGAAGGCCACGAAGGCGTTCAGGCCCAAGCCCGCTGCCATGGCCAAGGGGAAATTGGCCCAGAGCCCCATCACGATGGTGATAAGGCCAGCGATCAATGCGGTTGCGGCGGCCACCTGGGCAAGGTCACCGCCAGCGAGGAACTCACCGGTGCCGTCCGGGACGGTGCCGATGATCAGTGGGTTAAGGATCACGATGTAAGCCATCGTGAAGAAGGTGGCTACCCCGCCTCGAATTTCGCGGCCAACCGTTGACCCCCGCTCGGAAATTTTGAAATAAGAATCGATCCCCGAAGGGCGGGGTTGCTTCACGGTCGTTGCCATGCCGAGGACCTCTACTTTGTGTCTAGAGTGGCGCAATGGGTCTGGAAGAGGAAAAACACGCTCCAGATCGGCTGATCATTCCAATGATCCTGCCGTTGCGGTCCATCGTGATCGTTCGCGTCGGCCTGGTGCTATGGATAATCGCACAGACTTTGATGTGGACTATGCCCTCGCTGTCGGCCGGAGACCGTTCGTGGTGGCGCTGGGTGCCAATAGCCGGATTGACCATAGGTGCACTGGGGTACCTGTACGTGGTTCGGACACGCGAACACGAAACTCACCCCTAGCCGAGCCCGTGCTGGGCAGGTCTAGCGATCGACGAGATCCACCGCGAGGTCATCGAGCACGGGCGCTTCGACCGCGGGGGAAGGCCGAGACTCTAGATCAATTTCACTGTGTGCGCCGCAGCCGTGGTCGATGCTGACCACAGACGCGTCGCTAGGTGACCAGGCATTCGCACACACGCCGAACAGCGAGCGCAACACACCCGCCATGGGGACAAAAAATCCGCAGGTGCTGCACGGAGCCGGAGCGCTGCGGGCGCCTTCGGCGGTGGGTCCTCGGGCGCCGTCGTACCAGCGCTGCGCGGCTTGCTCACGGCCGTGGGCCGAAAGCACCCGTGCCCGGCCTAGGCCCAACTCGAAGAAACCGACCTCGTCAACATCCTCGTCACCGGTGGCTTCAAATCCGGGCACAAGCAGCGGATCTTCGTCCACGTACGGCGTGCGGTCACCCGTTCCGATGTCACCAGGTGCCAGGCGCTCGGCATACGGCAACCAGACCGGGGAGATCATCGATCCACTCCCAGGCACCAAGTGCGTCTCGCAGACCGTGGGCTTGCGCCCTCGTGGCGGTCTGGCGAGCGTGATCGCCCAACGCCAGCCGGGATACCCGGGCGCGACGCATGAGAAGAAGTGCGTGGCCAAGCGCTCGGCGTCCATATCGACTCCGAGGTGCTCGCCCACTGCTCCAGGCTCAGCAATCTCGACGGCGGCCAGTCGAGCAACCTCGATGGCGCCGTACAACGTGGGGTCTGCCTTCAGAGTCGGCATATTTTAGGCTCCGACATCGAACTGGTCGGCCACGGCTCGCAGCGTCTTTGACAACGCTGAAGACACCTTGGCGTCTGGGTACTTGCCACGGCGCAAGGAATTTCCGGCGTGATCGAGCACGGCAATGAGATCTTCAACCACGACCGCCATCTCGTCGGCAGGCTTGCGGTCCCGGATCGCTATGGTCTTGGCCACGGACTGGGCGGGCTCGAGAAGGCGCACGCTCAGCGCTTGGTCCCCACGCCGGCCCTGGGCGATATCGAACTCGACCCGTGCCCCACGCTGCAGCGCCTCAGTGCCCTTGGGTAGGGCGCTGGCGTGGACGTAGACGTCTTCGCCTTCGTCGCTGGAGAGGAAACCGAAGCCCTTGTCTTCGTTAAAGAACCTGACCTTGCCCGTGGGCACTCGAAACACCTCTGCCTAATGAATGGGAGCGCCCACGCGCGTTGATGCGCCGCCGGAAGACCGATCGTGTGGACGTAGGAGCGTCATAAGGATATCGCTTGAAGAGGCGGGAGGAAACGCCACAGCGGGCGGTGCACCGTTTGGTGCATCGCCCGCTGCGCGGTGCCAGTGAGATCTAGCGGTGCTTGATTAGACCGAGACGGTGTCCTTGGCCGAGTTATCGGTCGCGGTGGACTCGAACTCGTAGGCCGTCTCACCGTGGGCAGCGAGGTCGACACCGAGCTCTTCGTCCTCGACCGAGATGCGGAAACCGATGGTCTTGGCGATCGACATACCGATCACCAGCGTCAGCACACCAGTGAAGGCGATGGTGAAGACAGCAGCCACGACCTGGGCGACAAGTTGGTCGAAACCTCCGCCGTAGAACAGGCCGCCACCGACGCCGTCGGTGGGCAGCATCAGGAAGCCGATGCCGATGGTGCCGATCAGCCCTGCGACCAGGTGCACACCGACGACATCGAGCGCATCGTCATACCCGAACTTGTACTTCAGGCCGATGGCCAGGGCGGAGATGGCGCCGGCGACGACGCCGAGAGCGATCGAGCCGACGGGGCTGAGGTTGGCACACGCCGGGGTGATGGCCACCAAGCCAGCGACCACACCGGAAGCGGCTCCAACCGAAGTGGGGCGTCCGTCGCGGACGCGCTCGACCAGCAGCCAACCGAGCATGGCGGCGGCGGGAGCGACCAGCGTGTTGACCCAGATCAGCCCAGCCTCTTCGCTGGTGCTCGCGGCGCCACCGTTGAACCCGAACCACCCGAACCACAGCAGTGCGGCACCGAGCATGACCAGCGGCACATTGTGCGGCTTGTGGAAGCCCATCTTCCCGAAGCCAGCGCGCTGGCCGATGATGTAGACCAAAACGAGAGCAGCGACACCAGCATTGATGTGCACCACGGTGCCACCGGCGTAGTCGATGGCCTCTCCGAAGGTCTGACCGATCCAGCCGTCGGCGCTGAGCAGGCCGCCACCCCAGACCATGAAGGCCAGGGGGCAGTAGACGAGCGTGACCCAGATCGGCACGAAGACCGTCCAAGCGCCGAACTTCGTGCGGTCCGCGACCGCACCACTGATCAGCGCGACGGTGATAATGGCGAAGGTCGCTCCGAAGCCAGCACCGATGAGGTCGCTGGTGCCAACGAGGTTAGACAAGCCAAAGGAAGTAAAGGGGCTGCCGAAAACGCCCCACAACTCGGACTCGCCGCCGCTCATCGAGTAGCCCCACAGGACCCAGATGACCCCGACCATGCCGATGGAGACAAAACTCATCATCATCATGTTCAAGGAGGCTTTGGCGCGGGTCAGCCCGCCGTAAAAGAACGCAAGACCGGGGGTCATCAACAGCACCAGGGCCGCTGACACCATCACCCAGACGTCACCAGAGGTGAGTTCCATGAAGTGTCTCCTGAAAATTTCGGGGTGCGGCCCTAGACGGCGCACCGATGCATGTGAGTCTGCGACTGCGGTGTTACGCCCGTGTGACCCATGATGTTTCGAGCACATTTACCGTGTTTCCGTTGCGTAAACTTCGTGCGCGGAGAAGGGCCTACAGCAGGTCGCGGCAGCGGGTCAACCGGTCCAACCACCACGAGGTGGTCTCGTTGTCGGCGCAATATCGCTGCAGGAGCTCGGGGTCTACCGTCTGGGTGGCCCGGCTGGCGTCTGTGAGGGTGAGTATGCCGTCGGTCGCCTGCAACGGATCGACGCAGACGTCGCCGTCGAAAAGGGCGACGGTGCCCAAACCGCATGCGTGATTCAGCTCCGGCAGCGCGCACGCCAGGGCCACCCCGGCTGCGATACCCACCGAGCTGTCGAGGGCTGAGGAGACCACTGTGGGCAGCCCACAGTCCGCCACAATCTCTAAGGCTGCGCTCACTCCCCCAAGCGGCGCCACCTTAATGACGATCAGATCGGCTGCTTCCGACCGAGCAACCAGCATGGGGTCGGCGGCTCGACGGATCGACTCATCGGCAGCAATGGGGACGTCGATGCGGCTGGCGGCGAGCCCCACTCGCAATCGCGCCAGGTCTGCGACCTCGGTCACGGGCTGCTCGGCATACTCCAGGTCGTATGCCGACAGCGCCCTTAGAGCATCCCGAGCCTGCTGCAGATCCCAGGCTCCATTAGCGTCGACCCTGATTCTTCCGTTGGGGCCCAGCCGGTTTCGCACGGCGCCGACCCGGGCTAGGTCATCTTCGAGCCCCTGCCCCCGCTGAGCCACCTTGACCTTGGCGGTCCTGCACCCCGGGAAGGCGTCGAGGATTGCGTCCACATCCGGGGCCGCAACCGCCGGCACAGTGGCGTTGACCTCGATGGAATCCCGAACCGCCTGCACCGGCTGCCCCCAGCCGGCCTCGATAGCCGACCGCAGCCAGGTGGCGGCCTCGGCGTCGGCATACTCAGGAAAAGGCCCGAACTCGGCCCACCCTTGCGGCCCGCGCAGCAGCATGGTTTGACGACGGGTGATGTTACGAAACGGAACGCGTAACGGAAGGTCGACGACGTGCGCCGATTCGAGCAACTCTTCGGCCGTGGGTGAGATCCCCTGTGGTCGGCGCGGCGTCATGCGCTTAGTCTGAGGCGCTGTGAGCGATGACACCAACGCAGTCTCTGAAACCTTCGACCCGCAGTCTTGGAATGTGGTGCCCGGTTTCGACTTCACCGACATCTCCTACCACCGGGCGCGCTCGACTGGGTGTGTGCGCATTGCCTTTGACCGCCCGCACGTGCGCAACGCGTTCCGACCCCACACCGTCGATGAGCTCTATCGGGCGCTCGACCACGCTCGGATGACGCCCGATGTCGGCGTCATCTTGATCACCGGCAACGGCCCTAGCACCAAAGATGGTGGCCGAGCTTTTTGCTCCGGTGGTGACCAGCGCATTCGCGGCCGCTCGGGATATCAGTATGCCGATGGGGAGGGCGCCGAGTCCGTCGACGAAGCGCGGGTCAAAGCAGCCGGCGGTCGACTTCACATCTTGGAGGTCCAACGCCTCATCCGCACCATGCCCAAGGTCGTGGTGGCCGTGGTCAACGGGTGGGCCGCCGGTGGTGGGCACTCTCTGCACGTGGTGTGCGACTTGACGATTGCCTCCGCCGAGCACGCGCGGTTTAAGCAGACCGACGCCGACGTGGGCAGTTTCGACGCCGGTTACGGGTCGGCATACCTGGCCAAAATGGTCGGCCAGAAGAACGCCCGCGAGATCTTCTTCCTCGGTCGCACGTATGACGCAGCAACGATGCAGCGGATGGGTGCGGTCAATCTCGTGGTCGACCACGCAGACCTTGAAGCCGAGGCCCTGGTCGTGGCTGCCGAGATCGTTGGCAAATCTCCAACAGCGCAGCGGATGCTGAAGTTCGCGTTCAACCTCGCTGATGATGGCTTGATGGGACAGCAAGTCTTCGCCGGCGAGGCCACCCGTTTGGCCTACATGACCGACGAAGCGGTTGAAGGTCGCGACGCCTTCTTGGGCAAGCGAGCGCCGGACTGGT